>CAJLZE010000006.1 GCA_905210995.1 uncultured Anaerotruncus sp.
CCCCTCCCCTACGGCTGTTGCCGTATAGTAAGATATGATTTTTCAGGTTTAGCCGTGCACGGCACGGCTAAACGCGGCGGGGCAACAGAACGCAAAATGCCGATCTGACTTTATTCCCCGCCTACCGTCAGGGTATGAAGCTCAGAATCCGCACCAACGTCACCCGAGATCAAAAAAGATAATGTTCTGATGTAGCTACATCTCCATAGTTGATATAAACCTGCACTCGCGCCACCATCGTGGTATGAAGATCAAAATCCGCTCCAACGCCACCCGTGGTCAAAAAAAGATAATGTTCTGATGCAGCTACATCCCCATAGTTGATATAAACCTGCACCCGCGCCACCATCGTGGTATGAAGATCAAAATCCGCTCCAACGTCACCCGAGTTTTAAAAGAACCGGCGCATGTTGTCGGCAAGCTCGGCAAAGGTGGAGGGAGTCTCGTGCGTTTTCGGACGCGCGGGGACCTCGTACATGACGGGGCCGGAGTATCCGTGACGCTCGAGCGCGGCAATGATCGCATCCCAATCGTTGATGCCCTCACCGGGGAGAACATGTCTCTCGTCGAGCACACCCGCGGCATCGCGGAAGTAGTCGGAAATATGAAGTGTGTGTATTTTTATCCCACCGGCGGTCAGCGCGTCGATAAAGTCGGCGTTGTCCTCAAAAAGCGCGTGGTTGGTGTCAAAAACGGCTCCCGCGCCCGTGCCGGTAAGAAGAGAGACCATCTCGCCCGAGCGGTTGCAAAGACAGGTGCGGGGCAGATCTTCTACCGCAAGGAGCACGCCGTTCTTTTCGCATTCTTCGTTAAGGGAAATTATCGCCTCGCGGCTGAGACGCAGACGCTCCGGGCGGCGCTCGTCGTCTATCGGCTCGCTCGACGGATGCAGAACTATCACCTTCGCACCCGCGCGCGCAGAGGCGCGTATCATCGCGCGGTCGGTGTAAAGCGTTATCGCACGCAGCTCCTTGTCCTCGTTGGAAATGTCGAGCTTGCGCGAAAAGGGCAGATGTACCGACCAGATCTCAACGCCCTCGTCGGCGGCAATGCGGGCATAATCCTCGGGGCGGTCAACAAAGCCCGTGACATTGAAATAGTTGTTGTAGTTCGTTGAAAGCTCAACACAGTCAATGCCCGCCGCGGCGTATTGACGGAACGCATCGCGGTCAAATTTTCCGGTAAAGCAGGTGGACGAGCCCCTTTTGAGTTTTTCGGTAAATTTCATGTCGTTTATCTCCTTATAAATTGTGTTCAGTAGAGCCTGCCGCGGCGCATACCGCACCCGACAAGAAAGATCGCAGCCGCCGCAAGGGCAGGCGCAAGCCCCGCGAGCAGGGCGCCCGTCCCCGACGCGCGCAGCGCGGTGATGAGCGACCACACGGCAGCGGCAGAGCAGACGGCAAGAAGCGGCGCGCGTGACGAGAGCGTACCCGCTACGGAGAGAAGATAAAGCGCGGCAAGCGCGGCGCTTATCATGAAACAGACGACGCAGACGAAGGCGGAGTCCCCTATCGAGCTTGCCGCAGCATAAAGGCAAACGGCAGAAACGGGGAGAGTCGTCGGCACCAGGCTGTTTTTGCGCGAAACGAGCATAACGGCTGTGCATATGCACGCCGCAGAGGGCAAAAGCGGCAGCAGCATGAGCGCAGCCATGCTGCCGTCACGCAGCCGCTGCGGGAGGATGGCAAGCATCATCACGGCGGCAACCGTCAGGAGAAATGCGGCTCCCACCGCGAAGGGGGAATCGGAGGCGAGCGTTCTTCTGTCGTATGACATTTTTACTTGTCCTTTCGTTGTTATTTGTTGAATACCGACGGGAACAGCAGCGAGTACGGCGCGCTCGTCAGCGCGAGTATGAGCGCCGCAAGACTTGCTCCCTTTATGTCCTTGAATATTACGCGGCTGCCGATGAGATATATGATCAGAGCCGATGTGAATATGCCGAGGATAACGGGGATCAGTGTCAGAAGGTCGGTGCAGGGCGACTGCGCGGCGGTCGCGGTAAAATATCCGGTGCTTTTGCCGAGGATGCGCGAAGTGAGCCACAGTGAGAGACGCAGGATCCCAGCGCCCGTAAGCGAGGCAAGCGTGTCGAGCGCGAAAAAAGGCAGAACGGTACGTCGCCAGACATTACCGACGTCGGCGTCGCCTATACGACCGCGGCGCGGACGGCATACGAGCAGTACGAAGATAAGCACCGCACCGTCAAGCAGCAGCGAGAGCACTGCCGTGAGCAGTATCCACGGCATCCCGTCGGAGAGGATCCGCCAGAAGGGAAAAAATACACTCAGCATACTGCGTATGTCACAATTCGTCGTCATTTCCGTTGTCTCCTTTCGTTTGTACACCGCGGGTCTCGAGCCGTTCGGCGGCTGCCGTTATTTCGGAATAGTCAAATGAGGCAAAAACGCGCCTGCCGCTGCCGTCAACAAGCCGGTAGTGCTCGGATATCACATTCTGCTCCGCGCGAAAGCGCCCAAGCTGCCCGACCGCCCGCCAAAGCGGAGAGCTGCCCTCGGCAGGCGGCGGAGAGGCGATTCCCGTATCGGACGAGATGCCGGCAGGCGGTGAATGCAAGCGCAGCGCGGCGGCTGCCCGCGCGGGATCGCACGAAAGGCCGCGGCGCAACGTTTCGCTGTCGCCGAAAAGAAGGCAGAGAGCGGCACTGCCTGTCCAGCCGAGAGAGGAACGCCCTTTTTCTATGCCGACGAGGGTCTTTTTTGAGATTCCCAGCTCGTGCGCCATGTCGTCCTGCGTCAGCCCGAATTCGGTGCGCAGAAGGCGCAGCGAGCCGTCGCAGGCGGCGATCAGTTTGCTTCTGTCCGTTTCTCTCCCCTCCTTCCGACATTATCCGACAATTATATAGTGTAATAATACACCACATCGGGTAAAAAGTCAAGTGTTTTCGTCTTATATTCGGTATAAAAATACACTCAAAGAGCGAAAAGAAACGCAGTACCGTATTTGCCGCCATGCACTCCCCATAACGCATAACGGCGGCTGTGTCATTTGACACAGCCGCCGTTGATCGGTAACTGAATTATAAAATCTGATGTGAACTATATTCCGCTTGACAAGTAAGCAGTTACTTACGGTTTATGCGTGCGAAGCGCGCATAAACCCGGGCGCGGAAACCAAACTATAAAGTTTGCTTTAAACTATATTCCGCGCCCTATTTCCCTACGCAGAACTTCGAAAAGATATTATCCACGACCTCGGCGCAAACGCCTCTGCCGTCAACGGAACGCAGCGCCGAAAGCGCCTCCTCAAGGCTTATCCCGGCGATGTCGGGCGAATATCCTATCGAAAGCGTCTCCTCCGCGTCAATGATCGCACCTATCGCCTCACCGAGAGCCGCATACTGCCGCGCATTCTGAACAACGGCGTCCGTCTCGGGCGACAGCGACCCGTCAATGAACATCCTGCCGACGAGCGACGCAAGCGCATCCATCCCCTCGCCGCTCTCCGCCGAGAGCGACACGCGGTCGGGGAATCGCTCCCAAAGCGCCGTCGCGTTGCGGTCGGCGCCCGCGCTGCCGCCGGTCAGATCCGATTTGCTCAATATCGCTGCGACTCTGCCGCCGTCTCTTGCCGCCAGCTCGTCGGCAAGGGCGTATTCGTCGCCGTCCGGCGCGCGCGAACCGTCTATCACGAAAAGCACGAGCTCGCTCTCGCGTATTTTATCTTTTGCCCTGCCGATGCCTACGCGCTCCGCCTCGTCGCGTCCCTCGCGGATACCCGCGGTGTCCGACAGCCGCAGTGTGACGCCGCCGAACGAGACCGTTTCGGTCAGGACATCACGCGTCGTGCCCTCGTCGGCAGTGACTATCGCCGACGCCTCACCCGTGAGACGGTTATAGAGCGTGCTCTTACCCGCATTGGTGCGTCCGCATATAACGGTGGGAATGCCCTCCGCTATGGCTCTGCCCGTTGAATAGGTGGAGCGCAGCTTTTCGGCATCCGCGCGTATGCCCTTCACACATTCAACGATCTCTGCGGCTGAAAGCTCGCCGAGATCCTCGTCCGGAAAGTCTATGCGTGCATAAATATCGCCGAGCACCGCGCTTATGCGCTCGCAAAGCTCGCCGACAGCCTTTGAAACGCTGCCGCTCATGCCGCCGCGCGCAAGGCGCAGCTGTGCATCCGTGCGTGCGTCGAGCAGCATTCCGAGTGATTCGGCTTCGCTGAGCGTCAACTTGCCGGCGGCATAGGCGCGGCGTGTGAACTCTCCCGCCTCCGCCTGACGCGCGCCCGCCGAAAGCGCCGCGCCGAGCACCGCCGCCGTGACAAGAACGCCGCCGTGGCAGCTCACCTCGACGGTATCCTCTCCCGTAAACGAACGCGGCGCACGGAAAAGCACGGCAAGCCCCGTGTCTATGACCGCGGCACCCGAGATAATCTCCCCGAACACAGCTTCTCTTTCAGCGTGCCCGGAGAGTGCTTTTTTGTTTTTCGGTCTGAATACCCTATCGCCGACCGCAGCGGCTTCGGGGCCGCTTATGCGGATGAGAGCGACGCCTCCCTTGCCGCGCGGCGTGGATATGGCGGCTATGGTATCAAGCATTTTTGTCACCTCGTCTCCGATATCAAGCGGGCTGCCGCGCGTGGTGCGCGGCAGCCTCGCAGTATAAAAGGCTCAGTTGTCCTCTTTTTCGTCGGCGGTCTTATCCGCAAGGAATATCACGACCCTGCGGTTGTTCTCGCTGCCGATAGAATTGGTCGAAACGCCTTCAATGCCCTGTATCTCGGAGTGGATAATGCGGCGCTCGTAGGGGTTCATCGGCTCAAGCACGACGCTTCTCTTGTATTTGAGAACGCGCTCTGCCTGACGGCGCGCAAGACCGCGCAGAGTTTCTTCTCTCTTTTCGCGGTAGCCCGCAATGTCAAGAGCGACCTTGATGTACTCACTCTTTTCGGTTTTTTCGCCGTTCTCGCCGATCTCGCGGCGGTTCGCGGCAAGACCCGCAAGGTACTGGAGCGCGTCAAGCGTCTCGCCGTGGTGCCCGATGAGCACACCGGCGTCATCTCCGGTTATTTCGATAACGACACCGCCGTTGTCGCCGTATTTCGTGTTGACCTTGGCTTCGATGCCCATATCCTCCACCACGGTCTTTATGAATGCGGTGGCTTTGTTGTCGGGAGCCTGCTCTGTGGTCGCAACTATTTCGGCGAATGTCGCTCCGATGCCGAGAAAGCCCTTTTTCGGCTCGGTCGTAACGGTGTATTCTATTTTATCTACGGCAACGCCCAGCTCCTCAGCCGCGCGTGCCACTGCCTCTTCTATCGTTTTGGCGTTGACTGTAATTTCCTTTTTCATGGATCCGATCTACCTCTCTTAATCAGCTGTCATTCGGCGTCCTTGCCGTCTTTGTTGCCGCCGTCCTTCTTTTCGTCCTTCTTTTCGTCCTTTTCGGCGGACTTTTTCTCACGGCGCTTGTCTTCCTTGAGCGGGGCTGTCTCGATGGCGCCCGTCTTTTCGGCTGCTATGCGCTTTTCGGTGTCAAAGGTGTCGTCGTCGGAGGGCGGGGTATAATCCTCATCGTCGATATGGAAGAGCGACTTGGGATTGCCGCGGTTTGCGTCAAGGTCGAGCTTGCGCTTCTCCTTTGAGGCGGGCTTTCCGGCGTATTCCCGTTCGGCTGCCTTGTAATCTTCCTCGGTGAATGTCGGCATCGGCATAACACGGCTGAGTATGAACTGCTTCACGGTGCCGAGAATGCTCTTGAATATCCAGTAAACGCCGATGGAAGCGGGAACGACAAAGGTGAAATAAACAGACATGAGCGGCATGGTGATATCCATAAAGGTGTTGGTGCAGCCTGTCTGCTTTTCGGTCTGACCGTTCGAGGGCTGATATGAGAATTTGCGCGTCAGCCTCATGCTGAAGAAGTAAACGACAAAGGTGAGCACCGGCACGAGCCACAGCCAGCTCGGCTTTTTGATGTCGGGTATTTCACCGAGGTTGATGCCGAAAAGGCTGAAATCGGGCAGTCCGCGGCTCACGGCGCCTTCAAGCTCGCCGAGCGCGGAGGTCGCGGTGGTGCCGACGGGCATTTCGTACCCGCCGCCCTCAACAAACGCGACGAATTTCGACTGTATCGCCGCCCAGTTGTCGCGCATTGCGTCGATAAGGACGATGGTACCGTTCGATCTGCCTATCGTCATACCGAGCCCGCCCGCATCAACGGCGGCGGTGACGAATGCCTGAAGTGCCTTTATAGCCTCGCTGCCGACGCCCATAACGTAGTGCAGCGGGTTTATAACGATCTGATAGAGCGCCAGTATGACAGGCATCTGAAGAAGCAGCGGGAGGCAGCCGGAAAGAGGATTGAAGTTCTCCTTCTGGTACATCTCCTGTATCTCCTGCGCGACCTTCTGCTGCGTCGCCTGGTCATTGCGTCCCGCATATTTTTTGCGGATAGCCATTTCCTTCGGGCGCAGACGTGCCTGCTTTATTGAAGTTTTCTGCTGTTTTATTGCGATAGGCAGCAAGAGAAGCTCTACGACAAAGGCGAAAATAAAGAGCGCCAGTGTATAGCTGCCTGTGGTCTTATCGAGCCAACCGAGAAATTGACCGATCCAACAAAGTAATTTGTCAATGAAATTCATTCTGTTTTGTGATGCCTCTCGTTAATTTTCTTTTTCGGTATCCGATGTTGTTTCGTCGTCGCCCGACACGTCGAGCCGCGACAGTCCCCCCGCCGGTTCAATATTCCGTTTTCTGTTTGTGAGCCCCCTCTCGGGCACCGGGTCATAGCCGCCCCTGCAAAAGGGATTGCATCTGAGCACCCGCCACACGGTGAGTATGAGCCCCACAAAAAAGCCGCGTTTTCGAAACGCCTCAAGGGCGTAGGCTGAGCATGTAGGTGTGAACCTACAGCACGGTTTCCGTTTCAGCGGTGAGATAAAGCGCCGATAGAACTTTATGAGCCATATGCAGACATATTTCATGCTTCACTGCCCGGCTCTCCGGTCCCGTCGGTCCGGTCTTTGACGCGGGCATCTGCCCGGTCGTTTTTCTGTTTACCGTGTGTTTTGCCGCCGAGAAGCCCCGCCGCCGCAAATGAGCGGCGCATATCCTCAACGACCTCTCTGCACGACGCCGTTACGATGGCGGTGCGTGCGGCGATAACGACAAGATTGCCGTATTGCAGACCGCCCTCGCGGTCGATAAGGCGGTAAGCCTCACGCATCAGGCGTTTTGCGCGGTTGCGCTCGACGGCTCCCCCGAGCTTTTTGCCCACGGTGAGCCCCACGCGGTTGCGCAGCCCGCGGCGCGGGTCGGCTTTTGCGATCCTTGCCGCGGCATAATCGCGCAGAACATACACCGCCGCATATCTGCCGACGGCGCGCTTGCCCTTGCGGTATGCCTTCTGGTACAGGTGATTTTCACAGATCGCCGCGTTTTTCATCCTTACCCTCTTCCCGTTCTTCTTTGCCGTTTTGTGACGCAGTATATCCGCGCGGGTGCTTCCTTCCCGCGGCGGATCCGTTCCCGAAAAAATCCTTAAAAAAACAGCGACCGACAGCGTAAGGCAAATATCGGTCGCCGGATCCGGAGAGAATCCCGGTATTCTGCTGATTCTGAAAGATCAAATCAATAGGACAGTTGTTTTCTGCCTTTGGCGCGTCTTCTCTTCAGTACGTGTCTTCCGTTCAGCGTTCTCATTCTCTTTCTGAAGCCGTGCTCCTTCTGACGCTGACGCTTTTTGGGCTGATAAGTTCTGAGCATTTCTTGCACCTCCCTCGAATGTATTATCCGGAAGCTTTGATCGGATACTGCCGGCAATACACCGACACACAATAACACCGTATATTATAATATATATCCGCCTGTTTTGTCAAGTGAAAAATAAAAAATTTCCGCATTTTATCCCGATTTTGCCGCGTTCGCGCCCATGTTTACCGTGCGGACGAATATTCGCGCACGATAATTGATATTTTCTTGACTATTTGCCCGTTTTGCGGTATAATAATCTTTGTTAAAAAAACACATGCGCGCGGCACGCCGCACGCAGTGAAAAACCGGAGGACACTGGCAATGCAGCAGTATTACAAAATGAAGATCGCGGGACTTGACCGCGCGCTTCCGCTCTGCCCGCTCAACGAACACGTCTATATCGGCGCTTTCATCATATTCGGAGACCCCGAGCTTACCACAGCCTGCGCAAAAGCGCTGCTTGACCGCGCTCCCGAATACGATTACATAATCACCGCCGAGGCAAAGGGCATTCCGCTCGCGCACGAGATGGCGCGTCTTGCGGGCAATCAGAGATATTTCGTCGCCCGCAAGGGCCCGAAGCTCTATATGACCGGCGTACTTGAGGTCGAGGATCATTCGATATCCACCGCTCACGCCCAAAAGCTCTGCCTCGACACCGCCGACGCGGAGCTCATGAAAGGCAAGCGCATACTCATAGTTGACGACGTTATATCGACAGGCGGCTCTCTCCACGCGCTCGAAAAGCTCGTCACCGAGGCAGGCGGCAACATCTGCGGGCGCATGGCGATTCTCGCCGAGGGCGACGCGCAGAGCCGCGACGATCTCATTTACCTCGAAAAGCTCCCCCTCTTCAACGAAAAGGGCGAGATAATAGGATAACACGGGATCGACTGCGGCAAAGACCGCACCGCGTCGTGATATACGGCATGGGCTGACGCACAAATGCGTCAGCCCGTTTCCGTATGACAGAACAGTTATTTCAGCTTTTTCTCAAGGAAGAAATCAAGCGCCGGGACGATATTGTCCTCCCAAAACTTCCAACTGTGGCTTCCCGCCGACTCGGTGAACCTGAAATCGAACCCGCAGCCCTCGATCCTGCGACAGAAGTCGATGTTCGAGCTATAAAGCATATCCTCGGTTCCGCATGCCGCAAAGAGGCGCGGACGTTGCGCGTCGGGATGCTCGCGGTATCGGTCGAGCAGATACATAAGGTCACTGTCGGTGCCGCGTGCGGATGATGCGAAATCCTCGCCCCATATTGCGGTCGCCTCGTTTTTCCACGGGCAGTCGTCAAGGCGCGCGATTATGTCAAGGCAGCCGGAGAGCGACGCCGCTGCGGAGTACTGCTCCGGCTTTGTGAGCGCCAGTCTGAACGCTCCGTAGCCGCCCATCGAAAGCCCCGCGACAAATGTGCGCTCGCGGCGGCGGCTGAGGCGAAAGACCTTGCGGGTGTAGTTTACCAGCTCCTCTGAGACGAACGTATAATGCTTTTTGCCGTACTTCATATCGGTATAAAAGCCGTTTTCGCCGTCGGGCATGACTATTGCCAGACGCCGCTCGGCAGCATATCTCTCGATATTCGACTTGCGGCACCACGACGTGTGGTCGCCGTGCATTCCGTGAAGAAGATATACAGTCGGGATATCCTCCTCGGCGCAGCCCTCGGGCAAAACGATGTTCACAGCCGTCTCCTGCGAAAGCACCGTCGAGCGAAAGTTTACCGTTATAAGTGCCATTGTGAAAATTTCCTTCCCTTTATTTTATATTGTTGCCTGATACGCCGCTTTTGGCGGTGAGCGCGATGATGAGCTCAAGATCGTCCGGCTGCACCTTTGCCTCATGCGCCGTGCGGCAGCGTTTTATCGCACCGCACTTCACGCAGCGGTGAGTGATGATATAGCCACGCCGCGCATCGGGCTCGGCGTATATCGGCTCCATTTCGCCGCCGCATTCGCAGGCGCGGTCGCCCGGATTTTCATCAACGTGCAGCGACCACAGGCAGAACGGGCAGTGGTTGCGTGAGGTATAGCCGAGCGGCTCGACCTTTTTGCCGCAGTGCGCACAGACGAATCCCGAATCGTTTTTTGAAAAACGCTTGCTCTCCATTCCGGAGCGCCCCCTTCCCACGCGCTTTTTTTACAAAAAAAGCGTGTTTTTTTGCATACGGTACTTTATTCCCGCAGCTTTTTATTGTATAATAATTATGTATGATCGAATACGGACCGCACCGGCTCACGCCGGCACGCCGCTTCATATTATACAATATTCCGCCCGTATAATCAACCCGCGCCGCAAAAAAAGTGCGCGGTCGGGCACATATCGGGAAAGGTACGGTGAAATACATGGCGCTGAAGCAAAGATATACCGTTACGGTGGCGGGGTACGAGATGAACGTACGCTCGGACAACACGCCCGCAGAGGTAGAGGAGATCGTCGGCGCGCTTGACCGCGGCATACGCGACGTCTGCGCCCGCAACCGAAACCTGCCGCGCAACGAGGCGATAATCCTTTGCGCCCTTGACGCATATTCCGAAAAAAGAAAGGCGCAGCAGCGCGTGCGCGAGCTTGAAAACGAGCTTTACGGCGGCGACGGGAAATTCTCACGCCTCGAACGTGAAAACGAGCTTCTGCGCGCATACATCGAACGCCGCACACAGGCGGCAAAGGCAGATGCCGCCGGCAAAGCTGCCGGCGAAGCCGATATCAAGGACGACGGCGATATGCCGACGGACGGCGGCACAGACGGCTCGGGAGACATATCAAGATGACCCGTGACGGTCGGCTCCCCGAGCTTCTGGCTCCCGCGGGATCGCCCGAGGCGTTGCGCGCGGCTGTAGAGGGCGGAGCCGACGCGGTGTATTTCGGCGCCTCCGGCTTCAATGCGCGTGCGGGAGCGCGAAACTTTTCGGATACCGAGCTGCGCCGCGCGGTCGAATTCTGCCACGGGCGCGGTGTGCGCGTGTATCTGACGCTCAACACGCTGATATACGACCGCGAGCTGCGAGATTATCTTGCCGCCGCCGAGACGGCATATCTTGCCGGTGTTGACGCGCTGATAGTCGCCGACATCGGCGGCGCCGCGGCTCTGCGGCGGACGTTTCCCGATCTGCCTCTTCACGCATCCACGCAGATGTCGGGGCATTCGGTCGGCTGTGCCAAGGAGCTTGCCTCGCTCGGTTTCGAGCGCATGGTGCTGGCGCGCGAAATGAGCTTTGCCGACATTGCCGGGTTCACACGCACCTCGCCCATAGAGGCCGAGGTGTTCATTCACGGTGCGCTCTGCGTATGTCACTCGGGGCAGTGCCTGTTTTCGTCAATGGTCGGTGGACGCTCGGGCAACCGCGGCGAATGCGCACAGCCCTGCCGCCTTCCGTACAACGGCGGCAAATATCCGCTATCGCTGAAGGATAACTGCCTTGCGGGGCATATCCCCGAGCTTATCGACGCGCACGTTGCGTCGTTGAAAATAGAAGGGCGAATGAAGGGACCCGACTATGTAGGTCCCGTGACGGCGGTCTACCGCCGTCTGCTCGACGGGCACCGTGCGGCGACGCCCGAGGAGATCGGATATCTTGCGGAGATATTTTCGCGCTCGGGCTTTACCGATGCGTATTTTACCGGGAACATCTCTCACGCAATGCTCGGCACGCGCACCGAAGCCGACAAGCGCCGCTCTGCCGGGCGCACCGTGCCGTATGAAACGAAGCGTGGCCTTCCCGCCGTTGCCGTTCCATCGCGTGCGCACAAAGCCGATGAATATCTGCCGGTAAAGCCGCATAATAAACCTGTGAAGCGCCGCACGGCATATATGCACAGCGTCGCTCAGCTCACTCCCGCAGCGCGGAAATATTTTGATATCTGTTATCTGCCGCTCGCCGCTGCCGCGGACGTCGCTCCAGGCGCGGACGGCGAGTGCTTCATCGGCGCGGCGCTGCCGCCCGTGATATACGATTCCGATCTGCCGGAGATACGCCGCAGCCTTGAAAAAGCAGCGGGGAGGGGCATACGCGACCTGCTTATCGGGAATATCGGGCACCTCGGCCTTGCGCGCGAGGCGGGAATGATACCGCACGGCGACTTCAGGCTCAATATCTGCAACCGCGAGAGCGCGGCGGCGATCGAGGGGCTGGGCTTTCGCGACTTCATCCTCTCGCCCGAGCTGACGCTGCCGCGTCTGCGCGACATAGGCGGGCAGTCGCTTGCCGTAGTGTACGGCAGGATACCGCTTATGGTGACCGAAAAATGCGCCGGCAAGGAATGCGGCGGCTGCCGCGCCTGCACCGCGGGCAAAAATCAACTCACAGACCGCCGCGGAGCACGCTTTCCCGTGCTGCGTGAATGGCGGCACCGCTCACTGATAGTCAACAGCCTGCCGACGTCCATGTCGGACAGGCAGAAGGCGCTTGCCGAGTACGGCGTGCGCGGTCAGCATTTCATATTCACCGTCGAAACGCCGCAGAACGTCGATGCGGTCATACGCGCGTATTCGACAGGCACGCCGCTGCCCGGCGAATGCCGCCGCATTGCCGTAAAATAACCGAAAGGCATAAGGGAGACAAAATGAGTTCAGGATTCAAAAGCTTTACCGACGGGATAGCGATATTCCTTGTCGTTTTGATAGCGATCTACCTTCTGACGGGCATAATCAAGGCGGACAACCCCAAGGGCGAGCCGCTGACACTGAAGGACAAGGTAATGAAGGTGTTCGACACCGCCGCATACCGCTCATACATCAGCATAATGCTTTTGCTGATCTTCTCGGCGGCGACCGGAATAATACTCAGGCGGCTGCCGTGGCTCGCAGTGCTCACCGCGTCGCTCACGCTCACCTTCGAGCTTTATCTTCTCACCTGCCGTATGCTGCCGAAATATCCGACAGGCGTCATCCTCTTTACCGCGGCACACCTCGGCGGAGCCGTGGCATATGCCGCATACTGCGACAGAAAAGGCTCAACGCGTCTCGCCTGCGCGGCGAGCGGCGGAGTCGTCGGACTCTTCGGTGCAGGCTTTGCGGCATATGTTGCGGTGCTTGCGGGGCGCGTCGCCTCATGCGCCGATACTTCCGCAGCGCTTCAAAAATACGGTCTTACGCTTTCCGATGCCGTGCGCCCGATACGGGGAGCCGTGGATAGGATATACTCCGTTCTTCACTCCGAGGGCGGCTCGGCTGCGCGTCTGCTTTCCGAGGATTACACCAACTCGCTCGGCAGAGCCGGTGTCGGTCCGACATTCTACGCCTCGGTCGAGGGCGGGCAGCTCGGTACCTACATGGGCGTATGCATTATGTTCTTCGGTGTCGCGGTGCTCGCTTTCGCGATCTCGGGCATGGGATACCGCCGTCTTTCGTTTGCGCTCTCCTGCGTGCCCGTCGCGGTCGTTTCCGTTATGCTCGCCAACGAAAAGCTGAGCGCGGGAGGGATAGTCCTGCTCGCCGCCGCAGTGATAAGCCTTGTGTGCTTTGCCGCCGCGGAAGTCACGCAGACACATCCCGAAGAGACCGAAAAAAACGGTATCGGCACAGCCGCAGACATCTGCGGATGACTGCGGAGACCGCGGATATTACGCAAAAAGCTCTCCGCCGCGCTGACTTTTGCCAGCGCGGCGGAGAGCTTTTGTTCTTATCGGAACGGTTGCGATGAGTGACAGATCAGCGTTTATCAGTCGCCGAGCGGAACACCGTTTGCGTCGGCAGTGTAGCCTTCCTTACCGGTGAGATAGAATATTCCCTCGATAAGACCCCAGATCTCCATGGGAACGGCGCCGAAGCCGCAGGTCAGAAGAGAGACCAGAAGCTGAATGAGCGCGCGCTTTGTGAAGCCGAGATAGAAGTTGTGCACGCCGAGACCGCCGAGGAATATGCCGAGAAGACCTGCGGCAAGCTTGGATTTACGCGCAGCATTCTGGGGGGCGGGCTGGGGCTGGGGCTGAGGCTGAGCCTGCTGAGTTTCGGCATTCTGAGTGCCTTCGCTTGCAACGGGAGCGCCGCAGTTGGGGCAGAAAGCCGCACCGTCCTGAAGCTGTGTACCGCAATTTTTGCAGAACATGAGTGTGTCCTCCTTGATGTTTGTTATCGCAGGCAGCGGATCGTCTCACCGCCGCCCGGTTGAATGTATTATATCATATGAACCCCTTACGGTCAATATTTTTTTAACGTCGGGTAAAATTTTTTCGCATCTCCGTATTTCGACAGAACAGGTCGCGGCGAAATGCGAGAGAGCGCCGACGGAAAACAGGATCCGATAAGCCGCCGTCGGAGCCGGCATAGATCCCGATCGCGGGAGGAGCGACCTCGGACTCCGTCCGGGGCTCTGCCCGGCTCACCCTCCCCTACGGCTACGAACGTATAGTACGATATGAATCGACACCCCGGCGAGGAAACCGAACTTATAAATCCGATATAAACTATATATAGGGATCGCTGTTCACTCAGGTTAAGACGCGCTGCGCGCGTCTTAACTCGGCGAGGGAACCGAACTTATAAATCTGATATAAACTATATTCCGAGCCTATTGACAACACCGCCTCAATAGGGTAAAATAAAAGCAGAAACAAAGCCCGGCATCAGGACGGGCAGGAAAGGTATTAAAATGAAAGAGCTTCACGGAAATATCGTCGTCGGCCAGTCGGGAGGCCCCACAGCCGCGATAAACGCGACACTTGCCGGGGTCATTCGCGGCGGACTTGACGGCATTTCAGCCGGGACCGTCGGCAAAATATACGGCATGAGGAACGGTGTTGAGGGACTTCTCGAGGAGCGTCTCGTTGACCTCGGCGCGCTGTTCGACACCGACGAAAAGCTGCGACGCCTTGAGCACACCCCCGCCGCAGCGCTCGGCTCCTGCCGCAAAAAACTCCCGCGCCACGGTGACGACCCCGCAGTGTACGAAAAGCTGCTTGCCATATTCAGAAAATACGACATCCGCTACTTTTTCTACATCGGCGGCAACGATTCGATGGACACCGCCGCCAAGCTTTCGGAGTACACCCGCACGCACGATTACGAAATGCGTATAATGGGCGTTCCCAAGACCATTGACAACGACCTTGTAGTGACCGACCACACCCCCGGCTTCGGCTCGGCGGCGAAATACATTGCCGTCACCATGCAGGAGATCATACGCGACTGCTCGGTATACACCCTCCCCGCAGTCACCATAGTTGAGATAATGGGACGCGACGCGGGCTGGCTCACTGCCGCCTCTGCGATCGGACGCGCCGTAAACGGCATCTCTCCCGACCTTGTTTATCTGCCCGAGCACCCGTTTGACCTCGACGCCTTCTTTGCCCGCCTGCGCGAAAGACTTGCCGTGCACCCAGGCGTGGTCGTTGCGGTATCCGAGGGCATCCGCTTTGCCGACGGCAGATACGTCTGCGAGGGCGTGGACGTCGGAACGACCGACGTTTTCGGTCACAAGCAGCTCTCCGGCACCGGCAAGGCGCTTGAGCTTGCCGTGCGCGCCGAGATAGGCTGCAAGGTCCGCTCGGTCGAGCTGAATCTGCCGCAGAGATGCGCGGGGCATATCGCCTCGGCGCAGGACCTCACCGAATCGGTCGCGGTCGGCAGGGCTGCCGTGGCAGCCGCACGCGAGGGCGTGAGCAGAGAGATGATGACAATACTCCGCACCGAGGAGAACGGACATTACGCCTTTGAGATATCGCACTCGGATGTGTCGGAGATCGCCAACAAAATAAAGAGCGTGCCCGCGGAGTTCATAAACGCCGCAGGCGACGACGTGACCGACGAATGCTGCCGCTACCTGCTTCCGCTCATAAAGGGCGAGGCATACCCGGAGTACCGAGACGGCATTCCCGATTATGCCGTGATCTGAAAGGATGGGGACCGAGATGGAGAGATCAAAGAAGATCGCCGTAATAACCGGCGCGTCGTCTGGCATGGGGCGCGAGTTCGCGCGCAGGATAGAGGAAAAATACCGCGGTGAGCTTGACGAGATATGGCTGATCGCACGCCGCCGCGAGCGCCTTGAGGCGCTTGCCTCAGAGCTGAAGACACACGCACGGGCGATACCGCTCGATCTTTCCGGCAGCATGGGGACAGACGAATACGCCGCGCTGCTCGAAGCGGAAAAGCCGGATGTGCGCGTGCTTGTGAACGCCGCGGGATTCGGTATATTCGGCACGTTTGAGAAGATGGAGCTCGACCGTCAGCTTGCCATGATCGACCTCAACGAAAAGGCTCTCGTCGCAATGACATATCATTCGCTGCCCTATATGCACAAGGGCGCAGAGATATTTGAGCTCGGCTCGCTCTCGGCATTCCAGCCCGTGCCGTATATAAATGTTTACGGTGCGACAAAGGCGTTCGTGCTCAGTTTTACAAGAGCGCTGAACGTGGAGCTGAAAAAATGCGGGCGCGGCATACGCGCGATGGCGGTATGCCCCGGATGGGTAAAGACCGAATTCTTTGACACCGCCGTGCGCGATGATACGATCACGTACTACAACCGGTATTATACCGCCGAACAGGTCGTGGCACGCGCCATGCGCGATATGGCACACGGCAAGGACGTGTCGGTGTGCGGCGCGGCTATCCGCGCCCAGGTGCGCCTGACAAAGCTTTTGCCGCATAAGCTCGTAATGGCGATATGGTGCCGCCAGCAGAAAAAATAATGCCCATGCTCATACCGGCACACGCCAATGAACACGGACTTACAAACCTATAATCAATAAAACAAAACATCGGAAGGCTTTGCGAAAGCAAGGCCTTCCGATGTTTTGTAAAGCAGCGGAGGATGAGTTTTTGGGGTACCGATCTGACTTTGTTCCCCGCCTACCGTCGGGGTATGCGGTTCGGGATATGCTCGAACGCCGCCCGAGTATAGATCAAAGCTCTTCGACGGAGGTGACACCCGGTATCTCGGAGATGAAAGCCATAACGTTTTCGTGAGCCATCTTCTTTTTGAACTGGAGCGCAAGAATGGCGCTCATGCGCATTCCCTCGGACGGACGCGACTTGGTGATCTCAACGTCAACGATGGACATATTGTGCTTTTTGACCTCCTCGACAATGTCGTTGAGGTTGTCGACATCGGTGAATTCGACGTATATGTTCATGGAACGCGCAGTCGAAATAATGAAGTATTCAAGCTTTGAGAGGACCACCTCGGAGAAGATGACAAGAGCCACGGTGATGAGCGCAGCCTCGTAATATCCCGTGCCTATGGCAAGCCCAATTATCGCCGAGGTCCAGAGACCCGCAGCGGTGGTAAGACCCTTTACCTGACGGCGTGAGGTCACGATTATAGCTCCCGCGCCGATAAAGCCCATGCCGGCTATGACCTGAGCGCCGAGACGAGCGGGGTCGGTGGTGAGACCGAGACCCATGAGATACTGGCTCGTGAGCGTTGTGAGAGTCGCACCGATGCAGATGAGAGTGTGAGTGCGGAAGCCAGCCGAGCGGCGCTTGCTCTCGCGTTCAAGTCCTATTATGCCGCCGCAAAGCACGGCGAGAAACATTCTTACCACGACGCCGGCAAGCCCGACGCCTTTTATGGTCTGTATGAATTCGGTCATGTCAGTTTTGCCCTCCTTTAAGGTTCTTCGACCGCAAGCACACCGTCTATGGCGGCTATTGCGGTTATAACTTCCGCGTGCGGACGGCATTTCGGCAGTTTCATTTCGATTATGACGCTGGGGGATGCCACTCTGAGGTCGCGCACATTGGTGATCTCAACGTCAAATATCTTTATGTTCATGCCGCGCAGCGTGTCAAGCAGCCCGGGAAGAGAGCTGACGGCTCCGAGCGTTACGTTTATGTTCATATTGCGGGTGCGGGAGGTAAGCAGCTTTTCGACATTGTTGAGCGCCGTGATCGTGAGAAAGATCGTGATGCACGCAATGACCGCGCACTCGTAATAGCCCGCGCCGATGGCAAGCCCCATGCAGGCGGATGCCCAAAGACCCGCGGCGGTGGTAAGCCCCTTTACCTGCTGCCTGCCGGTGACGACGATCGTCCCGGCGCCGAGAAAGCCGATACCGTTTATCACCTGCGCGCCGAGACGCGAGATGTCGGTCGTTTGCCCGAGCGTTACCGCGATATATTGGCTTATGCACATTGCAAGAGCCGCGCCCATGCAGACAAGTATATGTGTGCGGAAGCCCGCCGGACGGCGGCGGCGCCCCCTCTCAAGTCCGATTATACCGCCGAAAAGCATCGCCATAAAAAGGCGGAACGCAGTGGCGGCGAAATTTGCCCCACGCAGATATTCAAGCGTGGATCTCAGCCATTCCATTTCAGAGTATTCCTTTCGACCGGATGTCCTATATTTTAAGCCCGAGTTTCTGATAATGTGTTATTATACCATAAGGTGAACACTATTTCAAGAGCACATTGTGAATTTTTTATCCCTCCTTGTCCCCCGCAGCGGGCTTTCGGCAAACAAAATCGCGCGCGGTGCTTGATTCGGCAGGCGCGATGTGGTATCATATTAAAAAACCGGCACAGCCGGTCAGATCAGAAAAGGATGTAGTCATGAAAGAGAAAATACTGCCGCAGAGAATAAAGCCCGGCGACACGATAGGCATCGCCTCACCGAGCAGCATAGCAAAGCCAGAGTCCTACGAGCGCACCGCATTCGTTCTCGGCAAGCTCGGCTACCGGGTAAAATTCGCAAAGAATCTGTTTTCGGATTCGTGGGGCTTTCTTGCCTCGGACGAGGACCGCGCAGCGGACATAAACGAGCTTGCAGCCGACCCCGAGGTGAAAATGGTCTTTTTCGGCGGCGGGGAGGGCTCGCCCGCGCTGCCTCCGCTGCTTGATTACGATACCATAAAAAAGAACCCGAAGATATATTCAAGCTACAGCGACGGAACGACCATTCTCTCTGCCATCACCGCAATGACGGGGCTCGTGACCTACTACGGTCAGACGCCCGGGATATTCAACGACCTCAGATATTACAACTACACGCAGTTCTGCGAGAATTTCATGAGCGGCGAGCACCGTTTATTTGACACCGACTCGGGATGGCAGAGCATTCGTGCGGGCGTCGGCGAGGGCGTGCTCATCGGCGGTTACTCGCGCAATTTTGCCATGATGTTCGGCAGTCCGTATTTTTCGTTCGATCCGAATGCCGATTATATTCTGTTCATCGAGGATCATGAAAGGTTCTCAAAGCCGGACGCGGTGAGCGAATATCTTGCCGCGATATGGCAGCACCCGTTCATGCGCAGGGTCAGGGGATTCATTTTCGGCTGCTACAATAACGCCGGCACTCCGCCGGAGGAGCTTGTGGCGCTGCTAGCTCTTATCGGTGAGCGGTACGGTATACCCGTAGCCTACACCAACGATATCGGTCACGGTACGCGCCACGGCGTGCTGCCCATGGGCTGCCGCGTCCGTCTTGACGGCGGAGCCGGTACGCTTGAGTTCCTTGAGAGAACGATACTCTGACGTTCTCCTGTCAAAAAGCACCTGCGGGGGTTGACACCCGCCCGCTTGTGTGTTACAATATTGTATATTATATTAACAGTTCATTGGCAGGCTGTGCGAAGCCGCATCAAGGCTCCGCCTGCCGACCGCCGCAAGGCGGTCAGCCACGGAAAGGCACGGTATTTTAAAATGGAACGCACCTATATCGCAGAGGTGAAGCCCGGCAGCACGGTAAAGATACAGGGCTTTGTCGAAAATCTGCGCAACAAACGCACAATGGCGTTTCTGGTCATACGCGATATCAGCGGCAAGATCCAGGTAACGCTTGAAAAGGAAAAAAGCGCGGAGATGTACGCCGTCGTCGATAAGCTCACCATCGACTCGGTAGTGACCATTGAGGGCGAGGCTGTCGCAAACGATTATGTAAAGCTCGGCGGCATCGAGATCCTTCCCTCCGACATACGCATCGAATCCATAGCCGATGCGCTGCCCATCAAGCCCGACTCGGCAATAGACTCGCGCCTTGATTACCGCTGGGTCGATCTGCGCACCGAGCGCAACACCCTCATATTCAAGCTTCAGACAGACATGGTCGCCGCAATGCGTCAGTTCCTGCTCGATCATCACTTTCTTGAGTTCCACTCGCCCAAGATCATAGGCGCGGCGAGTGAGAGCGGCTCCGAGGTGTTCAAGCTCAACTATTTTGACCGCGACGCATACCTTGCCCAGTCGCCTCAGTTCTATAAGCAGATGGCAATGGCTGCGGGCTTTGAGCGCGTTTTTGAGGTCGCGCCGGTATTCCGTGCCGAAAAATCGCACACGAGCAAGCACGCCACCGAATTTACGGGACTTGACCTTGAATTTTCGTATATCGACTCCTTCCGCGATGTTATGAAGTTCGAGGAGGACATGATAACCGATATGATGGAAAAGGTCGTACCGAAATACGCCGACGATATCAAGCGTCTCTACGGTCTTGATACCGTTGTGCCGACGAAGCCTTTCCCCGTAATGAGCGTTGCGGATATTTACCGCGAGCTTGAGGCGCGCTACGGCTACACCGCGCCCGAATCCGAAAAGGGCGACCTCACCACCGACGCCGAGCGCATGACATATAAGCTTGCAAAGGAAATGTTCGGCCACGAGTTCCTATTTGTCACCGACTTTGCCGCCGACAAGCGCCCCTTCTACCATATGCGCAAGGACGGCGTGCCGCAGGGCTACGACCTCATCTGGCGCGGCGTGGAGATCACCTCCGGCGCGCAGCGTGAGCATCGCTATGCCGAGCTTTGCGCCAACGCCGCGGAAAAGGGACTCGGCGAGGACGTTAAGTTCTACACCGAATTCTTCCGCTACGGCTGCCCTCCTCACGGAGGCTTCGGCGTCGGCGTCGACCGTCTCACCATGCTCTTCCTCGGCATTTCGATCAAGGAAGCCGAATTCATCTTCCGCGGTCCCGACAGACTCACCCCCTGACATATCGCGCTCCACATCCCACACGTTCCCAACTTGCCTTCGCGGGCAGACGGCGCGGAGGTCTGCATAAATCAAACAACGAAAACAAAAAGGAGAATCTTCAGCTATGAAAAAAAGAATCTTTGCCGGTGCTCTTGTTTGCCTCATGCTCATCTCGCCGCTCTGCATCGCGGCATCTGCCGCCGTGTCGGGTGATGTATGGAACAACCTCAAATTCAACATCTTCAACCAGACGTCAATGGGCATCAACTTTGCCGAATCCGACACCGGCGGAATGCTCGGTCACGGTCAGCAGGTAATGCGCGGTTTTACCGTTTCCCCTGACGGCGCATATGTTTTCGGCGGTTACCTCAACCCCGGCGGAACCTCGGCTGTCGAAATGTTTGACGGCAAGACCGGCAAGCTCGCCGGCACATACGTCCACACCGAAGCCGACGGCACCTCCATTTCCTACCCGAAGGGACTTGCCTGCGACGACCGCGGATATCTCTACGTCGGTCTTGCAAGCCGCACCAACAAATCGTTTGCCTCCTTTGCCGTCGTAAAATACGATGAAAAGGGCGCCGACGGTTGGCTCAAGGAAGTCTCCCGCAAGGTATTTGTCGAAACGAGCGACAGCGTAAAGACCGGTATCAACGGTGTTGCCGTGCGCGAGATCGCCGGTAAGTATTATATGTACATAGTCGTCAACTACGATGTCGACTATCTTTACAGATTCGATGTCACCGATCCCGCCAACCCCGTTGCCGACACATCCTTCGGCGATAACGGCAGAATAGACCTCCAGGGCGCTCCCTACAACGCCACCGAGGGCAACTACCTTGACGTTGACGAGGACGGCACCATCTACCTCGGCTACACCGGCAAGAAAGACCAGGGCGTTATGGTCCTCTCCGACAACGGCAAAAAGGTGCTCAACACTCTCAAGCAGAACAAGGGCTATGCCGTCCGCATCTGGGAGAACTACCTGCTCGTTTCGAGCCAGTCCGGCCCCACCTGCATCTGCGTTTACGAAAAGACGACCCTCCAGCTCATCACGACCCTCAAGTTTGACGATTCGACCATCGATGTCACCTGCGACGCTTTCAGCGTCCTGCCCGCGAATTCCATCGTCGGTATGAACATCGCCAACGACGTGCTTTACGTCGGCGATCAGGGTGCGAACAACGGTGTTGACCAGGTATTCATGGTCGCCATTACCGATGTCGGAAAGCCCACCGTTGACGCTTACGTCTCTGCCATTGCTGCAAGACTGAAGAAAGCCGAGACCACAAAGGCGACCGAGACCAAGGCTCCCGAGACGAAAGCCCCCGAGACCAAGGCTCCGGAGACCAAGGCTCCCGAGACTAAAACTGCCGACACCAAGGCTCCCGAGACCTCAAAGCCCGCCGATGAGAAGAAGGGCTGCGGTTCCTCCGTTGCCTACGCTGCCGTTGCGGTCGTCGCGCTGCTCGGAAGCGCGGTCGTTAATAAGAAGAAAATAAAATAACGCCGCCTGCGATATCCGCAAGCGACCGAAAATATCCCCGCCGCGCAATTGCGCGGCGGGGATGCTTTATTCTCACGTTCTCAGTGCTCGAAGGCGGTGTCGTCCTCGAGTGTTTTGAGCGCGCTTTTTGAGAGATAGTCGATGGGGTTCACCTTCACGTCGTCGATCCTGACCTCGAAATGGATATGCGGCTCGTCGGCAAGCTCTATCATTGCGCCGTCGTCGACAGCGCCGATTATCTGACCTGCCTTGACCTCTTTACCTACCTCAACGCCGTCGCCGAGCGTGTCTCCGAGGTTCTGGTAGACCGTTACCGCCTTGCCGGTGTGTCCTATCGAAACGGACTTGCCGTAAAGCGGATCGTCCCACACCTTTGTGATCTTGCCGTCGGCAGCCGCATAAACGGGATCGCCGACCTTGCCCTGAATGTCAATGCCGAGGTGGACGCGCCAATCCTTCATAGTGTCGGAAAAGACCTGCGCCGTCGGGTCGTGCGACGCACCGAGCTTACCGTTGACGGGGAGAATAAATGTCGGCACAACGTCAGCCACGGGCTTGTCCGGCGTCGGCTCGGTCGTGTCGTCCGGCTTTGCGGTGCTCTCCGGCGCGCGTGTCACGGGATGCGTCGTTTCATCGGTGACAACCGCTGGGTCTCCCGTAGTCTCGGCGCTCTCACCGCGGCGCGCGCGGTTTGCAGCCGATGTGAGCGCTACGGCGACCGCAAGTATGATGAGCAGTGTCGCTACCGTAAGATAGACCGTGCGGTTGACGCGTTCGGGATCGTTACGGCGCTTGCTCTTTCCGTCGCCATCCCTTTCTTCGGGCTTTTTGCCCGACGGGGAGAATTTCTTGATCTTCATTTTTTGCTCCTTACCTTGTTCTATCAATGTACTGAAGCCGTCGGCTTCACACCTGTATTTTTTGCCGCATAAGAAAAAAATATTCAATCAATGGTGCAAAATTTGCCCGTATATGATATAATAGATAAAGAAAACACCGAAAAACACACCGGACAGACTATCCGGCGCCGTTTTTTGCAAAGGATCGGGGTGAGGCAGACGAATACCGTATCACCGCCGCGCGCGGTCGCGGCTTTGCTCGATATATTCGCATCGGCGGGAGCCGAGGCATACATCGTCGGCGGCGCGGTAAGGGACAGCCTTGCCGGGCGCCGCGTTCACGACTGGGACGTTGCATCCCCGCTGCCGCCCGAGGCCATGGGGGAGCTTTTTCGCGGACACGGGTACCGCGTGATACCGACCGGTATAAAGCACGGGACCGTAACGGTCATATCCGACGGTATGCCGGTCGAGATCACGGCATTCCGCATCGACGGCGCATACACCGACGGCAGACACCCCGACCGCGTTGAGTTTACGACCCGCATCGAGGACGACCTCGCGCGCCGCGATTTTACCGTAAACGCAATGGCATATTCGCCGCGAAGCGGCATATGCGATCCGTTCGGCGGGCGTGCGGATCTTGCCGCAGGCGTGATACGCTGCGTCGGCGATGCACGCACCCGCTTTACCGAGGATGCGCTGCGCATCCTGCGCGCCTTCCGCTTTGCGGCGCAGCTCGGATATACTATCGAGGACGGCACGCTCGGCGCCGCTGCCGCGCTTGCCTCGCGCCTTGAGCTGATATCGGCTGAGCGGATAGCCGCCGAAACGGAAAAGCTGCTGCTGGCGCCCGAGCCCTCGGGATATCTTGCCGCTGCGGAAAGCTGCGGCGTGCTTGCATACGTTTTTCCGGGCATCACGTTTGACGCATCGGATCTTGCCCCCGTTGACCGGCTTGCCACCGACGCACCGCTGAGAATGGGCGCTATGCTGCGCCGCACCGGGCTTGCCGACAGCGAGCGCGCGGCAGCCGTGCTGCGTGGGCTCAGGCTTTCAAACGCCGATCGCCGCCGCGCATATGCCGCCGCTGCGCAAACGCTCCCGCCCGCAGAGCCGTACGCCGTACGCCGTTTTCTGCGCGAAACAGCCGATCCCGACGCCGCGATAGCGGCAGCCGCAGCGCGCGGTGAGACCGACGCCGCCGAGGTCGCGGAGATCGCACGGCAAACAGCCGCGGAGGGCGGTCCCGTCACGCTGCGCACGCTTGCCGTGGACGGTGCAAAGCTGCGCGCGGCGGGCTACCCGACGGGCAGGCAGATGGGAAAGCTGATCTCGGCGCTGCTTGAAGCCGTGACCGCCGACCCCTCGCTCAACACCGAAGAGGCGCTGCTCGCACTCGCGGCAAAACTGACCGACGAACAAAAAACCGAAAGGAATGATATATAATGAAGAACACGGAAGCATACCCCACTATATCTCCGCTTCGTTCGACCTTTACCTCCTCCGACGGCAAAACAGCCGTCGCATATGAGATCTATGCACCCGCCGACGGGGTGCCTGTGCGCGCTGTCGTTCAGCTTTCGCACGGAATGTGCGAATATGTCGGCAGATACGCCGATTTTGCGTCATATCTTGCGGCGCAGGGCATTGCCTTTGCGGGCAACTGCCACCTCGGACACGGCGCGACCGCCGCAAGCGACGGCGACCTCGGCTTTTTCGGCGGGAACGACGGCGATCGTTGGTTCCTCGTTGACGATCTGCACACGATGAACGGCATTATAAGCGAAAAATTTCCCGACACGCCGGTGATACTGCTCGGGCACAGCATGGGCTCGTTCGTGGCGCGGCTCTTCCTTACAAAATATGCCGAGGACGTGGATGCCGCCGTCATAATGGGCACCGCCGGGCGCGGTGCGCCGACGGGACTTGCCATTACGCTCGCAAATATTATAGTCGCACTGCGCGGAGCGCGGCACCGCAGCGGTCTGCTGAGAAAAATGGCTTTCTCGGGCTATCTCAAGCACTGCGGCAAGGGCTGCGACCTGAACGCATGGCTGACGCGCGACACGGAGATCGTCAAAAAATACAACGCCGATAAATACTGCACCTTCACCTTTACCGCGTCGGCATACCGCGAGCTTTTCTCTATGCT
Source organism: uncultured Anaerotruncus sp. (assembly GCA_905210995.1). Taxonomy (GTDB): domain Bacteria; phylum Bacillota; class Clostridia; order Oscillospirales; family CAG-272; genus CAG-390. The sequence goes on from CAJLZE010000006.1 coordinate 25,075, forward strand.
CGACGAGGTGAGCTCCGACGAATGGGCAAAAATGATCCCCACCGACCTGCCCGTGCTCGTGATAAGCGGCGACGAGGATCCCGTCGGCGGATTTGGAAAGGGCGTGCGCGAGGTCGCATCCCGCCTGACAGCCGCAGGGCTTTCCGACCTGACGCTGAAGCTCATACCCGGCGGCAGACACGAGATACTCAACGAGACCGACCGCACCGAGACCTACGCATATATCCTCGACTGGATGGAAAAACACATAAGCGTCCCCGCGGAGGACGCGGAATGACCGGACGGTATGAGATATCCGTCTCGTTTGACGGGTATTACACCTTCGGGCTGTATATCGGCTCGGGCAGGCCCCTCATTGAGGGGCGGGCGCACTCGACGCTTCCGCTATGCCGTAAGGGCATAGCCTCGGTGCGTCTCAACTGCGACGCGCCGCTTGAAGACCGCACCGCGCACGAGGACGATACCACGTCCGATACCGCCGCAGACGTGCCGCCGCCAAAATGTCCGAAATTCGTGCTCACGCACGACGCCGACGGCACATACCGCCTGACTCTCTATGCCAAGAACGGCAAGGCGATAGCAGCCTCTCCCGGCGACGCCACGCACGGCGCGGCGCTCGACTCGCTCGACGCAATACGCGCCGTTGCGCGTGAGGCTCACACGACGGGAGCGTAGCACGGCGACGCCATGCGGTGCAAAGCTGCCGCGCGGCTGCTTTTTTAAATTTTCGGGGCGCTTTTTTGCTCTTATAACGGTATTTTTTCATTTTTCCTCTTGTAAAGCGTGCCGAATTGTGGTATATTATAGAATGTATAAAATTGTGAAAGGCAGGTTCAATTCTTAATGACCTACAATAAAAAAACCATTGAGGATATCGACGTATCCGGCAAAAAGGTTCTTGTACGCTGCGACTTCAACGTCCCGCTCAAGGACGGCGTCATCACCTCCGACAAGAGGATCGTCGAAGCTGTCCCCACCATCAAGTATCTGCTCTCTCACGGTGCAGCCGTGATCCTTTGCTCTCACATGGGCAAGCCCAAGGGACAGGTCAACCCCAAGTACACACTGGCTCCCGTTGCGGCAAGACTTACCGAGCTGCTCGGTCAGAAAGTACCGCTCGCCCCCGATACCGTCGGTCCCGAGACACGCAAAATGGCTGCCGACCTCAAGCCCGGCGAAGCTCTGCTGCTTGAGAACACCCGTTTTGATCCCCGCGAGGAGAAGAACGACCCCGAATTTGCAAAAGAACTTGCTTCTATGGCTGAGATCTTCGTAAACGACGCCTTCGGCGCAGCTCACCGCGCACACGCCTCCACTGCCGGCGTTGCGATGTACGGCGGACTTCCCGCTGTCTGCGGCTACCTGATCCAGAAGGAAATCACCGTTATGGGCAAGGCTCTTGAGGATCCCGCCCGTCCCTTCGTCGCCATCCTCGGCGGCGCCAAGGTCTCCGACAAGATCGGCGTTATCAACAACCTCATCGAAAAGTGCGACACCCTCATCATCGGCGGCGGTATGGCATACACCTTCTTCAAGGCAGAGGGCAAGTCTGTCGGTACCTCCATCTGCGAGTACGACAAGCTCGACCTCGCACGCCAGATGATCGACAAGGCACGCGAGCGCAAGGTCAACTTCCTGCTCCCCGTTGATAACATCATCGGTCGCGAGTATGACGAAAACACCACCTATATGCGCATTTACTCCGACTCCATCCCCGACGGTTGGATGGGGCTTGACATCGGCGAAAAGACTCAGGAGCTGTTTGCAAAGTCCCTCGTCGGCGCGGGCACCGTTGTATGGAACGGTCCTATGGGCGTTTCCGAGTGGCCTCACTTCGCATCCGGCACCAACGCAGTCGCCAAGGCTGTTGCCGAGAACGATCCCGCCGACGTGGACGCCCTGATGAATAGCAAGTATCCCGGCTCCGAGCTGACCGTTTCCGAGACCATGCCCCCTGCCGTTGAAAAGCTCGGCTATGCCGACAAGATGACTCACGTCTCCACCGGCGGCGGCGCATCGCTTGAGTTCCTTGAGGGTCTCGAGCTTCCCGGCATCGCCTGCCTGCAGGACAAAGAATAAGAAAGAGGATATAAAAGAATGAATCCCGCAAAGAGAAGAACCGTTATCGCCGGCAACTGGAAGATGAACTTCACCCCCGCCGAGGCGACAGCGTTTATCAATGAGATCAAGCCCATGGTCGCGGGCAAGGATAACTGCGACATCGTTTTCTGCGCTCCCTATGTGACCATCGCTGCCGCTATGGAAGCCGCAAAGGGCTCCAACATCAAGATCGGCGCCGAGAACGTACACTTTGCCCCCAAGGGCGCATATACCGGCGAGGTTTCCGCCGATATGCTCCGCGCCATCGGCGTTGAGTACGTTATCGTCGGTCACAGCGAAAGACGTCAGTATTTCGCAGAAACAGACGAGACAGTCAACCTCCGCACCAAAGCTGCTCTTGCCGCAGGCATGAAGGTCATCCTCTGCCTCGGTGAAGTCAAAGAGCAGAGACTTGCCGGCATCACCGATGAGGTGGTCGGAATGCAGACAAAGCTTGACCTTGCCGGAATTTCCGCCGAGGATATGAAGAGCATCATCATCGCCTATGAGCCCGTTTGGGCTATCGGCACCGGACTCACCGCCACCCCCGATCAGGCGGAGGAGACCTGCGCCGTTATCCGCCGCGTCGTTGCCGGACTTTACGGCGAGGACGTTGCCGAAGCGACCACCATCCAGTACGGCGGCTCGATGAACGACGGCAACGCCGCCGAGCTTCTTGCAAAGCCCGACGTTGACGGCGGTCTTATCGGCGGCGCGTCGCTCGTGGCGAAGAAATTCACCGCAATCGTTGACGCAGCTCAGTAAGACAAGCCGGCGCTCATTAACCGCAAAAAAAGGCTTTCGGGCAAATGCCCGAAAGCCTTTTTGCTTTAGTCTTGACGGTTCCGACACCTTCGATGTTCATATCCGAGCCGAAAAAGCCGACGGCGCGACCGACCTTTTTGCTTAATAATTGTCGGCTTTTATCTCAAAATACGCCTGCGGGTGGGCGCAGACGGGGCACACCTCGGGCGCCTTTTTGCCGATGTGGATATGCCCGCAGTTTGAGCACTGCCATATGCACTCGCCGTCCTTTGAAAACACAGCCTCATGCCTTACGTTATCGAGAAGGCGGCGGAAGCGCTCCTCGTGCTCCTTTTCGATCTTTCCGACAGCTTCGAAAAGATACGCTATGCGGTCAAAGCCCTCTTCCTTTGCGGTCTTTGCAAATGAGGCATACATCTCTGTCCATTCGTATCTCTCTCCGCCCGCGGCATCGAGCAGGTTGTCCTCGGTCGAGGGCACCTCGCCGCCCGCCAGCAGCTTGAACCATATCTTTGCGTGCTCGCGCTCGTTTGCGGCGGTCTCCTCAAACAGCTTCGCTATCTGAACATAGCCTTCCTTTTTAGCCTTTGACGCATAATAGGTATACTTGTTCCTCGCCTGTGATTCGCCCGCAAAAGCCGTGCGGAGATTGCTTTCGGTCTTTGAGCCCTTGAGTTCCATTTTCAGTCCTCCGTTTATTGTTTATATTAATTTTACCGCGGAAAAGCATTTTCCGTATCAGTATACGCAGCCGCGGCTGTTTTATTCCCGCAGCGCATTTCAAAATCAATAATGATTATTATTATTGTATCTTTATTATATCATATCCCAACTCGGGATGTGTGAACAAAGCGTAAATTCGGCGCCTTCTCTGCGAGGACAAATAAAAAGGCTGCCGAAAGCCAAATGCTTTCGGCAGCCCCACGGCCACCGGTGAGGACCGTTAATATTACTTTGCCTGTTTCTTCTTCGAAACGGTGCGCTGTATGAGCTTTGCGAGCTCCACTATCGGTATGATGGCAAACGCCATGGCAATTGCGATGAAGTATTCGAAAAGGCTGATATGAGCGAATTCGAACGCGTCGCGCAGGAACGGAACGTATATAACGAGCGTCGTGGCGGCGAGAGAGCCTATCATCGACACCCACAGCCACTTGTTCTGCGACTTGAGGCTGAATATCGAGCCGTTGAGCGAGCGCATATTGAAGGAGTGGAATATTTCAACGATCGACAGCGTAAGGAACGCCATGGTCATGCCGTCAACGCTGTTGGTTATCTCCCAGTTGCCCGTCTCGATGCGGTGTCCGACAAAGTAGGAAAGCACCGTAAGACCCGCAATGACAAAGCCCTGAAGGGCGATGTGCACACCCAGGCCGCCGGCGAAGATGCCGTCCTTGGAATCACGCGGCGGACGCTTCATGATATCGGGCTCGCTCTTTTCCATGCCGAGCGCGATGGCGGGCAGGCAGTCGGTGATGAGGTTGATCCAGAGCAGGTGAGCGGGCTTGAGGATAGTAAAGCCGAGGATGGTCGCAGCGAATATCGAGATGACCTCTGCGAGGTTGGAGGAGAGCAGGAACTGTATCGACTTGCGGATGTTGTCGTAAATGCGTCTGCCCTCTTCGACAGCCGCAACGATGGTGGCAAAGTTATCGTCTGCCAGCACCATATCGGCAACGTTTTTGGTAACGTCGGTACCGGTTATACCCATGCCGACGCCTATATCGGAGGATTTGATGGAGGGTGCGTCGTTCACGCCGTCGCCGGTCATGGCTGTGATGCAGCCGTGAGCGCGCCATGCGTTTACGATCCTGACCTTATGCTCGGGCTGCACACGAGCATAGACCGAGTAGTTTTCGATCGTCTTTGCAAGCTCCTCGTCGGAGATGGCATTGAGCTCGGCACCCGTTATCGCAAGGTCGCCGTCACGGAGGATACCGAGCTGGCGTGCGATGGCCGCGGCAGTGTCGCGGTGGTCGCCAGTTATCATTATCGGGCGAATGCCCGCCTCGCGGCATTCCTTTACCGCGTCAACGACTTCGGGGCGAACGGGGTCGATCATTCCTACAAGGCCGAGGAAGGTAAGGTCGGATTCCATGACCTCGGGCGTATAATCGGTGGGAGCGGTGTCATATCTGCGGCAGGCAGCGGCAAGAACGCGCAGTGCGCGGTCGGCCAAGCGCTTGTTTGCCTCGGCAAGCTCGACACGCATATCATCCGTCATCGGAACGACCTTACCGCCCGCAAGGATGTGCGTGCATCTGCCTATAACGACGTCGGGAGCGCCGGTCGTATGCTGAACATATCCGTCGCCAGTGTTGTGGACGGTCGTCATCATCTTGCGGCTCGAGTCAAAGGGTATCTCGCCCACGCGGGGAGCGTTCTTTTCAAGCTCGTATTTGGGAAGACCTATCTTTGCCGCATAATCGACAACGGCAGTCTGCGTCGGGTCGCCCTCGGAAACTGTTTTGCCCTCGTGAAGCACCGCGTCGGTGCAGAGCGCAAAGGATTCGGCAAGCATTTTTTCGTCGTCACCGTAGTGATCGACAACGGTCATTTTGTTCTGCGTGAGGGTACCGGTCTTATCGGAGCAGATGATCTGTGTACATCCGAGCGTTTCAACCGCCGTCAGCTTGCGTATGACCGCGTTGCGGCGCGACATATTGGTAACGCCTATCGAAAGCACGATGGTAACGACCGCGGCAAGTCCCTCGGGTATCGCCGCAACGGCAAGGCTGACAGCCACCATGAAAGTGTTGAGTATCGCCTCGCCCGTGAAGTCGGGGTACATGCGGATAAGGTCGATGGCAAATATCACCGCGCAGATGCCGAGCACGAGGAAGCTCAGGATCTTGCTGAGCTGATTGAGCTTGAGCTGGAGAGGTGTCTCCTCATCCTTTGCCTGCGTGAGCGCGTCGGCTATCTTGCCCATCTCGGTCTGCATACCAGTGGCAACGACCACGGCTTTGCCGCGTCCGTAAACAGCCGTCGAGCCCATATAGACCATGTTCTTGCGGTCGCCGAGCGGAACTTCACCGTTATCGGCGGGGTTTATTGCGGCTGCGGTCTTGAGCACGGGAACGGATTCGCCCGTCAGCGCCGCTTCTTCGCACTTGAGGCTGGCGCACTCGATCAGACGGCAGTCGGCGGGGATGGAATCGCCCGCTTCAAGCACTATGATATCGCCGGGGACCAGCTCGTCGCTGTGCATGGTGATCTGCTTTCCGTCGCGGATGACCTTTGAGGTCGCCGCGGCTATCTGCTGGAGAGCCTCGATAGCCTTCTCGGCTTTGCTCTCCTGCACGACACCGAGGATCGCATTGATTATAACGACGGACATTATAATGATAACGTCGGCAAACGATTCGTTCTGCAGCACGGCGGTAACACCGGATATCACCGCGGCGACGATCAGTATGAGCGTCATCGGATCGGTGAACTGCGAGAAGAATTTGTGGATGAGAGACTCTTTTTTGGCTTCCTTCAGCTTGTTTTTGCCGTAGGTCTCAAGCCTTTTTTTCGCCTCTGACGTACTGAGACCGTCTTTTGAGGTCTTTTGAGCCGAAAGCACCTCGTCGGAGCTTTGCAGGTACTCTTTCATTTTCAGGGTTTCTCCTTTTATATATTTTTATTTGGATCACTTTTTTCGCTCAGCCGCCGAACACACCGAGCCCGTCAAGCAGCAGCTTGAGACCGACAAGTATCAGTATCACGCCGCCGGCAAACTCGGCTTTCGACTCGAATTTGTCGCCGAACACGTTGCCGATCTTGACGCCCGCCGCGGAAATGACAAATGTGGTAAAGCCGATTATCAGCACAGGAGGATAAATGCTTGCGTCGCCGAGCGAGAGCGAGAGCGCCACGCCGACGGCAAGCGCGTCGATGCTCGTGGCTATTGCCATGGGAAGCATGGTCTTGAAGGAAAATGACGCGGATGCTTCTTCCTTTTCCTTGGAAAAGGACTCGCGTATCATGTTCACGCCGATGAGCGCAAGCAGGATGAACGCTACCCAGTGGCTGTACTTTGTGATAAGCTCGGCAAACTGCGAGCCTATGTAGTAGCCGATAAGGGGCATAAGCGCCTGAAAGCCGCCGAAGTACGCGCCCGCGATGAGAGCGTATTTCGCCTTCATTTTGCCGACGGACAGACCTTTGCAGACAGAGACTGCAAAAGCGTCCATCGAAAGTCCGACAGCGAGGATAAAGATCTCAATAAAACTCATGATCTGACCGTTCCTTTAATTTTTTTCGCGCAGATATGAAAAATCAGGGTGTATCGAGAATCTCCGGGCAACAAAAAAGCCCCCGCCACGGACGCGCGTCCGACGGCAGAGGTATAAAGACTTTTCTGCCGCGGCAGATAAGTCTTGTCATTTAATACCGAGCCATGAAGATCGCTCTTCAGGGTGTTGTTGACTCGGTAACGCCCGGCGGCGTTGACTACTCCCTGTATCTTGACGTCATTATAGCATATCTCGGTCGCAAAATCAAGGGGTTGCAAAAAAAATTTAAAAAAATTCGTTTTTTGCGTGCATTCGACGCCGAAGTATGCTATAATATGGGTACAGTTATGTTTTTTCAGCAAATATAAGACTGCCGGTATGTGAAATGAATAATGAATGCAACTATCGGACGGTATGTTTCACAGGGCACAGGCGATTTACGCCGGAGGAAGAGCAAAACGTGCAGGCGCGGCTCGACGCTGCGGTGCGCGACCTGATAGAAAACCGCGGCACCGTCACCTTCCGTACCGGAGGGGCACTCGGCTTTGACACAATGGCGGCTTACACCGTTCTCGGCTACCGACTGCTTTATCCTCACGTGCGCCTCGAGCTTTACCTTCCGTGCCCCGATCAGACACGCGGCTGGAAGCCGGGAGATGTGGAATCATACAATAACATAAAAGAGCACGCCGACCGCGTGTTCGTGGCAAGCCCTTATTATTTCTCCGGCTGTATGCACGTTCGCAATCGGATGCTCGTGAACGGCTCAGACCTCTGCGTCGCCTACTGCCGCAAGCATGAAGGCGGTACCGCCTACACAATGGATTACGCGCGCAGGCAGTATGTGGAGGTAATGAACCTTTATGATACATTCAAAGTATAAAAGACCGACGATATTTTTCTTTTACGAAAGGATAAAAACACAATGAAAAAAGCTCTTATGTATGGCGCCGGCAACATCGGCAGAGGTTTTATCGGAAAAAGATTTTACCTTTCCGGCTATCACACCGTTTTTGTTGACGTAAACGCCGATATGGTCGAAAAGCTGCGCGCTGCGGGCAAGTACCCCATATACGTCACCAAGGGCACCGAGTATGTTCCCGAGTGGGTCGAAAACTGCACCGCAGTAAACGGCAGAGACGACAACGCCGTTATAGACGAGATCGCATCCTGCGATATCATGGCGACCGCTCTCGGCGTAAACGTGCTGCCGCACGTCGCTTCCCTCATTGCACGCGGCCTGCTCGCAAGACGCGAGCGCACCGGAAAGCCGCTCAATATTCTCATCTGCGAAAACCTTATCGGCTCGGACAAGTATCTGCGCGGTCTTGTAGAGCCCTTCATCTCCGAGGAGGCAAAGAGCTACTTCCTTGACGAGGTCGGCTTTGTGAGCGTGTCTGTCGGCATCACCGTTCCGCCCACACCCGAAAAGTTTTTGGCGGAGAATCCCCTTGCCGTATGCACCGACCTTTACCGCGAGCTGCCCGCAAACGCGCTCGGCTTCCGTCCCGTCGGCGCGCCCACGCCAGAGATCGACGGCATGGTCGTTTTCAGCCCCTTTGATTTCTTTATCGAGCGCAAGCTCCTGATCCACAACATGGGTCACGCGCTCATGGCATATCTCGGATATCTCAAAAAATACAACTACATATATGAGGTCGCAGCCGACGGTGAGATCAAATACATCCTCACCCGCGCGCTCGTCGAATCCGCCCGCGCGCTTGCAAAGCGTCACGGTGCAAATCTTGACGACGTTATGACCTTTGTCGAAACGCTCATTCCCCGCCTTGACAACCCGCTGCTCGAGGACACGCTCTTCCGCGTCGGCAGAGATCCGAAGCGCAAGCTGGGAGCGGGCGACAGACTCGGCGGCGCGTATCTTATGGTGCGCGAGCAGGGCGGCATTCCCGCTCACATCGCGGTGGGCATTGCCGCGGGCTATCTCTTCGACTGCCCCGAGGATCCCATAGCCCTTGAGGTGTCCTCCTTTGCACGCAAGGAAGGACTTGCCGCGGCGCTTGAAAAGTACAGCGGCATCACCGCTCCCGAGGATGTTGCTATGATAACCGAGTTCTACAATATGCTCGACCGCCGCGCTCCGTTTGCCGAGTTCGTCACCGTGCTCAACAAATACAAGACCGGCATGAACTGATACCGCCGACCGGTACCGCATACAGATTCCCCTGCCGCGCTGTGCGCGGCAGGGGAATAATCTTAATTTTTAATATTTTTATATACCGCTCAATCCTTCGGCTCGTTCGCGGGCGGGAAGGTCTTCTCCGTCGGGTTATAAGGAAGCGTTATCGTTCTCTCCGAATGTCCCGCGAGGATTATCTCCATCATCTTGGGCGAGGATATCAGATAGGCGTTCCATGTCTCGTTGCGCCTGCCGTGTCCGCCGTAATTGTAGTAATCCCACACTCCGAGCGGCCAGAAGGCGACCTTCATGTCTATAAGCTTATAAAGCTCGACAGATCCGCCGTGTGCACCGTGGTGCGCCACCTGAACGATGTCGGAGGCAAGAGACTTGCCGTAGCACTTTACGAGCACATCGGTCATCGTAGAGCTCGAATCGCCGAGGAACATGATCTTTTGCCCCTCTGCGGTAAGCGAGAACACCGCGCTCGTCGTATTGCCGGTGTCGCAGTCGCGCGGCGCGACAAGCTCGATGGTCGAATAGTACTCTATCTCCGCGCCGCCGAAGCCGAACTTCTGCCCCGGATGCGCCTTTATTATTTTTGCGCCCGGGAACATTTTTGTGGCACTGTAAACACGGGACGGGTAGGTCTCGTCCATTTTGTCATACTGCTGCCTTGAGGGGAAGTTGAATATGAAGTTTTCGACCGTAAACACCTTGCGGTTGTCGGACGAATTTGCAAGTCGCGTGAAAAGCCCGATGTGATCGCCGTGCGCATGGGAGAATATCCATGCCGCCACCGTAATGTGTGCGGGATCGGCTGCGAGTTTCTTTATTGCGTTCATAAAAACGCTGAGATTCTTGTCATAGTTGTAGCCGCCGTCGATGATTATGAATCTGCCGTCGCGCAGACGTACTATGTAGAGCATACCGATCTGATATTCCGAGATGGGCTTTGAGGGGTCGTACTGATACTCGAGCCCCACCTGCGTCACGGTAACGGGGCCCGCGGTGTCTTTCACATTTTCATCGACCGTGGGGAGCGCGGTCTTTGACAGAGGCTCGATTATGAGCCTCGTCTTGCTCTCATAAGCGGTATAAACGGTGTTGAGGACATATTTTCCGTCCTCCGAGGTGTATGTTGCATAGAGGTTGTCGCCTATCTTGTTTTCGGCGTATTTCTTATAGCCTGACTTGACGAGCGGCGCGTCGTATGCGTTGTACTCGGCAGCGTTCGTGTTCTTTATAATGTACATACTGCACTCGTCGCCGCAGTCCCAAAGAGATTCGATCTTTCCCTTGGTCTCGTACAGCGGGAGGGACGCGAGCATGACACCGGTCGTGCCGCCGTAATCAAAGGGCGAGGGCAGGATTATCGTGCCTGCGGTGCGGTCGGCATACTCATAGAACCTGTCGCACAGCCACTCGGCAGCGGCGGTATAGCCCGAGTCGTCGGAAGCGAGGACCAGCAGCTTGCGTCCCGACACAGCGACCGAGAAGGAATTGAAATTCGTAAACTCGGCTTTTGCGCCGGCGCTCTCGGGACGGTTGGTCTCGCCAACGAGTATTTCATATGCGTTCTCGTCAACGGTATCTCCGGGAAGAAGAAAATCATCGGAGATCTTGGGCTCGATGCCCGTTGCGGTCTTTATGCCGTTGCATATCGTCACCGCGGCCTTTTTGACGCCGTCGGTGCAGAGATCGGGGCGCACGACCGCACACACGGCGCCGTTTTCGAGCACCTTGAAATCACCGCCCTCGGCAGCCGACGAGCCGCTGTCGGAGATCGGCGTCGTTACATCCGGACTGCCGTCCGAGGGGGAGCAACCGAAAAGGATTATTGCCGCAACGCCGAGCACCATGAGTGCCGCGAGAACGAAGCAGACTATCCGGGTAAGATTCTTTTTTACGTTCTGACTTACCATTATCAACATACCTTTCTTTCCGGGAACGGACAATGTACCGTTTGTTATTAATTATACCATCAATATCACCGGCAGTCAAGAAAAATCTCTCGGCAGCGTAAAGATGAGTTTTTATGCGGCACGGGATGAAATTTTGTTGATTCCCGGTAAAATATATGATATAATAGACTGAAGAACTCCACTTTACGCATGAAAGGAAACACAAAATGTTTGGAAAAACTAAAAACACGCAAGCCAACGCGGCGACTCCGCCCGCGGCATATGCCTCGCGCGTAACGAGCGCCAGAGCGAACATTGCCTTCATCATCGTGCTCACGGTCGTGAACATAATATTGTCGGCAACGGGCGGAAGTACATATTTTCTCTTCTCGGCAAGCGTGCCGTATCTGTTTACGGTACACTCGATCGCACTGACGGGACATCTGCCCGACGAGGTATACGCCGACCCCGAAAACGGTTGGGAGGGCTTTGAGTTCTATCCCGACACATTGCTCTGGTTCGCCATCGCGGTATCCGTCGTGATACTCGCGCTTTACGCGGTATGCTTCTTTGCCTCCAAAAAGCAGCGCGGCTGGCTTATCGTCGCCTCTGTCCTGTTCGGCATCGACACGTTGGCGCTCATCGCATACACGGTGCTGATCTCGGGTACGCCCGACATAATAGATATCGTGATCCACATTTACATGATATTCACGCTGATATACGGTTCGGTTGCCGCGGCAAAGCTCAACCGTATGCCCGCAGTCGAGCCCGAGGTGGTCCCGGCAATGCCTGGAACTCCCGCCGCAGCCGGCGAAGCGCCCGCAGTGACCGTTGAAGCACCTGCAGCAAATGTTGAAGCACCTGCGGCAAATGTTGAAGCACCTGCGGCAAATGTTGAAGCACCCGCAGCGGTGAACGCGGAAGTCCCCGCGCCCGCCGACGCGCAGCCCGCAGCCGAAGAGAACGCAGCTCCCGCGCAGGACAACGAAAAGAGCGCCGAATAACCGACCGGTGACACACCGCGCCCGGCAAGACCGGGCACGGCGGATAAGGTGATACAAAGTACCGTGGCCGGACCCTTGCGGGTCCGACCACGGGCATTTTTTATTGTTTCTGCGGCTCAGACTCTTCTTATCGACTCGATGACCACGGGAGTGCGCGGCACGTCGGAGAAATATCCGTATCTGCCGGTCCTGACTTCCGCTATGCTGTCAAGCACGTCAAATCCGTCGGTGAGCATACCGAACGCGGCATACTGCGCGTCAAGGTGCGGTGCGTCCTTGTGCATGATAAAGAACTGCGACGACGCGGAATCCGGGTCTGAAGTGCGCGCCATCGAGAGAGTGCCGCGCGTGTGCTTTTGCGTGTTGTTCATCCAGCCGTTTGCGGCAAATTCACCCTTTATCGGCGCTGCGCGGTGCTCTCCGAACTGCTCGTCATATCCGCCGCCCTGTATCATAAAGCCCTTTATGACGCGGTGGAAGATAAGACCGTCAAAAAATTTTTCGTCAACGAGCGAAAGGAAGTTTTCGACCGTCCGCGGCGCGTTTTTCGGGTAAAGCTCGGCGCGCATGGTGCCCATGTCGCGCACTTTGATCTCTATTACGGGATTTTCAGACATTTTGTACCTCACTGTCATTTTCATTATTTTCTTCGTATGCAATATCGAACAGCTCGCGCGCACGCGCTCTGCCCTCGTCGCCGCCGAGCCAGAGCCAACCGAAAAGCGCCTCCATGCCGGTTGCGCGGCGGTACTCGGCTGCGCTTGCCGAGCGCGGCGTGTTGGTGTGTCCGACATTTCTGCCGCGGCGGTATACCGCAGCCTCGGCGTCGTTCATCACGGACGACAGTCGCTCCACAGCCTCGGACTGCGCCGTTGCTCGCACATATTTTGCCGCTGCGGTGTTGAGCCGTGCGGAATCGGGGATCCCCTTTTCGACAAGTAACTCGCGCGCGAGCACCTCTATCACGCTGTCGCCGAGATACGCCAGCGCCGCAGGGGTCATTTCATTTCTTTTTTCAGACAATTTCCGCTTCACGCCTCACAGTCGCGTAGAGCACGGCGTATCTCGCACTCAAGTCCCTCAGCCATCAGCGTAAAGCCAAGGTCGTTCGGGTGAACGCCGTCCATGGTGCATTCGTTTTCGAATTTTCCGAGGAAGAAGCTCTCGCCGTCAACATAATAAACATGGCGGTCGCCCGCATCGCGCGCGGCGCGGTATGTGTCGATAACAACGTCCTTGCGTTCCATCGCCCTTGAGCCGTTTGTTGCGACGTTCGGTCGCGTTACCATGATTATCGGCATATCGGGGTGTGCCTCACGTATCTTTTTGTACGCGGGGAGATGAGTTTCGCCGAGATATTCGGGCGTAGGTGCATTGTGGTCGTAGTCGAGCACGAAAAGCCTCATATCCTGCGCGGCTATCCAGTCGATTATCGCGGGCTCGGCAAGCGCTTTGCCCGAAAAGCCGAGATTCACGACATTCATATCGAGATAGCGGGAAAGGATATTCGTATAGACAAGTCCCGGGCGCGTTGCCGCCGTGCCGTGAACGATCGACGAGCCGTAGATCACGATTGGCTTATCGTCGGCATACTTTCTGCCCTCTCCGAGAGCGGCATCCTCCTGAAGCCCGACGTAAAGCTCTGAAACCACCGAGTGGATCGGGAAATTTATCGTGAAATACCGCATTTTGCGGCTGCCGAAGCGGATTATCTGCTCATATCCGCCGTCCATATTGTATGGCGGCATAAATACGCGAATATATTTTGATTCGCCGCTCGGATAGTCCTCATAAAGATCGAAGCCCGCGCTCATGGCAAGCGTCATATGCGAGTTTCTGCCGACGACGGGCATCACCGCCTTGATAAGGATATACTGCGAATCGGTGGAGAAGCGCACGCGTCCTCCGGCGCTCTCGCGGCAAAGCTTGGCGACGCCATCCGACGTTGCTGCCGCAACATCCTCGGGCAGGCGGCGGAATATCGGCTGCCCTGCGGGATCGTAGAAGTTGTAAAGTTCAAAAGGGGCGTGCCTTACGCTGTGGAAGCGTACATCCGTCTCGGGAAACGAGGTCTCTATGGCAAGGTTTTTATCGACCTCGACGTACTTTTCTTTTTTGATCTCTTCTGTCATGTTGCTGCCTCCTTATATGCCGTTGCGCATTGCGCGGCGCAGGATCCTGCCGATGGAATCCGCCATCTTCATAAAACCGAGGTCGGTCGGATGCGCGGCATCAACGGTGCAGGCGTCGAGCTCGGCACCGCGGTATATGCCCTCTCCGTCTATGTACCAGACGTGCTTGTCGCCTTGTGCGCGGGCATAGCGGAAGGTATCCTCGACCACACGGCGTCGTTCTATCGAATCCTTTTCGGGGTGCGTCGTAAAATCGGGGCGCGAGAGCATGATATAGGGAATATCCGGGTTCTTTTCGCGGATCGTCGTGTAAAGGCGGCAGTGCGTCTCACGGAGATATTCGGGCGTGGGCGCGTTATGGTCGTAATCGCTGACAAAGGCGCTCATGGGCAGCTCTGCCATATATGCGGAGATGGGAAGCTCCGCGCGGGCGTTGCCGGAAAAGCCGAGGTTGATGAAATCAACGTCAAGGCGGCGACTTATCACAGCCTGATACGCAAGGCCGGGACGCGAGGCGCAGGCGCCCTGCGTGATGGATGAGCCGTAATAGACGACGGGCAGGCGCGTGCCGGTGTATTTTGCACCGCCGCCGAGCGTCGAGCCGGCGTCGAGCCCGATCTCAAGCGACGAAACGGGTGAATAAAGCGGGAAGTTGAGCGTGAGCGAACGCTCGCGCGAGTCATCGAACTTGTGCGTAAGCTCAAAGCCGTCGGTGAAATCTACCGGAGGTCTGTACACGCATCCGAAGAAGGAGCCGACCGGGGTATCGACATAAAGGTCAAACGACGCGGACCCCGTAAGAGCCATGTGGGGATATCTCGTCACATAGGGCATTTTTGCGCGCACGGCAATGCGGCGCGAATTCGTTGAAAAACGGACGCGCCCGCCCGCCGTGTGGCGCGCGTTGCGCTTAACGCCGTTGTTTGTCGCGGCGGCAACATCGTCGGGCATACGGCGGAAATCGCCCTCCGCCTGCGGCATATAAAGCCCGTAAATATCAAAGGGTGCGTTTTTTACGTTATACCACACCAGTCCGTCGGCATCGGGCTTGCCGACGATCATATTCTTATCCACCTCGGCGGTCATCGCTGCGGGATTCGGTGTCTCACTCATTCGCTTGTCCATTCCTTTCTTTTGCCGGTGACATTAAGGCGATTTCTATTATATCACAATGCGCCCGGTATGTCAAACAGTATACGGCTCAAAAAGCGAATAACAAGAAGGCGGCTGCCGAAAACTCAATGTTTTCGGCAGCCGCTTTTTTATCAGTCTATCGACTTGTCTATATTGAATCTTGTGATCTTCTTTGAAGTGTTCTTGACGAACTCGGTCTTGCGGATCTTGACGAGCCCCACCTTCTTATAGGGCGCCATTCTCGCGTTCGCATCTCTCACGTGCTCGTTGAAGTACGCCTGGATATCAGCCACGCCGTCAGCCTCAAGCTGCTCGAAATCGGGATAGATCTCCGCTACGATGACTTCCTTACCGGGATCCTTTTTGCTTTCGCCCGCATAAACGACGACCTCAAGCACACCGCGTATGCGGGAAAGCTCGGTCTCGATCTCCTCGGGATAGACGTTCTTGCCGTTCGAGAATATAATGAGGTTTTTAAGTCTGCCGGTGATATAGATCCACTTGTCGCCGTCAACTTCCTCTATCCTGCCGTAGTCGCCGGTGCGGAAGAAGCCGTCCTCATCGAACACTGCCGCAGTCGCCTCGGGATCGTCAAAATATCCGAGCATGACGTTGGGACCCTTGACGCAGATCTCGCCCTCGCCGTTTTCGTCGGGATTCTTGATCTTGACTTCTTCGCTGATGATCGGGATGCCGACACTGCCGCTGTACTGCAGCTTGTTGCGGTTGCAGGAGATGAGCGGAGCGCACTCGGTTATGCCGTAGCCGTTCAGGATGGTGATGCCGATGGCATCGAAGAAGTCGATTATATCCTGATTCAGCGCGGCGCCGCCGCAGATTATCATTTCAAGCTTGCCGCCAAAGGTGTTGAGCACGTCGGCAAACAGCTTGCGTCTCTTGTCGATGCCTATTTTGCGCAGCGCGTTGCTTATCTTTATGCCCTTCTTGAGCTTTTCGGCAGAGCCGCTCTTTTCAGCCGTTGCCCAGATACGGCGGTATATCGTTTCGACGAAGAGCGGGACAAGCACCAGGTGCGTCGGCTTCTGCTCCTGCATCTCCTTGAGCATATAGCGGAGACCGGAGGATATATATATCTCGCAGCCCTGTGAGAAGTGACCGACGTAGTTGACCGTCGAACCGAAGGTGTGGTGCGGCGGGAGCAGGTTCATGGTCTTCTTTGTGATCGCAAAGTTGTACATACCCAGCGTCATATCGAGGCAGATATTGGACTGCGACAGCATAACGCCCTTGCCCTTGCCGGTCGTGCCGGAGGTGAAAACGATGGAGGCAAGGCGATCGGGGTCGATCTCGTAATCGTAGTAGGAATTGTCGCCCGCCGCGAACTTTTCGTCGCCGCGTGCGATAAGATCGGCTGCGGTGAGGTCGGCTGCGGCGCCATCCTTTGTCGGCTGTTCGCCGTTTATGCAGACATATATCTCAGCCTTGGTGTTAGCCTTGAGATAGTCCAGCTTGCCGCCTATCTCCGCGCCGTAGAATATCGCGCTGCAACCCGCGCGCTCGATTATCGAGGCCATATCTGCGGCGGGCAGCTCCTTGTCGATGGGGACCGTCACGGCGCCGACGGACATGAGCGCAAAATACGAGTAGATCCATCCCACGCTGCCGGTGCCGATTATCGCGCACTTTTTGTCGCGCAGACCCATGGCGATGCACTCGGTGCCGAAATTGCGGATGTCGTTGCGCGCCTGATCGAAGGAGATCTTTACGACCTCGGCGTCATTCGGGTTCTTTTTGTAGGAAAATGCGGTGTCACTGCCGTGCAGCGTTGCAGCCTGCTCGGTCATGACACGGAAATCGCGGAATTTTGTTGTTTCGTAAAGAGGATAATTCTTTTTCTTCATTGTAGCGGAATACCTTTCCTTAGCGCCTGCTTGTGCAGACATCGCGCGAAAAAGCGGATTTGAAGCAGGTGCCTCATTTTTCACGCCGTCACCCTGATGTGCGATACGCAGACCGCACTCGCTGATAATAATTTTATCAGTTTATATTAATAAAGTCAATAATAATATGCTAACAAGCTGTAAACACGAAAATGAGCTTTCCTTTTTAAAATATCATACAAAATGTAAAACGGGCTGCCGCGCGTTTGCGTGGCAGCCTTACTATCATTTATACTCATGCGCCGCCGCGTGGCGAACGCTTTTTGCCCAAGGGGTTTTATGTTTATTCTATATACAGATCCCGTGAGGGAATGTGAGTAAAATTACAATAGCATCGAGCCGAAACCGATCACTTCGCGTAATCGACCGCGCGGCTCTCGCGGATAAGATTTACTTTGATCTGACCGGGGTACTTGACCTCTTCCTTGATCTTCTTCGCCATGTCACGTGCGATGACCTTCATGCCCGCGTCATTGACCTCTTCGGGCTTTACCATCACGCGGATCTCACGGCCCGCCTGAATAGCATATGCTTTGTCAACACCGGGGAAGCTGACTGCGATCTCCTCAAGCTTTTCAAGTCTCTTGATGTAGTTTTCAAGATCCTCGCGTCTTGCACCGGGTCTTGCAGCCGAAATGGCATCCGCCGCCTGGACCAGCACGGCAATGACCGTCTGCGGTTCGACGTCGTTGTGGTGAGCCTCGATAGCGTGGATGACCTCGCGGCTCTCCTTGAATTTCTTTGCGGCATTTACGCCGATCTGGACGTGTGTGCCCTCAACATCGTGCGGGAACGCTTTCCCGATATCGTGGAGAAGTCCCGCGCGGCGTGCCGTTGCGGCATCCTCACCGAGCTCCTCAGCCATAATACCCGCAAGAAACGAGACTTCCACCGAATGGCGCAGCACGTTCTGACCGTAGCTTGTGCGGTATCTCAGTCTGCCGAGCAGCTTTACAAGCTCGGGATTGAGCCCGTGAACACCGACCTCGAATGTTGCGCGTTCGCCCGCCTGCTTTATGCTCGCCTCGACCTCGCGCTTTGCCTTTTCCACCATCTCCTCGATGCGTGCGGGGTGGATGCGCCCGTCGGCGATCAGCTTTTCAAGAGCGATGCGCGCGACCTCGCGCCTTACCGGATCAAAGCCCGAAAGGGTTATCGCCTCCGGTGTGTCGTCGATGATAAGCTCAACGCCCGTGAGGGTCTCGAGCTTCTGAATGTTTCTGCCCTCGCGTCCGATTATCCTGCCCTTCATGTCCTCGCTCGGCAGCGGGACGGCGGTGACTGTGGATTCGGCGACCTGATCTGCCGCGCAGCGCTGTATCGCAAGAGATATAAGGTTGCGCGCCTTGGTGTCCGCCTCTTCCTTGAACTGAGCTTCAAGCTCATCCATGCGCTGGGCAAAATCGTATTTCGCCTCGGATTCAAGACTTGCCATGAGCTCGCTCTTCGCTTCTTCGGTCGTAAGACCCGCGATAGCTTCGAGCTTTTTCTGCTGTTCCGCAATAGCCGCGTTCACTTCTTCGCGTGCAGCATCGTTTTCGCGTATCTTGCGGTCAAGGATCTCATTTTTTCTGTCAAGCTGCTCGGTCTTGCGGTCAAGAGTTTCTTCTTTCGAAGCAAGACGTCTTTCGGAGCGCGCGACTTCGGCGCGGCGGTCCTTGATCTCGCGTTCGGACTCGCTTCTCTGCTGGTTGATCTCCTTCTGCGCGGCAACGATCATGCGGTTCGTTTCATATGTCGCAGCCATTTTTGCGTCGGCTTCGATCTTTTTGGCTGCTTCTTCGGCAGAACCGATCTTCTTCTCGGCTATACGCTTGCGTATCATAATGCCGATGAATATGCCTATGCCGAAACCGGCAAGCAGAGCCGCTGCGGCAGCAATGACGGTTATTATCGTTTCGTTCATAATGCACCTCCTTCTTTCGTTTTTGTTTTAATTGTCAGTATTGAAAAAACGGGGCACGGCAGCATGACACTTTCTCGTCCATACTTTCCGGTGCCTACATTTTCACAACTGTTATTGTAGCACAAAAAAATATTTTTGTCAATACCGACGGGCAACAAACCTACCAACTGATATAATACGCGGTATTATCTTCCGGCGCGGCGTCCGAAAATGCGCCGCCCGTAGCCGAATCGGCGCCGTCTTAATAAAACCTTAAGGGATACCGCTCTTGAACATTAAAACAAATTGTGTCATAATAATAGCGACGACGGAAAACGGAGGAGACAAAATAATGATAAAAATTCTCGTGTGCGACGACGAGCGCGATATAGTTTCGGCTCTCAGGATATTCCTGACAGGTCAGGGCTATGAGGTAGAGGAGGCGTATGACGGCGACGGCGCCGTTGCCGCAGTGCGGCGCGGCGGGATAAGCCTGTGCCTGCTCGACGTGATGATGCCCGGCACCGACGGACTGACGGCTCTCGGCATAATTCGCCGCGAATCGAACGTTCCGGTGATACTGCTCACGGCAAAAAGCGAGGACGGCGACAAGATAATGGGGCTCGACATGGGGGCTGACGATTATGTGACAAAGCCCTTCAATCCCGCGGAGGTGATAGCGCGGGTGCGTTCGCAGCTACGCCGTTATATGCAGCTCGGCTGCGGCAGCCCGACGCCGGGAGTTCTCAGCGTCGGCGGGATAACGCTTGACACCGAACGGCGCTCTGTCACGGCGGACGGCGATCCCGTTACCCTCACGCCCACCGAATTTGAGATACTGAAGCTGCTCATCTCCTCACCCGGCAAGGTGTTTTCGCCCAAGGAGATATACCGCCGGGTGTGGGGAGGCGATTCGGGCGGCGACGAACGAACGATAGCAGTCCACATAAGACATCTGCGCGAAAAGCTTGAGATAGACCCCTCGTCTCCGCGCTGCATAACCGTGGTATGGGGTCAGGGATACAGAATGGAGGACGGAAAATGAAAAATCTTGTGAGAAAAACATGGGCGAAGATCGCGGTCGCGGCGCTATGCTTTATTTTTCTTCTGTCTCTGATAGCCGAAACGGTGTGCGTGTGCTACCTTTACTCGGCAAACGCATATTCAAAGACAAAAGAAAAATATCTTGAGGATATGTACCGACCGGTGGCATACGGCTATGCGATCGTTACACTCTACAACATGCGCTCGGAATCATCGGGGCAGCTCTTTGCGAAAGCCGAGAATTATCTGCGCCATTATACATTTCCGAAGGCGGGAGATCTCGTTCCCTTTTACGGAACATCGGGATCTCCCTGCGGCATTGAAATAAAGCTGTGGACGACGACCGACGACGGCGTGCGAGTCCCCGAGGAGCTGCTTGCAAACGAAAAAGACGGCGAGCCGCTCTACTCGGGCGTGCTGAGCGTATGGCAGGACAGGGCGATATTCGAAACGGGCACCGAGGCAGCCGGCGGCGACCCGATCCTCACGGTAAGCGTCGATCTTTACGACACGCCGCGCACGGGCGACATGATAAGCGTTCTGCTGCGCCTCGGCGAGGCGGCATGGCGGCTGCGCTACGCCGTTTTCTTCTTTGCGCTCGTCTCTCTTGCGGCGGTCATACTTTGCTTTGTATTTCTCTGCTGCGCTGCGGGACGCACCGAAAAGGACGACGGGATACACCTGAGCTTTCTTTCCCGCATCCCGCTCGATCTGTCGGCGATCCTTATCTGCTTCATCATTGCGGGGCTTTCATATCTTTGTCTGCTGACGCTCGACAGCGACCCGATGCTCATCTGGCCGCTCGGAGTGACCGTGTCCGTGGTGTCCGTCATCGTCTGCCTTGCGATAGCCGAATGGGTGCCCGTTTCGCTTGCGGCGCGCATAAAAGCGGGCAAATGGTGGCGCAACACGCTGACATACATGATACTTTATCTCATGCTGCGTGCCGTGCGCGCCGTATTCGGTCTTGCGGCGAAGCTGTTCCGCAGGCTTCCGTTCATATGGCGCTCGGTCGTCGCAGTCCTTGCGTTCGTGCTGCTTGAGGCAATATTCATCGGCGTGGGCAGCATCGCGCTGCTGATACTGTTCGACATTGCGCTCATATGCGGCGCGGTGTGGTATGCGATATCCGTCGCAAAGCTCAGAAGCTCCGCCGAGAAGATGGCGGCGGGCGTTATCGGCGCCGTGCCCGACACGACCTTTATGCCATACGAGCTCAAGTGCCTCGGCACCGACCTCGGAAACATAAGCCGCGGGCTTTCGCGCGCCGTTGACGCACGCATGAAGAGCGAACGGATGAAGACCGAACTCATCACCAATGTTTCGCACGATATAAAGACTCCGCTCACCTCCATCGTCAACTATGTCGATCTGCTCGGCAGAGAGGAGCTTGACGGCAAGGCTGCGGAATACGTCGAGGTCCTCTCGCGCCAGTCGCAGCGCATGAAAAAGCTGATAGACGATCTTGTGGAGGCTTCAAAGGCAGCCACGGGAAATATCGAGGCAAAAAAAGAGCCTCTCGACCTCGCGGTGATGGCGTCGCAGACCGCCGGAGAATATGCCGAGCGTCTCGCGGCAAAAGATCTGAAGCTCGTGCTGTCGGGCACCGACACGCCCGCCCTTGTGACGGCGGACGGCAGGCTCGTATGGCGGATATGGGACAATCTGCTCGGCAACATCTGCAAATACGCGATGCCGGGAACGCGCGTTTACCTCTCTGTCGAGCACCGCGGGGATAAGATCGCCACTGTCTTCCGCAACATCTCCGAGCAGCCGCTTGAAAAGACGGGCGCCGAGCTGACCGAACGCTTTGTGCGCGGCGACAATTCACGCTCGGGCGAGGGCAGCGGCCTCGGGCTTTCGATCGCATCCGGTCTCGCCGCCGCAATGGGCGGCAGCCTCTCGGTAACGGCAGGGG
>CAJLZE010000007.1 GCA_905210995.1 uncultured Anaerotruncus sp.
GACGGCGAAAGGCTGCGCGGCGGTGCGCCGCTTTACATAAAAAAAGCGTTTGCGGAACGCAAGCTACCTCATCTCGGAGCGTTTCTCGGCGCGCTGTTTTCCCTGCTCTGCATCGCGGACGCGCTCAGCATGGGCTGCGTCGTTCAGGTGAATGCTGTCGCCGGGGCTATGGACGGTGCGTTCGGGCTTGACAGGCGCATATGCGGCATCCTGATGGCTCTTGCAGCATTTGCTATAGCCTCGGGCGGGCTGGGGCGCATATCCGCAGCCTGCGGGGCGCTCGTGCCGTTTATGACCGCGGGATTCACCGTGCTGTCGGCAGCCGCGCTCGTGATACGTGCGCCGGAGCTGCCGCGTGTTTTTCGTGAGGTGATGAGCGGAGCTTTTTCGTTTATAAGCGAAGAGGGCGCGCGTTCGAGCGGCGCGCAGGCGATATTTGCGGGGATAGGTGGTTTTTTTGTCTCCCGTGCCGTGCGGTACGGCGTGATGCGCGGGCTGATATCGAACGAGGCGGGCTGCGGGACGTCCCCGCTCGCACACTCGGCAGCCGACACCGACTCGGCTGCAAAGCAGGGCTTTCTCGGCATTGCCGAGGTAGTGGTGGACACCGTTGTTCTCTGCACCGCTACGGCGTTTGTCATTCTTGCAAGCTACGGAGATGTCGCGGTATACGGTGAAAACTCGGTAATGATGACCATAGGCGCCTACACCGCCGCGCTCGGCAACTGGGCAAAGCCGGTGCTTGCCGTCGCGGTGCTGCTTTTCGGCTTTGCGACCGTCGTGTGCTGGGCATATTACGGGCAGGAATGCATCGCCTTTCTCGGGCTTTCGCAAAGGCGTGAGCGCATCGCCGTACGCATTTTCAATATACTTTACGCTGCCTCGGCTTACATCGGAGCCACCTCACCGCCCGGCGGAGTATGGACGCTTGCCGACTTTTCAATAGGGCTTATGACATTTCTCAACATCGCCGCGCTCATCCTTCTGCGCAGATACGTAAAAAATGAGACGGATGGATTCGCCCGCGGATATCATGCGAAAAAATGAGGGCCGGCATGGTCTGCCGCTTCGGGCACGCACACCGCGGCAGTGTACGCACCTTTTATAAAAGGCGGTGTTAAAAATATCGGGGACCCGTCCGACATTTTTGATGGGGCTGTTAAAAACCTTGAGTTTTTAACAGCCCCATTATATACGATCAATATTCAACAAACTCGGTATATCCGTCGTCGGCGAGCTTGGTCTTTTGGAAGCCGACGTTCTTCATGCGCGGTGTAACGAGCACGCGCGCTCCGTCCGCTCTCAGACGGGCGGCATCGGAAAGCATTGCGAGCATTTTTTGCTCGTCCATATTTTTGGATGCAAGGAACGCAACGCTTCTCTCGGCTGCCGGCGGTTCGAATCCGCGGTCGGCAAGCCCCGCCACTATGCGCTCAAAGCCGAGCGAAAAGCCGCACGCAGGGGTCTTTTGCCCCGAGAACTTGGCAAGCATCTCATCGTATCTTCCGCCGCCGCCGACGGAATATCCGTAACCGTCCATGCTTATCTCAAAGATCGTGCCGGTATAATAGGACATTCCGCGCACGAGCGTAGGATCGAATTTAAGGCTGCATCCGCCTGCGGTCGCGGCTGTGGCGCAGCGCATTATGCTCTCAAGCGACGCAGCTATATCCGCACCGTTGCCTCCAAGACGGTCGGCTGCGAACTCGGAAACGCTCACGGCGTCGCAATTTTCGTAAAGCGCGACGTATTTTTCGACCGACGCTTCATCAAAGTCCTCTTCGACCAGCTCGCGCTTCACGCCGTCAAGCCCGATCTTGTCCATCTTGTCAAGCGTGATAAATACCTTATCGCAATCCTCGGGCTTGAATCCGCAATAATCCGCGCAGACCTTGAGCAGGCGGCGGTCGTTTATGCGGACGGTGAAATTGTCAAAGCCCAGCTCGCGCAGCACACCGGTCGTCGCCGATATGAGCGTGATCTCGGCAAGCTGAGTGGAATCGCCGAGTATATCTATATCACACTGTGTAAACTGACGGAAGCGCCCCTTCTGCGGGCGGTCGGCGCGCCAGACATTGCCGATCTGCATTGCCATAAAGGGCGACGGCAGCTTTGCCTGATTGTTGGCATAGTATCTTGAGAGCGGGACGGTAAGGTCATAGCGCAGACCGCTGTCGCAAAGCTCTGCGTCGTTTCCGGCAGCCTCATTCAGCTTTTCGCCGCGCTTCATGATCTTGAATATAAGCTTTTCGTTGTCGCCGCCGTTTTTGCCGGTGAGGTTTTCGATGTGCTCAACCGCAGGGGTCTCGATCATTGAAAATCCGTTTTTTTCATACGCGCGGATTATAACGCCCTTTACATATTCGCGCAGTCTCGTCTCGCGCGGAAGATAATCGTTCATGCCCTTTGTCGGGGTCTTTATAAGCTGCATTTCACTTTCCTTTTCCCCGCACCCGCGGGGCTTTTATTTTATGTGATATATTATACATTATAAGCAGCCGAATGTCAATCTTTCGGGTAAAAAAAGCCCCACGGGTAGGCATTACGCTTTCCCGTGGGGTGAGGCGACCTTTACAGGGCTCTGCGACGGATCATTCCGCCTTTGCGTCCTCGGTCTTCTCTTCAGCCTTGGCTGCTTTCTTCTTGCTCTTTTCGTCGACCTTCTCGTCAACACTCTTGGTCAGAGTGATGAGAGCCATCTCGGCTGCGTCGCCGCGACGGGGACCGAGCTTGTAAATAGCGGTGTAACCGCCGTTTACGTCGGCATAGAGGGGTGCTATCTGTGTGAACAGCTTAGCGACAACATCCTCCTTGGTGATATAAGCAAGAGCGGCACGGCGGCTCGCAAGTGTATTGTTTTTGCCGAGAGTAATCATCTTCTCAGCCATCGCGCGAACTTCCTTCGCACGGGTGAGAGTAGTCTCGACCTTACCGTTCTCGAGCAGATATGTCACAAGTCCGCGAAGCATCGCGTTTCTGTGAGCGGTGGGTCTGCCGAGCTTTCTGGTTCCGGGCATCTTATGCTCCCTCCTTAATGTTTCTTTTCGTTTCGCTGTTACCTATGCGCCGACGCTCATTCTTCGTCCCGGCGCAGGCCGAGACCGAGCGACTGGAGCTTCTGGGTAACTTCCTCAAGCGACTTCTTACCGAGGTTACGCACCTTGATCATTTCTTCCTCGGAACGGCTGACAAGATCCGAAACCGTGTCGATTCCGGCGCGCTTCAGACAGTTGAAGCTGCGGACGGACAGGTCAAGATCCTCAATGGTCATCTCAAGAACCTTCTCTTTGGGGCTTTCGCCGCTAATAACCATTATTTCAGCGTTCTTTGCTTCATCCGACAAATCCACAAACAAGTTGAGATGCTCGTTGAGAATCTTGGCGCCGAGTGAAATCGCTTCTTTTGCAGTTATCGTCCCGTTTGTAAGGACTTCAAGCGTCAGCTTGTCGTAATCGGCAATGTTGCTGCCGACACGTGTATTTTCAACATTGTAGCTGACGTTGTAAACAGGCGTGTAGATCGAGTCGGTGTAGATAAGACCTATGGGCGCCGTTACATTGGGACCGTATGCCTCTGCATGGATGAGCTTGTTGCGTTCCTGCGACACATAGCCGCGGCCGCACTCAAAGGTAAGCTCAACAAACAGATGCCCGCCCTCAGACAGCGTTGCAAGGTGATGATCTGCATTGAGGATCTCGATATCAGAATCCTGCTTGATATCGCCCGCAACTACCTCGCGGGGGCCTGTCACGTCAAGAATGACGGTCTTGGGCGCCGAGGTGTGCAGCTTTGCAACGATACCTTTTACATTAAGAACAAATTCGGTCATGTCCTCGGTCATGCCGGGAACAGTTGAGAATTCGTGAAGGACGCCGTCTACCTTGATGGAGGTCACGGCAACGCCGGGAAGCGAGCTGAGCAGCACGCGGCGCAGGGAATTCAGCGAGTTTCCGAGGGTTATGCCATAACCGCGCTCAAGCGGCTCTACCACAAATTTGCCGGATCTGCCGTCTTCGCTCAGGTTTACCGTCGCAATATTGGGCTTTTCTATTTCAATCATTCCAAATATACCCTCCAACTATAATTTTCAGCTTGCGTTTCTGGTTAATGCGCAATTGTTGATGCCGAATATATCTCCGCCGCCGATGTCGGTCCCGGCGTGCCGGAGAAATACTTCGGCTGCCGGTATTACTTGGAATAAAGCTCGACGATAAGCTGCTCGTTGAAGCTCTGCTCGATATCGTCTCTTACGGGGAGCGCAACTACCTTTGCGGCAGCGTCGTTTGCGTTGAGTTCGAGCCACTTGGGAGCGCTCAGCTTCTGCATGGACTCGATGAAGTTCTTCATTCTCTCGCTCTTACGGCTGTTCTCGGCTACGCTTACGACATCGCCGACTCTCAGACGGTAGGAAGGAATGTTGACTTTCTTGCCGTTGACAAGGATGTGACCGTGCAGAACGATCTGGCGGGTCTCCTTGCGGCTGTCGCCGATGCCCATTCTGAACACGGCGTTGTCAAGTCTGCGCTCGAGAAGTACGAGCAGGTTCTCACCGGCCATACCCTCAAGGCGGTCAGCTTCACGGAAGTAGTTGTTGAACTGCTTCTCGAGAAGACCGTAATATCTCTTGACTTTCTGCTTCTCACGAAGCTGCATGCCGTACTCTCTCTGTTTCTTTCTGGCGGCGCCGTGCTGACCGGGAGCAACAGGTCTGCGCTCAAACGCGCACTTATCGCTCATGCAGCGCTCACCCTTAAGAAAGAGCTTGGCACCTTCTCTGCGGCACATCTTGCAGGCAGAGCCAATATATCTAGCCATTCTCTGGATCCTCCTCTAATGTGTTTTCATCAAACGCGGCGGCGTTTGGGCGGACGGCAGCCGTTGTGAGGAACGGGGGTCACGTCCTTGATCATTGTGATCTGGAGGCCTACGGTCTCAAGGGCACGGATGGCGGACTCACGTCCCGATCCGGGACCTCTGACGTACACCTCGACCGACTTCAGACCGTGCTCGATGGCAGCCTTTGCGGCAGTCTCGGAAGCGGACTGAGCAGCAAACGGAGTGGACTTTCTGGAGCCCTTGAAGCCGAGCTCGCCGGCAGATGCCCACGAAATAGCGTTGCCGTCCATGTCGGTTATGGTAACGATGGTATTGTTGAAGGTCGCACGGACGTGCACCTGACCGTACTGTATATTCTTACGTTCGCGGCGCTTTTTGATGACCTTCTTGGCAGAAACATTAGCCATTTCTTATGCTCCTTTACTTCTTCTTGTTCGCTATGGTCTTCGCCGGACCTTTGCGGGTTCTTGCATTGGTCTTGGTTCTCTGACCTCTCACGGGCAGACCTTTTCTGTGTCTTACACCGCGGTAGCAGTTGATCTCGACCAGGCGCTTGATATTGAGAGCGACATCGCGGCGAAGGTCACCCTCGACCACGTAGTTGTTCTCGATCTCGTCACGCAGTTTGGCGATCTGCTCTTCGGTAAGGTCCTTGGCGCGGGTATCGGGGTCAATGCCCGTCTTCTCAAGGATATCGTTGGCGCTCTTGCGGCCTATACCGTAGATATAGGTAAGGGCGATCTCGACGCGCTTCTGATTAGGAATATCAACACCAGCTATACGAGCCATTCTGTTTGATCCTTTCTTCTACTGTGTTTGTGCTCAACCCTGACGCTGCTTGTGCTTGGGGTTTTCGCATATGACCATTATACGGCCATGTCTTTTGATGATCTTGCATTTTTCGCAGATCTTCTTAACGGATGGCTTTACTTTCATTTATCTGACCATACCTTTCTGATTTTTTGAAACGAACGATATCATTTCGCACGCCAGGTAATGCGTCCCTTGGTAAGGTCGTAGACCGAGACCTCAACGGTCACACGGTCGCCCGGCAGTATTCTGATATAGTTCATCCGCAGCTTGCCCGAAATGTGGGCGGTCACGATATGACCGTTCGGAAGCTGCACCTTGAATACCGTATTCGGCAGAGCGTCGATAACGGTACCCTCAAACTCGATTACATCATCCTTCGGCAAGTTCCTTCTCCTCCTCGTTCATAATCAGACGACCGTCAGGATAACGGGACCGTCCTCGGTGAGAGCCACCGAGTTTTCGTAGTGTGCCGAAAGAGTTCCGTCTGCGGTCTTTACCGTCCAGCCGTCGCTCATCTCGCGCACATCGGGGCGTCCCATATTCACCATCGGTTCGATCGCCAGCGTCATGCCTGTGCAAAGACGCACGCCGCGCCCGGCAGTGCCGTAGTTCGGGACCTCGGGATCCTCGTGAAGCTCGTGCCCCACACCGTGTCCGACATATCTGCGGACAACGGAGAATCCTTCGGCCTCCACGCAGCTCTGTACCGCATGACCGATATCACCTATGCGTTTTCCCTCGCGGAACTGTTCGACTCCGCACCGGAAGCTGCGCTCGGTTGTTTCGATCAGCCTTTTTACATCCTCGCTGACGCTGCCGACGGGGATCGTGCGCGCCATATCTCCGGTATAACCGTGATAAAACGCACCGACATCGATCTTTACGATGTCACCCTCGAAAAGGATCTTCTTTTTTGAGGGGATACCGTGTATGACCTCGTCATTGATGCTTATGCACGCGCTTCCGGGGAATCCGCCATAGCCGAGAAAAGTCGGCTTTGCACCGTGGCTTTCGATGTAATGGCGGATTACGCGGTCGATATCCAGCGTACTGATGCCCTCGCGGATCATTTCGATCGCCTTTGCCATTGCCTCGGCAGTGATACGGCAGGCATCACGCATTTCGGTTATCTGTTCTTTGCTTTTGATCGGAATCATGTTACTTGCCCACCGCAGCCAATGCTTTCTCGACAAGCGCGGTCGTATCCTCGACCTTTTCCTGTCCCTCGACACGGATGAGAAGTCCGCGACGATCGTAGAAATCAAGCAGCGGTTCGGTCTGCCTGTGATAAGTTTCAAGGCGTTTGGCAACAGTCTCGGCTGCATCGTCATTGCGGATGACGAGCGGCTTGCCGCACTTGTCGCACTTACCTTCTTCCTTCGGGGGGAGATATTCGGTATGATAGGACATTCCGCATTCGCAAACGCGGCGTCCGCTCATACGGCGGATGATCTTTTCGTCGCTCACCTCAATGGAGAGGACTGCGTCGATATGCACACCCATGCTTTCAAGTGCCTCTGCCTGAGCGATCGTACGCGGGAAGCCGTCGAGGATGAAACCGCGACGGCAGTCATCGGAAAGAAGATAATCTCTCACGATGCCGTTTACGACCTCGTCGGGCACGAGGGCGCCGGCGTCCATAAAGGACTTTGCCTTAACGCCCAGCTCTGTGCCCGCCTTGATAGCTCCGCGGAGAATCTGTCCCGTCGAAATGGCGGGGATACCTTCTCTCTTGGAGATAAGCTCAGACTGTGTGCCCTTGCCGGCTCCGGGGGCTCCCATTATAATCAAATTCATAACGTTCCTCCGTATGCTTTTCAGGGGTCGGCGATCAACCGAATATACCTCTTGCCTTGGAGCCGCTGTAGTTGCGAAGTGCAACCTGCGCCTCGAGATCGTGTACGGTCTCTATCGCCACACCGACAACGATGAGCAGCGAGTTGCCGCCGAATGCAAGGTTGGAGATCGGGAAGCCCGATGTCAGCCCCGCACCCTTGAGCAGGCTGTTGATTATCGTGACGAGCATTGGAAGACCGGCGACGATGCAGAGGA
Organism: uncultured Anaerotruncus sp.; assembly: GCA_905210995.1. Classification (GTDB taxonomy): domain Bacteria; phylum Bacillota; class Clostridia; order Oscillospirales; family CAG-272; genus CAG-390. The sequence goes on from CAJLZE010000007.1 coordinate 7,702, forward strand.
AGATAGCGCCGATGATGGTTACTCTGTTGAGTATCTTGCTGATATAGGTGACGGTAGGTCTGCCCGAACGGATGCCGGGAATCGAACCGCCATTCTGCTGAATGTTGTTTGCAACTTCGACCACATTGAAGGATATCATGATGTAGAAGAAGGAGAAAGCAACGATGAGTACGAGATAGATGAGCAGGTAGAACCAGGTGTCATAGCTGAACCATGCGGAAATCTTGGTGAGCACCTTGCTCTTCGGGAAGAAGCCCGCAAGAGTTGCCGGAATGGATGCGATGGAGCTGGCAAATATAACAGGCATAACGCCCGCCATGTTCATCTTAAGTGGCAGGTTGGACGACTGACCGCCGTACATCTTGCGTCCGACCACGCGCTTTGCGTACTGGATCGGTATTCTTCTCTCGGATTCGGTGAACCAGATGATGAATACGATGATGGCGAATGTGATGACGACAGTGAGGATAGAGAAGATAAGTCCCAGCCAGCTGAAGCCCTTGAAGCCGCCTGCCGTAAAGGTCATGGTCCATACCTCGGAGATGAGGGAAGGAACACCGGAGACGATGTTGGCAAAGAGTATCATCGAGATACCGTTGCCGATACCGTACTGGTTGATCTTTTCGGAGAGCCACATGATGAGAGACGCGCCGCCGCAATAGCAGGCAACTATGACCATCTTTGCGAACCAGTTGGCGTCCTCAACGAGCCAGTTGTTGGCGCTCAGAAGCGACATATAACCGTATGCGGTTATAAGCGCAAGAGCGACAGTAGTGTAGCGGGTGATGGCAGTGATCTTTTTCTGTCCTTCGTCGCCGTCCTTTGCCATACGCTCAAGAGCGGGAATGGCAACGGTCAGCAGCTGGATAACAATCTGTGCGGTGATGTAGGGCGATACGGAAAGAGCGAACAGAGTCGCCTTGCCGAATGCATCGCCGGAGAACCAGTTCAGGTATTCGAATATCGAACCTGCAAAGGCGTCACCGCTGGCAAGAAGTGAGGATGTTACATAGGGTACGGGGATTTGCGCGCCGAGACGGTAGAGCAGAATGACCATGACGGTGAAAAGCATTTTTCTTCTCAGGTCATCTATCTTCCAGGCGTTTTTAAAGGTCGCAAACATCCTTATACCTCCTCTACGCTTCCGCCTGCCGCTTCAATTTTTTCTTTGGCGGCAGCAGAGAATTTCACCGCCTTCACAGTGAGCTTCTTGGTGAGCTCACCGCCGCCGAGAACCTTGAGTCCGTCGTTTTCCTTGCGGACGATTCTCTTCTCCATCAGAGCGTCGAGGTCAACGACTGCTCCGTCTTCAAAAACGTTAAGTGCCTCAACGTTGACGTTGGAGTAAACGGTCTTGAATTTTTTGTTTGTAAAGCCTCTCTTGGGAAGCTGACGGTAGATCGGGAACTGACCGCCCTCAAAACCGGGACGTACACCGCCGCCGGAACGGGCGTTCTGACCCTTGTGACCCTTACCTGCGGTCTTGCCGTTGCCGGAACCGGCGCCTCTGCCCTTGCGGAAGCTGTCCTTTACGGAACCGGGAGCGGGAGAGAGTTCATGAAGTTTCATTATTTGTCCTCCTTTACGTCTTCAACCTTGACGAGGTGCGAAAGAATTCTTACCTTGCCGTCAAGAACAGCGCCTTCCTCATGGATGATGCTGTCGCCTACGCGATGCAGACCGAGAGATGCGGCAGTTGCCTTCTGGTGAGGCTTGCGGGCGATAAGGGATCTGACAAGTGTTACTTTTTTCATTTCGCTGCGCCTCCCTTTACTTCGTCCGGCGTGAGGTCACGGCTCTTTGCCACCTGCTCGACAGAGCGGAGCGACTTGAGACCTTCCATCGTAGCCTTGACGACGTTGATCGGGTTGTTGGAACGCAGGCACTTGGCGCGGATGTTGCTGACACCGGCAGCCTCGAGCACCATTCTGACCTTGGAGCCGGCGATGATACCGGTACCGGGGGCAGCGGGCTTCAGGAGCACCTTGCCGGCGCCGTAAACGCCGAGTACTTCGTGCGGGATGGTCGTTCCCTTAAGGGAAACGGTGACCATATTCTTCTTTGCATCCGCAATTCCCTTGCTGATAGCCTCGGGAACCTCGGCAGCCTTTCCAAGTCCTACGCCGACATGACCGTTACCGTCGCCCACGACCATGAGCGCGGCAAAACGGGCAACACGACCACCTTTAACGGTCTTGGAAACACGGTTCAGGGCAACGAGGTTTTCGATATACTCTTTTTCCTCGTAATTGTTGTTTCTGAATGCCATAGTTTTCTCCTTGAATGTTCAATTAGTTGAACAGTGTATAAACCGGACTCAGCCAGAAGGCTCAGAACTTCAGGCCGCCCTCGCGGGCACCGTCAGCCAGTTCCGATACACGTCCGTGATAAAGATAGCCGCCGCGGTCGAATACGACTTCGGTGATACCCTTCTCAGCTGCTCTTTCGGCAAGAGTCTTACCGACTCTCTTCGCAGCTTCCTTGTTGCTTCCGCCTTCAAAATCCTTCTCGTAAGAGGATGCCGAGGCAAGAGTCACGCCCTTGACGTCGTCAATGATCTGAGCGGAAATGTTAGCGTTTGAGCGATACACAGCCAGACGCGGACGCTCCGAAGTGCCCGAGATCTTGGCTCTGACCCGAATATGTCTTTTAAGACGGGCAGCGTTTTTATTCTTTTTGGAAACCATCTGTGCTCACTCCTTTCTTTATTTACCGGTCTTGCCGGCTTTGCGGCGAACCTTTTCACCGGCATAGCGGATGCCCTTGCCGTGATAAGGCTCGGGGGGTCTCTTGCCGCGGATGACCGCAGCGGTCTGACCGACGAGCTGCTTGTCGGCGCCCTTTACAACAATGGTGATGGGGGCTGCCTTTTCGTTCACTTCGAAGGTGATGCCTTCGGGCTCAGCAACGGTGAGAGCCGCCTGGGGCATACCGTTTACGAGCGAGTGACCGACATAGAGAAGCAGATTCTTGCCCTGCATGGTAGCTCTGTAACCGGTACCGTTGATCTCAAGGGTCTTCTGGAAACCTTCGGTGACACCTACGACCATATTGTGGATAAGGGCGCGGGTAAGGCCGTGAAGGCTTCTGTCTTCCTTCTCATCGGTGGGGCGGGACACGTGAAGGTGACCGTCCGCGATCTCGAGCTTCATTCTGGGGTCGAATTTCTCGCTAAGGGTTCCACGGGGACCCTTGACTGTAACGAGGTTTTCCTCGCCGATGGTAACAGTAACGCCGGCGGGAATTACAACAGGCATTCTTCCTATTCTTGACATATCTCTGCCTCCTTACTCACCATACAAAGGCAAGCACTTCGCCGCCAACATTCTCTTTGCGAGCCTGTTTGTCGGTCATGATGCCCTTGGAGGTGGATACGATGGCGATGCCGAGTCCGTTCATTACGCGGGGCATTTCTTCGCAGCTTGCGTAGATACGAAGACCGGGCTTGGATACTCTGCGGATACCGCGAAGGACCTTCTGCTTGTTGCCCTGGTACTTGAGCGTGATGCGGATAACGCCCTGCTTGCCGTCCTCAATGGTCTCGTAGCTCTTTACATAGCCTTCCTTGACCAGGATCTCGGCGATAGCCTTTTTCATGTTGGATGCCGGAATGTCCACAGTCGCGTGCTTCGCATCGTTCGCGTTTCTGATTCTTGTGAGCATATCGGCAATTACGTCTGACATTTGCATTGCTTTTTTTCCTCCATTGCAAGTTCATTTATCTTGCTGCCGTGCGTCCACGGCGGCGTATCGGCGGTTAAATCGGGCGCGTAGCTTGATTTCCTTCCGATAGTGTGGGGTTCAACGGGTCGTGCCGGCTCCCGCACGGGGAGCCGTGCAATTACCAGGATGCCTTCTTTACACCCGGGATCTCGCCCTTGTAAGCGAGGTTACGGAAGCAGATACGGCAGATCCCGTATTTGCGGAGATAAGCATGAGGACGACCGCAGATCTTGCAGCGGTTGTAACGGCGAGTCGAGAACTTCGGCTCTCTCTGCTGCTTGATAATCATTGATTTCTTCGCCATTTTATCTTACCTCCTATTAGTTTTCCGCAAAGGGAGCACCCATTGCTTTGAGAAGCTCACGGGCTTCCTCATCGGTGTGAGCGGTGGTCACGAAGCAGATATCCATACCGCGGATCTTATCGACCTTGTCGTATTCGATCTCGGGGAATATGAGCTGCTCCTTGAGTCCGAGGGAGTAGTTTCCTCTGCCGTCGAAAGCGTTGGGGTTGATGCCCTTGAAGTCGCGTACGCGGGGCAGTGCGAAGTTGAAGAGTCTGTCAACAAATTCGTACATTCTGTCGCCGCGGAGCGTGACCTTGGCGCCGATCTTCATGCCCTCACGGACCTTGAAGTTAGCGACCGACTTACGTGCGTAGGTCGGAACGGCCTTCTGACCGGTGATGAGGGTCAGGTCGGCGATAACGCTGTCGATAGCCTTGGAGTTTTCTCTTGCATCGCCGCAGCCGACGTTGAGAACGACCTTGTCGAGCTTCGGGATCTGCATGGGGCTCTGGTACTGGAATTTCTTCTGAAGAGCGGGTGCTACCTCGCTCCGATAGAGGTCTTTAAGTCTAACCGTATATTCAGCCATTGTCTGTTACCTCCATCAAAGTTCCTTGCCGCATTTTGCGCAAACGCGGATCTTTTTGCCGTCCTTGACGGCGGACTTCACTCTTACGCCCTGACCGCAGTTAGAGCAGTAAAGAGCGACCTTTGAGGCGTAAATTGCGCCCTCGGCGTCGATGATCCCGCCGGTATCACCCTGCTTGCGGGGCTTTACGTGCTTGTGGATCCTGTTTACGCCTTCAACGATAACTTTGTCTTCCTTTGGGGAGACGGCGATGACCTTGTGGGTCAGCACCTTTCCGTTCTCGTCCTTCCTTTCCTCGTACTTACCGGTGAGAAGAACAACGGTATCGCCTGTTTTGATATTCATTACTTCTTCCTCCTTACAGTACTTCGGGTGCGAGGGAGAGTATCTTCAGATACTGCTTCTCGCGAAGCTCTCTTGCAACCGGCCCGAAGATACGGGTCCCGGTAGGTGTCTTATCTTCCTTGATAATGACAGCCGCGTTTTCATCAAATCTGACATATGAACCGTCAGCGCGCTGAATGCCGTGGGTGGTCCTTACGATAACTGCCTTGACGACGTCACCCTTCTTGACCATACCGGCGGGAGCCGCTTTTTTGACGGTGGCAACAACTACATCGCCGACGCCGGCATATCTACGGCCGGTACCGCCGAGAACGCGAATGCAAAGGAGCTCTTTGGCGCCGGTGTTATCGGCAACCTTCATCCTTGATTCTTGCTGTATCACTTTGCGTTTCCTCCTGATTCAATACGATTTTCGACGTATCTACTGTTTCGCATACAATGTGTGCTGATTATTTGGCTTTTTCCACCACGGAAACAACGCGCCATCTCTTTGTCTTGGAAAGAGGACGGGTCTCCATGATGCTGACCTTATCACCTGTGCCGCACTCATTGTTCTCGTCATGAGCATGAACCTTGAGCGTACGCTTGATGATCTTGCCGTATATCGGATGCTTTACGTTGTCCTCGATAGCAACAGTCACGGTCTTGTCCATCTTGTCGCTGACAACGATACCGACACGGGTCTTTCTGAGGTTTCTTTCTTCCATGATTCTGCCTCCCATACGCTTAAGCGTTCTTCGCGTTCTTGTCATTAAGAACGGTCATAACGCGGGCGATATCCTTTTTCACTTCACCGATACGGTTGGTGTTTTCCAGCTGATTGATAGCAAGCTGAAAGCGGAGGTTGAACAGTTCTTCCTTTAACTCCTTGAGCTTGGCATCAAGCTGTTCGGAAGTCATTTCTCTGATCTCGCTGATTTTCACTGCGATACCTCCTCGTCCGCCTTTTTAACGAATTTGCACTTGATAGGCAGCTTGTGCGATGCAAGACGCATAGCTTCCTTGGCATCTTCCTCCGAGACGCCGCTCATTTCAAACATGACGCGTCCGGGCTTAACGACTGCGACCCAGTACTCGGGTGAACCTTTACCTGAACCCATTCGGGTCTCGGCAGGCTTCTCGGTGATGGGCTTGTCGGGGAAGATCTTTGTCCAGACATTACCGCCACGCTTGATATAACGTGTCATAGCAATACGGGCAGCCTCGATCTGCGCGCTGGTGATCCAGGCGGGCTCGAGAGCCATAAGTCCGTAATCACCGTAGGTCACGGTGTTGCCTCTTGTGGCTTTACCCTTAAGTCTGCCGCGCTGGACACGGCGGAACTTAACTCTCTTAGGCATTAACATTATTTCTTGCCCCCTTCTCTGGCTTCTCTGGGCGCACGAACACCGGACTGGGGTCTCGGCGATCTCGGGCCGCGGAAGTTGTTGTTGCCGCCCGTGCGGGGTGCGCCGCCGTTTCTGCGGTCACCGCCGTTGCGACGATCGTTGCGGCCGCCGTTTCTGCGGTCGCCGCGGTTGTCGCGGCCATCGTTTCTGCGCTCACGGCGCTCACGGGTCGCTCCGGCAGCATTCAGGACCTCGCCGTTGTAGATCCAGACCTTGACGCCGACCTTACCGTAGGTGGTGTTGGCTTCCCAGAAGCCGTAGTCGATGTCGGCACGGAGAGTCTGAAGCGGGATGGTCCCCTCGTGATAGTGCTCGGTACGGGCGATCTCGGCGCCGCCGAGACGGCCGCCGCAGGAGATCTTGATTCCGCGGGCACCGAGTCTCATCGTGTTGCGGATCGCCATCTTCATAGCACGGCGGAACGCGACACGGCCTTCAAGCTGACCGGCAATGTTCTCTGCAACGAGCTGGGCGTTGAGGTCGGGGCTGCGGACCTCAACAACGTTGAGGGACACAGGGATCTGCTTGCCGCTCTGGTCCTTGCCGACGATCTTTTCAACCTTCGACTTGAGGACTTCGATATTCTCACCGCCGCGACCGATCACAAGACCCGGCTTTGCGCAGTGGATATAAACTTTGACTTTGTACTGATCGCGTTCGATCTCGATCTTCGGGACGCCCGCCTTCTGGAGTTCGCTCTTGAGGAGCTTACGGATCTTGTAGTCGGACACGAGAACGTCTCCGAAAACCTCGTCCTTTACGCACCATCTCGAATCCCAGTCCTTGATAACGCCCACACGAAGGCCGTGAGGATTAACTTTCTGTCCCATTACGCATTGACCTCCTTGGTTTCTCTCTCCTTGACTGCAAGGGTAACATGTGACGTTCTCTTGAGGATTCTGTCGCCCGAGCCCTTGGCTCTGGGCATCATTCTCTTAAGGGTGGGTCCGGGGCACACGAAGCACTCCGAAACATAAAGCTTCTGGGTGTCCATGTGGAAGTTGTGGTCTGCGTTGGCAACTGCGCTCTTGAGCAGCTTTATAAGCTCCTCGGACGCTGCCTTGGGGGTGTGCTTCAGGATCGCCATAGCGGTCTCGACATCCTTGCCGCGGATAAGATCAAGAACGATCTTGACCTTGCGGGGAGAGATGCGCACGTGTTTAAGATAAGCTTTTGCTTCCATTGTACTTATGCCTCCCCTTAGTTGCTGTTAGCGGTCTTAGAGCCCGAATGGCCTCTGAAAAGACGTGTAGGAGCGAACTCGCCGAGTCTGTGACCGACCATATCCTCGATGATGTACACCGGAACATGCTTGCGGCCGTCGTGAACGGCGATCGTGTGACCAACGAATTCGGGGAATATGACCGAAGCACGAGACCAGGTCTTGATGACCTTCTTCTCGTTTTTGGCATTCATGGCGCAAATGCGGTCGTAGAGCTTCTTTTCTACGAAAGGCGCCTTTTTAAGACTTCTGCTCAATTTATATTCCCTCCTTACTTAGCGTTTCTGTGTTTGACTATGAACTTTTCGGTTCTGGCCTTCTTATTTCTCGTCTTATAGCCGAGAGCGGGCTTGCCCCACGGAGTGAGCGGTCCGGGATGACCGACCGGAGACTTGCCCTCGCCGCCGCCGTGCGGGTGATCGCAGGGGTTCATAACAGAACCGCGGACAGTGGGACGGAAACCTTTGTGGCGGGTCTTACCGGCTTTGCCGAGCTTGACTGTGTCGTGCTCAATGTTGCCGACCTGACCGATTGTCGCCTTGCAATCAAGGCGGATCTGTCTTACCTCACCGGAGGGAAGACGGACGAGGCACACGCCGTTTTCCTTGGAAATGAGCTGTGCTGCGGCACCGGCGGAACGAACGAGCTGGCCGCCCTTGCCGGGGTAAAGCTCGATGTTGTAGATAACGGTACCGACGGGGATGTTTGCAACGGGCAGAGTGTTGCCGGGCTTGATATCGGCATCGGCGCCGCAGTAAACGGTGTCGCCGGCGTTAAGTCCGACAGGAGCGATAACGTAGCTCTTCTCGCCGGCTTCAGTCTGAAGCAGTGCGATATAAGCGGTACGGTTGGGGTCGTATTCGATGCCGATGACCTTGGCGGGAGCCTCGTTCAGACGGCGGAAATCGATTATACGATATTTCTGCTTGTTGCCGCCGCCTCTGTGGCGGACGGTGATCTTGCCGTTCGCGTTGCGTCCGGCATTCTTCTTCTTGATAACGACAAGGCTCTTTTCGGGGCTGAACTTGGTCAGTTCCTCGAAGGTGGGCAGTGTCATTTGTCTTCTCGAAGGAGTTGTGGGTTTAAGTTTGATCGTAGGCATTACTCTTTCCTCCTACTTTCTCAGTTCATACCGTCGAAGAAGGCAATGGTCTTCGAGTCTTCGGTAAGCGTTACGATGGCTTTCTTCCATTCGGAGGTGTAGCCGAAGTTGACGCCGAGTCTCTTGGGCTTGCGCTTCATCGTGATGGTGTTGACGTCGGCGACCTTCACGCCGAACATCACCTCGACCGCGTTGGCGATCTCGGGCTTGGTGGCGGAGCTCATGACCTTGAAAACATACTTTTTCTGACTCATCATGTCCATACCGGCTTCGCTGATGACCGGCTTTATGATGATATCCTGTACCATTTTCTTCATGCGTACACCTCCTCAAGCTTTTCAACGGCTTCGCGGGTCATGACGAGCTTTTCGGCGTTCAGAATGTCATAAACACTCAGAGTGCTGTAAAGCGTGGTCACGGCGGTGGGAATGTTGTCGCAGCTCTTTACTACGAGCTTATCGACTGCGGGAAGAACGAGCAGAGTCTTCTCCGCGACCTTTGCGGTGCGGGTCTTGACTTCGTCATTTTCCTTGTATTTCTTTGTGACTTCCTTGGTAAGACCGAGAGCGGCGAACATCTTCACCATTTCGGCGGTCTTGTAAGCGTCGAGCTTGACGGAATCCACAACAACGAGGCTGCCCTCGGCGACCTTTGCGGAAAGCGCGCTTGCAAGAGCGGCTCTGCGGGTCTTCTTGTTCAGCGTTACGCGGTAATCTCTGGGCTTGGGACCGAGAGCCACGCCGCCGTGCGTCCACTGAGGCGAACGGGTCGAACCCTGACGGGCGCGTCCGGTGCCTTTCTGTCTCCAGGGCTTCTTGCCGCCGCCCGAGACCTCGGTGCGGGTAAGAGTGGACTGTGTGCCCTGTCTCTGATTGAGCAGATATGCTCTGACCGCGGCATGGAGAACGGGTTCAGAGACCTCAGCTCCGAACAGCTTCTCGGAGAGGCTGATTTCGCCGACCTCTTTGCCTGTCATATCAACAACTTTTACGCTAGGCATTGCTTATCCTCCTTCTCTCTCATGCCTTGATCGAGTCGCGGAGGAACACGATGCCGCCCTTGGCTCCGGGGATCGCTCCGCGGATGGCGATAAGGTTGTTCTCTTTGTCGATCTTGACTACGTTCAGATTAAGGATGGTGACCTGTTCGTGACCGTACTGACCTGCCATCTTTTTGTTCTTGAACACGCGGGACGGGCTGGAGTTAGCACCCATCGAACCGACTTCGCGGTGTACGGGGCCGACGCCGTGCGTCATTTTCAGTCTGTGGTGGTTCCATCTCTTGATAACGCCGGTATATCCGTGTCCCTTGGTCGTACCGGTAACGTCGACCTTATCGCCTACGGCGAAGGTTTCGACAGATACGACGTCGCCGACAGAATAAGCCGAGCAATCGTCAAGACGGAACTCCTTGAGGTGCTTCTTCACACCCAGACCGTTCTTTTCAAAGTGTCCCGCCTCAGCTTTGGTGGTCTGCTTTGCTTTTGCATCCATAAAGCCGAGCTGAACGGCTTCGTAGCCGTCCTTGTCAGCGGTCTTGCGCTGTGCGACAACGCAGGGACCCGCCTGAATCACCGTTACCGGGATGACGTTTCCGACTTCGTCGAAGATCTGAGTCATACCGATCTTTTTACCGATAATTCCTTTTTTCATTTTTCCTCCTGTGGGTTATTGGTTGGCGTTTTTGGATTTTCCTTTCGGATTGCGCCAACTTGACCAACAAGCACCCCTTTCGGGGCTTGTCTCATGGGGTTTGCCGACTCGCGGCACTCACATAACGCTCAGAGCGTTACCTGGATGTCAACGCCGGCGGGGAGCTCGATGTTCATCAGCTCTTCGGTCAGCTTCTTTGACGGTTTGACGATATCGATCAGTCTCTTGTGGTTGCGAAGCTCAAACTGCTCACGGCTGTCCTTGTATTTGTGGACTGCACGAAGGATGGTGACGATCTCCTTCTCGGTAGGGAGCGGGATCGGACCGGAAACCTCGGCGCCGTTGCGCTTTGCTACTTCGACGATCTTTGCCGCCGCCGCATCGACCAGCGTGTGGTCATAGCTCTTGAGACGGATCCTGATCTTCTCTTTCACTGCCATTGATTTTTGCCTCCTCATTGGATTTACGCGCGCTGCGTATATAATCATTGAAGCTCTTGCGCGTTCTTGCGTTCCTTTGACGGGGACTTTTTCGTTTTGCACCGTTCCGTGCGTTTCTTTTATCGCCATACAAAAACCGAAATCTGTCTCATCCGTCCGTCACGATCAGACGGATAACAAATTCCGGAGCACGGCGTGAACCGCATGAGCGTCATTGACGCCCGGTGCTTGACTTTTTTACCCTTCAACCGCAAAAAGCGGTTGGTTTCGCCCGGTTTAAACGGACATACTCCACGAAAATTACCCGCCTTTGCGGTAACATCGGCGGCAACCTTTCGCTTCAACGCATACTTCGCACATCAAGCTTTGATATTATACAATAAATGACACGAATATGCAATAGAATTCAATAGAGAATTTTCAGCAATTTTTCGCGTCATTTTTGTGCAATTTATACAGTTTCGTTATTTGCCTTAAGAAGACAGGCGATATTATCCCGCAACCGCTCCCGCAGCCAGTCGGGGCTGACTATCCGAACAGGCTCGCCGAGCGCCATAAGAACGCCGAGAAACGCCTCAACGCTCCCGAACTCGCAGTAGTATCTGTTCTCTCCCGAACCGCGGTGCGATGGCACGCGACCGGTTATAATCTTGCCGAGCTTCATGACCGTCAGCTTGTCGGGTATTTCGAGAACGGCATCGTAAGGAATGGACATCTGTATCGAATCCTGCCCGCCGTATGTATCCTGCGAAATATCGCTCATAGCGGCCAAGATCCCGACATAATCGTCCGCCTGCGCCGTGTTTATCGTTGCCGGCAGCGAAAAAGCTTCCGAATAATAAAAGCCGCGGCGTTTTGAATCATACTCAACCGGCGCGCCCAGCTCCCGCCGCATATATTCGACGTCGCGCGTCGCCTGCCGCCGCGATATGCCGAAGCGCTCCGAAAGGCGGACGGCATTGGGGTACGAGCCGTCCGTTATCCGCTTATGAAGCCATCTTATTCTCTCTTCAGCCGACGAGCTGCCCATCTTCAGCATCCTCCACGTCCGTGATCAACGCACACGGTACTTTTCTCATTCGCCTTTATCTTCGTTCTCGCCCGCGTCGCCGTTATCCGGCATCTCATCGGCATCCGCAGCCTCTTCCCCGCTGTCGGGAGCGGAGACAGCCGGCGCAGATGCGGCATAGGCGTTGCGCGCATACGCAACGGTACGCACGGAGATATACACGAACATATTGAAGCAGAAGAACGCCTCTGTAAAGAAATATGCATTCGAGATGCGCCCGCTGAAATATCCGGCTATCACCGACACCGAAGCGGTGAGGGTGAGCACGACAGCCGCAAGCCCGGATGTGACATACGCACGCGGACGTGCTTTCTTCCCGCCGAGGATCATCCTCAGCTCGTAAACGAAATAAAACATTGCCGAGATAAGCGCCGCCTGAAGGATCAGCTTGTTCGGGCTGTTCATTTCGACAGTCATATCGAAGTATATTTCCGCAAGTCCCGCAATTCCTCTCAACCCGGGAGCAAACCCGAGAAGGACGTGCCACTCGCGGCTGTTGGTGTCGTCGATACGCAAAAAGAAGTAGATCGCCGATATTGCCGATGCAACTATTCCTATTATAATAAGAATGCCCTGAACACGAAGTCCGCGTGCGGTATAAGCATTTGAGGCTGCCTGCTCGGCAGCTCTTTCAAAGAGCTGAGCAACTGTCCTGTCCGCAATGCAGCGGTATATCTCATATCCGAAAGCGCCGAGCATAACAAATGCGGCATACGCCGTCGCAAAATATTCGGGCGCCGTGCGGCGATGTGCCGAGGGATGAATGCCCTTCCCGCTTCTGTCGGCAAAAAACGGAAAAGCAACGGCTGCGGCAACGGCAAGCACGCATACCAGGTTGGAAATCACAGGCAGAGCCTTTCCCCTTGCAAAATATCCGATGTCGGCATCATAACCGACGAAGATCGCCGCGGTGCGCAGTATCGCCGACAGAACGGCTGCTGCAAGCACGGCAATGAGATATATCATATTTTTTACCGTATTACGGTCTGCGGGTCGGGTATCAGTATTCATGACAGGTCCTTTCATTGCGCCGCGCGGCATATGTACCTACGGCGGCGTGCATTTACACACAGAATTATTATAATACAAAAATATGAATATATTGTGTCCTTGCGACGCATATCTCCCTTCGGCGGCAAAAAAGTGCTGCGCACGGAGAAGCGGAATAAAAAATCCGAGTATTTTTTCAAAAATGTATTGACAAAGCGCGAAAAAACGTGTATAATACTGCACGTTGACCTAAGACAGCAGGTTCCCGTAAAAGCGAAAGCCACCCTGCCGAGGAATGCGCAATTGACTTGAAGTCCGCTTCAATATATTTGTGAGTCTTTCTCGGCGCCGGCACAGCCCAGCGGGAGAAAGATATTTTTTTACCCTTTTTACTCAAGGGAACGATTACGATTAAGTCAAAGGAGATAATAACATGCCCAGCAAAGCCATACTTGAGCAGAAGCAGCAGGTTGTTTCCGACCTTTCCGAACAGATCCGCAATTCGGTATCAGGCGTTATTGTCAATTACCAGGGTATCACCGTTGACGACGACACAAAAATGCGCAAGGCACTGCGTGAAGCAGGTGTCAAGTACATGGTCGTCAAAAACACCCTGACCGGCAGAGCCTGCGACGCTTGCGGCTACACGGAGATCAAGCAGCACCTCAACGGCATGACCGCTATCGCGGTCAGCGAAAACGACGCGGTCGCCCCCGCAAAGATCCTGAAGGAATATGCCGATAAGATCGACTCCTTCAAGCTTCTTGCCGGTTTCGTTGACGGTGAGGTCCTTGACGAGGCTCAGATCATTGAGCTCGCAAAGACTCCCTCCAAGGAAGTCCTCGTCAGCAAGCTGCTCGGCAGTCTGCTCAGCCCGCTCTACAAACTCGCATTCGTGCTCGACGCCGCCTCCAAGAAGGACGCGGAAGCAGCCGAAGCCCCCGCAGAAGCCTGATAGCTTCCCCGCGGGATCACAAATCAAAATCAATTATCTGTTTATTTTAGGAGGATTACTGAAATGGCATCCGAAAAAATCACTGCTATCGTTGAAGAGATAAAGTCTCTTACCATACTTGAACTTGCTGACCTCGTTAAAGAGGTCGAGGAAACCTTCGGTGTTTCCGCTGCCGCTATGACCGCTGCCCCCGCCGCCGGCGGAGCTGCCGCTCCCGCTGCCGCTGAGGAGAAGACCGAGTTCGACGTTGTTCTTGCAAGCTTCGGCTCCAGCAAGCTCGGCGTTATCAAGGTCGTCCGCGAGATCACCGGTCTCGGACTCAAGGAAGCCAAGGAACTCGTCGAGGGTGCTCCCAAGACCATCAAGGAAGGCTGCTCCAAGGACGATGCCGAGAACATCAAGAAGCAGCTCACCGACGCCGGTGCTACCGTCGAGATCAAGTAATCGACCCCATACAACAAAATCCTGCTGTAAGGGGCAGCCGGGCGAAAGCCCGGCTGCTTCTTTTTTTGCGCTCTACACTTGACCCGCCGCGCGTTTGATGCTATAATAATTCCGACCTGCAAACAGAAAGGTGCGTATGATTATGAAAGATACAAACGGAAACCGCCGCTGCGGAGCGCTCGGCGAACTGCTTCGCCGAGCGCCGGTCTTTGACTCCGAATGCCGCGAGCTTTTCATCATCCCGCGTCCGAACGAAACGGCGTCGGAGGAACAGGGCGGGTTTACCGACGGCAAATACTATTATCAGATGTTCATCCGCCGCGACAAGGCAACGAACGAAGCTGACAACAGCGCGTTTCTTTCCGTTTACGATCCCGAAAAGCATGAGACCGTGAAGGTCAGCGAGAGACTGTTCACCAACCACTCGAACGATATCGCCTACAACCCGTACACGAACGAGCTGCTCGTTGTCCACAACAATCCCAACCGCAAAACCGTATCGGCATTTGACCGCGACACACTGCAACCCACCCGCCAGATAAAGCTCGACTGCAATATCTTCGCAATGGACTATCAGCCCGACCGCCACCGCTACCTCGTAGGTGTTTCCGGCGCGCAGGATTTTCGCCTTCTCGACGACGATTTCAAACCCGTCTCACCCGAATTCAAGGGCATTCCCGACCCGTTCGGAAAGATCACGCAAGGCTGCGCCTGCGACGACAAGTTCATTTATTTCATCCTGCACCGCGACAGCGTGATAAATGTTTACGACTGGGACGGAAATTTTGTGACCGTTATCAAAATGAACACCGACAGATCGCTCGAGCCCGAAAACATCAGCATCGTTGACGGCAGTATATACGCCGGCTGCGGTGGCGGCAAGCCCGCCGGAATGCACGTTTTTGAAGTGACTCCGAAACTGCCCTGACCGCCTCTCATATAAATAAATAATGAAAAAATCGCCCTCTCCGACTGCCGAAAACAGCCGATGAGGGCGATTTTTATGATGATATCACGTTCTGCTCACAAGCACACGTGCACCGCCGCATATGCGGTAGCTGCCGAGCCCCGCGGGGATGAAAATGCTCTCCCCCGTCGCGACAGGTATGCTGCCGCCGCTCCACTCAAGCTTCCCGGCTCCGTCAAAGCAAAGTACGGAGTGGAAGGATGTACCGTCGGCGTCAAAGCTATTGCCGTCCGCGCCGAGGCAAACGGTAAAATACCTGCAGGAGGCAAGCACGTTTTTTCCGTCGGCCGCAAGTGACTCGAACCTTTCGGCTTCTACCTCGCCGTCGGTAAAGCTGCGGATAACGTCACACGCCTTTTCGGTGTGCAGCTCGCGCGGCTTGCCGTCCTTGCCGAGACGACCGTAGTCCCACACGCGGTATGTGAGATCGCAGTTCTGCTGTATCTCGGCGATGAGGATCCCACTGCCGATGGCGTGGACCATTCCCGAAGGAATAAAAAAACAGTCGCCCGCGCTGACGGGAACATATCGCAGGCAGTCGGACACATCGCCGCCCGAGCGCGCCTCGGCTCTGAGGTCGTCGGGCGTTTTGCCATCCGAAAGCCCCATAACGAGCTGCGCCCCCGGTGCGGCATCAATGACATACCACATTTCGGTCTTGCCGACGCCGTTCTCAACGCGCGCGGCATAAGCATCGTCGGGATGGACCTGCACCGACAGCCGATCTGCCGCATCGATAAACTTTATCAGGAGCGGGAAGCGCCCGTCGGAAGCATTTTTGCTTCCGACGGCACTGCCGCCGCTTTTTTTGATATATTCTCCGAGCGTCATGCCGGCGCACGCGCCGTCCTCTATCTCGCTCATCTCGCCGTCACGGACGGTCAGCTCCCATGTTTCGCCTATCGTCGGCGCCGCAGCCCGCTTGCCGTAGCGTGCCGCAAGCTCATATCCGCCCCATATAGGCGACTTTGCAACATACGAGATGTGCATGGGGTAGAGCGGGAGAGCCTTTTTTATTTCAGGTGTCATCTGTTGCCTTTCCGTTTTTTACCCGATGTGAGCGCACCGATCAGAGCCGCAATTCCGCCCGCTGCCGCGGCTGTCGCCGCGGCAAGCACCGCAGCCTCGCCGTCCGTCATCGTCAGCTTGCCGCTGCGCTCCGCGCGCTTTGCCTCAGCCTTTTCGTCGCGGCGGCGCTGCTTTGCCTCGGCATGTGTGGGAGTCGTGGAGAATTCCGCGTGTATCTGCCCTTCGCTGAAGCTTCCGGGATGCGGCTCGGCAAGCCCGAGAGGCGCCGATGTAGCCGAAAGCCCGGGGCGCTTTTCATATCTGCGCGCGCTCCCGCGATGAGCGTCGCCGTCGCAGGTCGAAGCGTAGTTCCACTGAACGCGCGACATCACCTCGTCCGTCACGAGCTCGAGCCTGCGCCCGCAGTCGGCGCGGGAAAGGATATGCTTGTCGCAGATGATGATATTCCCGCCCTCGATGAGCGACGTGCCGTATCTTTCGTTGAAATCACCGACGGTCAGCGTCGGGTCCTCATATCTGACCCACACGACGAGCCCCGAGCGCGGCGGTATGATCGTCCCCGCCGGGAATCGCCAGCTTCTGTCCTCAGACGGTGCTTTGCCCGTCTTGACCCAGAGCCGCAAGAGCGCACCGCCGATATCCTGCGCCGTCAGCGACGAGTTGTAAAGCGTGATATACGGGAAGGGATCGTCCACCTTCACGCCGCCTTCCTTTTCAAGCGGCATGCTGTACGGCAGTATCTCAGTCACCGTCACCGGAGTGACAAGGGTGCAGACCGTGGCGGTCCTTTTTCTTTCGCCGCGTATGTCGGAGGATACCACCGCGCTGAGCCGGTGCATCTCGGGCAGCTCAGGAAAAGCTCGGCTGACCTTCAGCGACGCTCCCGCAGCAAGCCTGCCGCAATGAACGGTCGCATACGGTTCCTCGTCGCGCAGATCGAAGCCGGAGGTCTTTCCGAGATAGAAATCGACACGAACGCCGTCTGCGGGCTTTTCGCCCGAATTCGTAATGCGCAGGCGCGCCGCCGTACCGTGAGACGATGCGGATACGGGCGCTCCCGTCTCGATATCGCTCACAGAAAGCGGGCTCTTTCTGTCGATCCACACGGGAGCCGTCGCCGAATACCGTTTGGGCGCGGTAATGCGCAGATAATAGTAGTCAAAATCTGGTGCGAGCGTCGGGTGCCATTCAAAGCTGCGCCGCGCTCCCGCGTTGCGGGCTGCGACAACGATATTGTCCTCGGCTACTATCTCGACCCTGCCTATTCCCTCTTCGTTTTCGGTGCTGACCGAAATATCAAACTTCAGCGCTTCGGGATCGTCAAGGTGCGAACCGAGCCATTTGCCGTTCACACGGTACTTTATGACGAGCGTCGGATCGGACGCCGTGTATGTGCGGCGCGCGCGGAAAGCATCCATGATATTTTCGCGCGTAAGTGCGGGAGCGAGCACAAAGCCCGTCTGCGTCGTCGCAGTCGTCCATTCGGGTGAGTGATTATCCTCATTTGAAACGGGGGAGGCGTGCCAGCCCGCGGCAAGCATATCCGAATATTCGCGGTCATACGCCGCACCGCGTATCTCGGAGAGGCAAACCTTTTTATCAGCTCCCGCCGTACGGTAGGCATATTCGTCAAAATTGCCCCATCCGAAGCCGGGGTGGTTGAACATAGCCACGGCATCGGGGTCTTTTTCAAGGATCGCATACAAATCGGGCAGCGTCGTTGTGTCGATGTGCCCCTCAATACTGTCACTGCCGATAACATTGACGTGTCCCCAATAGCCGCACGTCATGTTCCACGTCATCTCATAGCCCCAGAGCGCCGCAAATCTGCCCGGGTCGTCAAATTTGTCGGCTTCGCGC
This sequence comes from uncultured Anaerotruncus sp., assembly GCA_905210995.1. Taxonomy (GTDB): domain Bacteria; phylum Bacillota; class Clostridia; order Oscillospirales; family CAG-272; genus CAG-390. Next base: position 25,763 of record CAJLZE010000007.1, read on the forward strand.
TTTATCAACGCGGCGCCTTCTTTTCCGTCAACTATATGGTGCGAATGGTCGGTCGGCGCAAAGAAATCAACATGACCGACGTCGCGCGCATAGCGGTATGCGTCGCCGAGAGTTCCCGTGCCGTCGGATTCCGCGGTGTGCGAATGCACCTCTCCGTGATAAGCACAAAGGTCGCTCATATCCGATACGGAGAAGCGGACATCTTTGGCGGAATGATTACCGAGCATATCGCAAAGCACGAGACGCAGCTCGTGCGCACCGACAGCTATCGGCACCGCAGGCTCGTACACCATGCCGTCGTCGCTCCACACAGCCCGGGCGGTGACGTCCCTGCCGTCGATAAGAAGGCGGCATTCGGAGAGCTTCACACCCGAAATGTCGTAAAACGAGGCTCTGACCGCTGTGCCCGCGGTTATATCGTAAGCATATTTTTCGGTGGGGCGCATCGAAGTCACGCGCGGTCCAGCATTGTCGTAAACGGCTGCCGAAAGCCCGGTAAGACCTACCGTCCGCGCTCCGTCAAAGGCGTGCAGCGAATAGGTGAGCACCGTCATGCGCTCAACATCCTCTGCGGGAATGCACGCGTGATACAGCCCGTCATCCCTGCGGTGAGCGGCGATACGCTTTTCGCTGCCGTCTGGCATATCAAGCGACGCCCATGCCGAGGCGACATCGCACTCGGGCTCGACAGCCGAGACCGCAAAGGAGATATCGCAGTCCCCGTCGCCGATATAGACCGCCCGCGCGGGCGTGACCGGAAGAATGACCGGCAACGGCGCGGCTGTATCTATCGGCGCCTGTCCGTAAGCAAACCAACCGGGAGTCGCGTCGGCGGCGTGCGAGATATTCACAGCCCGCGAGGGCTCGCGGGAGTCGATCCACCAATATGACGAACGCCGCACCGGGCAATCCCATCTTCCCCACACGGTGCTGTATTCAAGCGTATAGACGGCAGCGTCGGCATCGGCTCCGCGCGGAACGAGACGTACCGTCGTTTTTACATAATCGGTCGGTATCGCGCTCACATCGGCACAGCGCACGACCTCTCCGCTCTCGGCATCACGTCTGTAATAGGCGACGGGGATGATCCTCACCGCATCGGGAGTGACGGGCGGCACGGGCGGGTGGTACATGGAGTTCATCTCGCGGCAGAAATCATCGGGAGTCGTGCGGTCGCCGCCGTCCGGCTTTACGCCGAAATTGCCCTTGAAGAGCGGCCACCATACGGCTGTCTCGCCCGGATGCAGCACATTCTCGCCCGGATGCAGCGAAAGCGGGAGGCGCAGGGGCGACTCAAGCTTTTCGGACGATATGATAAGCTCCCAATCGTAAAGATCGGTATCGGTGTCACCCGGAGCGTAAAGTTCAAGATACGAGGTGACGTTTTTGTCCTTGGGGCGATTGAAAATTTCGGTGATGATAAGCGGCGGCATCTGCGGCAACGCCGTGACCGCAACGGAGTATTCTCCGCGGCAGCCTCCGCCCTCGATAGTGTAGCCGAGCGTACCTTTTTTCATGACCGCAGCCGGGATATGTGCCGAATATATCTCAAAACGGCGTCCATCGGCTTCAAATGAGTCGCAGGGCGTCATACCGAGCGTCACGGGACCGCCGTCGGCGGACGTTATATTCAGCTCAAGGCGCATGGGCAGTTCGCATTCGAAGCTGCCGGGCGCCCGCTCGAGCGCCGCCGCGACATCGTGACCGCGCCCCTCGGGCGCGAAATCGGCGGGCGAATGCAGGAGCTTGAAAACTGATCTGTCGTTTGTGTTCATGCTATCGGGTCCTTTCTGTTACTGTGATAATTATACCACTATAATCCCCCGTCCGCAAGTCAAAAAAACAAATATCGGGACAATAAATGCGGTCTGCCGCGCATTTGCGCGACAGACCCCGCTTATCGGATATGTCAGAGCAGACCCGCTTTTACGGTGTTTGCCCAGCTATTGTAGTTCACATAGGGAGATCTCGTGTCGTTCTCGCCGCGTCCGTCGCAGGAAAGAACGGGCTGTTCAAGCTCCTCGATCGCGTCGCCTCCACAGAGCCAGTCCTCAAGGCGGGCAGCGGTGGATTCAAGTCTCAGGCGCAGACCGCCGAGTCTCTGTTCCTGAGCGGAGAAGCCGAAGGTCTTGTTTTCGGTAAACCACTGAACACGGAAAGCATCGGTAAATGCATCAAGCTTTGCGATGACCGCGGGAATGTCGCTATGAGCCAGACGGCGGACGGCATTCCTGTCTCCGGCAATATATGCCGCGCGGATGCGGATCGTAAGATCGCACTTGTCGGCAAGCAGATCACAGAGCAGACCGAGCGACTCGAAGATGTATCCCCATCTCTCGTCGTCCGAGTGTGCGAGCAGCTTTTCGGCGGCATTTTTGTAATATTCGGGCGCCTCGGGTCCGACGTGACGGTCCATAAGTCCCTCAAGCGGATCGTTGAAGAGCAGATACTTGCAGGGGCAGACGGGATGCGACATTTCGGCGGGAGATGTACCGGGCAGCGCATTGGGAAGATCGAAGAGCATGAGATCGTCAAAGCCGGTGCCGAATACGGCGCGGCTGCGCTCCTCAAGCAGCTCATGCGACACCTCGGTGCCGTTGTAAAGGCGCTCGGCAAAGTAAAGGAGAGACGGCAGAGTCGAGAACTGCGATGCCTCGGCACCGTTATCGCCCCAGCCGGTGACTATCACGCTACCGAGCCCGTGCTCGGCACAGGAATCAAGCTGAAGCTTTGTCGATGCGAGCGAGAATGCGTTGTGCGGAGCAAAGCCAGACCACTTCCACGCGCCGCCCGCGAAGATAACGGGATTGTTGAATTTCTGGTGGCACTCGACCATGTGATCGAAGATCTGACGGTCGAGGGAGTAATAGTCCCAGTATACGAGCGTTACGTTTGCGGGCACCTTTGCCATGATCTCGGGTGCTATCTCGCCCTCGCGCACGCGGTATGCGCCGCCGAACGCCATGCGGAAGAACATATCGCTCCACATCATCGGCTCATATCCGACCTCGGCGCACATCTTTGCAACGCGGTCAAGGTGCTCGAGCATTATCTCGTGCGCGGGACGGTAGCCGTTGAGCGTGAGATATTTGCCTCTGCCGAGCATATGAGCCTCGTCCATGCCGATGTTGATGCGCTTTGAACGGAAAACGCTGCGGCACGCCTTGAGGCAGGCGCTGATGAAGTCATAGGTGCGCTCGTCGCCGACGAGCATGATGTCGTTGCAGTCGGTAAACGAATTGAGTCCCGGCCAGCGTATTGCCGTTGCAAGGTGCGCCAGCGTCTGGATGCAGGGGATGACCTCAATGCCGAACATATCGGCATAGTCATCTATCCCGCGCAGCTCGTCGGCGGAATAGCGTCCGCGCATACGTCCGAAATACGGATATTCGGGCACCTCGTATGTGTCCTCGGCATAAAGCATGAGAGAATCATAGCCCATTGCCGCCAGAACGCGTATCATCTTCTTCGCACCGTCCATGCTGAGCACGGCATTGCGCGACACGTCCGCCATATAGCAAAGCATATCGTATTTTCCGTTTTCGGCATGATCGGCGCCCGCCGCAACGGCGTCGCGTATCAGCGAAAGACCGCGGAAAAATTCATGCTTGCGGCGGTATGTAAGGACATAGCCCTCGCCGTTTTTGCGGACGGAAAGCTCGGTTCCCTTTACGGCGTTTACGGTCACTCCCGAGGAGGTGAGACGCAGCCCGAGATCGGATGCCAGCTCGGCAGCTCCCACAAGCAGTGCTTTGTCGTCGCATACAAGGTTGATGTTTTTTGACATATCGTTACTCCTTTCGATGTCTGTCAGTTCTTCTTTCCCGACAGCTTGCGGAAAAGATCGGCATATATCGGGTCGCGGCGGATCTTTCTTATATAAACATACTGCTCGCGCGATGCATCAAAGGCATAGCGGCAGTCGGACGTCACATACGGGCGCGGCAGAACGACCATGCTGAGCGCTTCGGGCTTGGTGATGCAGGCGATAGACGTTACGTCCCAGATCACCTTTGACCAACCGTAGGGCTCCTTGGTGTATGCGGCAGTTATATCGCAGAGATAGTTGCAGAGGTCGTTTTTGCCGCGCAGGTAGTACTCGACCTCGGGGATAGTGGTGATAAACGAGCTGCACACACCGTCGCAGGGTATCTGCACGAGCGGGATGCCCGAATCAAACACCACCTCTGCGGCGGGAATGTCCTGCCTGAGGTTGAATTCCTTCGTGTCGGGGCAGGTGAGCGCGTGCCCGCCGAGCCAGATGAGCGCGGCTCTCTCGCATATCGCCGGCTCCTTGATGATAGCGGAAGCAACATTCGTTATCGCGCCGATGGCAACGATCCATACTCTTTCATTGCTCTCCATTACCGTGCGGACGATGTTGTCGCACGCCTCGGAGGGCACATATTCGGTCTTTGACGGCAGAAAACGCTCCGATCCACGGTAAACGGGTATCTTTTTTGCCGCTTCGGGATCGGTAAGGCCGGTGATGTGGAATATCTCGCGGTAGCTCTTCTCCATTCCGTCGCCCGCAGAGGTCGAACGCCTGTTGAGGAAGGGCGCAGCGTTTATCGAAAGAATATTCACACGGTCGGGTGAAAGCATGGCGTATGCAATGGTATACTGATCGTCCACTTCATTGTAGGCGTCGGTATCGAGAATAATATTTTTTCTTTCGCCGTTTTTAAGCTCGGCAATAAGCTCTGACGCAGTTGATTTCATTGTGTTTCTCCTGAATTATTTTTCCTTATAATAAAGCATGCAGTGACAGTAGCCCTCAAAGTTCGGGTCCTTTATCTGCTCACGGAACTCGCGGCACATACATTTTGTGTCCTCGCTCCGCTCGCGCACACAGGGACAATAACCGCCCGTGCGCTTCAGCCCTTCCCTTACGGCTGCAACGACCGCTGCATCCTCGTTGAGGCGTACCTTCATTGCACGTCACCGGCGACTGCGTCTTCGATAAATTTCATGACGCCCGCTTTGTCCATATATGTGCTGACCGATGCCAGAAGCTTTCCGTGTCTCAGCACCGCAAGCGTCGGAACGAACTTTATCGCAAAGCGGTCGGCAAGCGCCGGTTCGTCATCGACATTGACCTTGCACACGGTGATCTCGGGGTGCTCTTCGGCGACCTCGGCAATGACCGGAGCTATCGCACGGCACGGCGGGCACCATGTTGCAAAGAAATCTATCAGAACGGTCCCGTCTGCACCGAGAACGACTTCATCGTATTTGTCGGCAGTAAGTGTAATCTCCATTTAAATACATCCTTTCTGTATTCGGGGAAGCGGCGGCGCTGCTTTTTCCCGTATGTATTATACTACAAAACTTCACCGTACGCAACAGCAATTTTGTTTTTTTTACAGTCAAACGGCATTGTATATCGCCTTTGTTTCTTGACTAAAGCGGCAAAAAGTGATAAAATATAATCGCAATATCATGCGTCAACCGCATAACAAATAAAAAGGAACGGTTTCAATGAAAAAAATACTGTCGTTCATTCTGCTGATCGCAATAATCGCCGCACCGGCACTCTACGCCCCAAGCGTGTCGGCAAACACCGTCGGAAAAACACCCGACCGTGCACCCACCGGCGAACGCATCTGCGAAATAAAATTCGGCGGCAGCTCCGCGGACTATGCGCCGCACGCATTCGGTCCCGCCTGCGGTACGGGAATGCCCGGCATATCCGTATCTTCGGACGGAAGCGAGCTCACTCTCACCACCGCCGAGGGGCAGACCGGCGGCGTGTTCTACGGCGGCAAGGTCGGCAGTCTTACGCTCGGCGAGGACCGTGCATACACCGTAGAATTCGAAATGAAGTTCACTCGCGGTGACGCCGGCTTCTTCTTCAATATCGCCGCCCCTGCGGAGGGAGACACATCAGCCGCGTCTTATACGGATCTCTACGGCTTTTACGGTCAGACAAAGACCTCGGGCAGCTGCTTCACCCTCTCGGAAGCGGGAAACATGATCCCGGGCGAGATGGTCTCGTCGGCATCCTCTATGACTGCCATCCCCACCGCCGCGCGCGTGGGTGATGCTTATTGCCGTGTTCGCGTCGAAATAAACGGATATATTTATGCCGTCTATCTCAATGACGCACTCTACGACGTGACGACGGTGAATCCGACCGTCGTGGGCAAAGCCAAAAACCTCGGCGTCACATTTTATCTCCGCGACGGTGCGTCTGAGTTCAGCGTGAAAAACGTTAACATATACAAAAACTCGCACCCGAAGCTCAAAAGCCTGCGCGACGATTCGTCCAACTCCCTTATATATACCTACGGCGAGTCATACCTCGGCGAAAGACTGTATGATTTCAATTTTGCGCTATACTACGGCGCATTCACTCCGAGAAATATCAAAAAAGCCCGCGGAACAAAAATAGATGTGGCGCCCGACGGAAAATCGGTAACTGTATCAAACGGCAGCGAGGGCGGCGAGACATACTGGGGCAGCAATATTCACGGTCTTAAAATAAAAGCCGACACGAAATACACGATAGGCGGCAAAATAAAGACTCTCGGCGCCGAGAGCGTGGGAATAGGCTTTAACCTCAACTGGCCCGACGTCACAAACGCCGCGACCGGAACGCGCTTCAACTTCTACGGCAACTTTGCCGATGCCGAATCGGAGCGCACCGTAAGATTCGCCGACGGCGACCGCGTGAGAGAAGGCTTTGATTATTCGGATATCGCATACGAAAACTTTACCCCCGCAATAGGCGTTGACGGATATCTCGATATTTCGATAGAGCTTGACGGATATACGGCAAGTTTTTACGCCGCCAACGCGTTCGAAAACGGCAAAATGACGCTTGTCGCCACCGTCCCGCTCAGTGCCGAGGATTACCTCGACGCGGACGATCTGGCACTTTTCATATATATAAACGGAGAAAACAAATCGGTCACGCTCAAGGATTTTGCCGTTTGGAAGGGACTCACGACGAGCCATGAATACGTCGAGGACCCTAAGGCCGTCGAGGACGAGCGCGCGAGCGAGAAAAAGAAGCTCATAGTTATCGGCGGGTGCTACATCATTGCGGCTGCCGCCGCAGTCGTGGTGAACAAGTGGGATAAAAAAGTCGCAGCCAAAAAGAAAGAAAAAGATTCAAGACCCCTTTCGGGACTTGACATATAAAGCCGGAAGCAGCAGCCCGCGGGCTGCTGCTTCATAATTTATTTACCGATAAGAGTATTGTCGGCAAGGATCTCGGGCTTGTGCCTCATGCTGTCGGCGTCACCGAGCTTTCGTATAACGCGGCAGGGCACGCCGGCAGCAAAGCTGTCGGCGGGGATATCGCGCGTTACGACGCTCCCCGCGCCGATAACGCAGTTGTCGCCTATCGTCACTCCCGGGCAGACCGTTACCGACGCGCCGAACCAGCAATTGTTGCCGATATGCACAGGCTTGGCATAGCAAAGTCGGCGCGCTTCCCCGTCGGCGGTCATGATGGCAAGACGCTCGTCCGCAAGCATCGGATGCACCGGCGTGACTATCGTCGTGTTCGGTCCGAAGTCGCAGTGGTCGCCTATCGTCACCTCCGCGTCGTCCTGCACGGTGAGATTGAAATTGCCGAAAAAGTATTTGCCTATCTTCGTGTGTTTTCCGTAGTGAAATGTGATGGGCCCCTGAATGAAGCCCCCTTCCCCGAACTCGCCGAGTATCTCCGCCAGTATCCCGGTGCGTTTTTCGGTCTCCTCTTCATACGTATTGTTATAGTCGATATTCAGATCGTGTGTTCTGCGTTTTATCGCCTTCAGCTCCGGGTCACCGGGGAAAAACAGTATCCCCGCCCTGATCTTTTCTTCTTCGCCGCACATTATGCTCTGCCGCTCCTTTCAAAAACTCGGGACATGATGCAATTATATCAGAACACCGAAAAAAAATCAATACGAAAGCGCAAAAACCTTCGTCGGGAACGTCCGTTATGAGGCGTCGATTTTCGCGTTTTTGCAATTTTGCAGGATTTTTTCGTCCTTCGCGCCCCCGGACGCCTTTTGCGGCATTTTGGGCAAAAAACGCGCCGCCAAAGGGCAAAAACATCATCGCGTGCCGCTCGCCGGACGTCTGTTGTGCATTTTTGACCCTATACGGCGATAATATAATGTTAATTTCGACACTTTGCCTATTGCAAAAAAGCCTTCAATGGTGTATACTTATAGCATCATTTCAGAGGAGTTTTGCAGGAATGAAAAACAATTATGCGAAAAAGGAAAGATTCTTCTCGTCCGAAGAGACGGGTTCTTTCTCTGTGCGCACTTTCTCTGCGAACACCGAAAACTCTGAATGCACCGAAAAAACCTCTTCCGTAATATGCATGGAAAAAGACACCTCTTTTGCGGTGTCTTTTTCTCTTGCCGCCGTAATTGCAGCCGTAGTTGTACTTATTTTTGCCGTGCGAATTACCGGTCTTGTACTTATATCCGATGTACTCCTCGTACTTGCGGCAATAATAATTATTGCGGTACGAATTAGCGATCCCGTGATCAAAATAAATAAAAAGCCCTGCGGCTTTACCGCATCCGATCCTGCGGAAGAACTCATAAGGATTTAAAATTATTTCCTTCGGAGAGCAAGCAGAATCAGTAATCCGAAAAGCGGTCTTGCGCGGGCAAGACCGCTTTTTCATTGGATCAAAGACGGTCCCCCGCAAGCCGCCGAAGGTTGCCTACAGCCGCTCCCCGCGGAATTAATTCATACAAAACAAGTCAATATTATTTTTCTTCAAGGAGAAAAACCATGAAAACCTCATTCACAAAAGCAAAAAGATTCGCAAAAGTGTTCACAGCCGCAATGATGGCTGTCCTGATGCTCGTCGCCGTCTGCTCATGCGGCTCTAAGGACGCATGGCCCGTTGACAAAGAGACCGGTCTTACCGAGCTTTACATCGGCGGCATCGGTCCCACGAGCGGCGACAACGCAAACTATGGCACATCGGTCAGAAACGGCGCAAAACTCGCCGTTGACGAGATCAACGCCGCCGGCGGCGTGAACGGCTTCAAGTTCGTTCTGCACTTCCAGGATTCACAGGGCGATCCCGAGTCCGCTGTTTCCGCATTCGGCAAGCAGATGGACGAAGGCATGAAGGTCAGCCTCGGCGGCACCTTCTCGGGCGAAACGAAATCGGTAGTTGCAGCCGCCGCTGCCGACGATGTGATGCTCCTCACCCCATCAGCCTCTTCCGTTGACTCCATAAAGGGCAACGATAAGGCATTCCGCGTTTGCTTCAGCGACTCCTCACAGGGCACCGCTTCGGCAAAGTACATCAAGGACTTCGAACTTGCCACAAAGGTCGCGGTCCTCTACGACAGCAGCAACGACTACTGCCAGGGACTTTATGACACCTTCAAAGCCGAGTGCGCAAAGCTCGGTATCCAGATCCTCACCGTTCAGACCTACACCGACACCACCAACACCGACTTCTCGGCTCAGATAGCCGCCATCAAGGAATCCGGAGCTGAGCTCGTCTTCCTGCCCATCTACGCCGCAGACGCTGCCAAGATCCTCACTCAGGCTGCCCAGACCAAGGCGTTCGACGGCATGGTCCCCTTCGGATGCGACGGTCTTGACGGACTTATCGGCAAGATCTCCAACAAGGCAGATGCCGAGGGCGTAATGCTTCTCACCCCCTTTGCCGCGGATGCTACCGATGAAAACGTAAAGAAGTTCGTTTCCGCTTACAAGACCGCCTACAACGGCGAGACCCCCGACCAGTTCGCAGCCGACGGCTACGATGCCGTATTTGCCATCGCAGCTGCCCTCAAGGATGCGGGCATCACCTCCGAGAACAAGGATAACCTCACCTCCCGCCTTGTTGCTTCCATGCTGAAGATCAGCGTTGACGGCGTGACCGGTAAGATGTCCTGGACCGCCGACGGCGAGACCACCAAGGACGCAAAGGCAATGGTCATCAAAGACGGTGTTGCCGTTCTCTACACGAAATAATCTCCGCTACCACACAACAATAAAGACAGCCGTCCGCCGCCGTGCGGCGGACGGCTGAAGATAAGGAAAATTCATTATGACGACTTTAATTCAAACGCTTATAAGCGGTCTCCGGCTAGGGAGCATATACGCTCTTATGGCACTGGGGTACACTATGGTGTACGGAATAGCCAAAATGCTGAACTTTGCCCACGGTGATATAATCATGGTGGGCGCTTATGCCGTCATTTCAACGGTATCGCTGGCACAGCTGCCCGGCGTTGTTGGCGTTGCGGTAAGCGTCGTCGTATGCGTTTTCCTCGGCGTGACGATCGAATTCCTCGCTTACCGCCCGCTGCGCAAGGCGCCCTCTCTTGCAGTGCTCATAACCGCTATCGGCGTGAGCTACCTGCTTCAGAGCCTTGCCCTGCTCGTGTTCAAATCCGAACCCAAAGCATTCCCCACCATTATCGAAATACCGTCGCTGACCTTCGGCGGCGTTGTTGTTGACGGCATGACGCTCCTCACGCTCGCCGTGACGGCAGTCATCATGATCTCGCTCTCGCTCTTCATCAACAAAACCAAGCTCGGAAAGGCAATGCGTGCCGTCTCCGAGGATAAAGACGCTGCTGAGCTCATGGGCATAAGCGTCAACCGCACCATAACCATGACATTTGCGATCGGTTCGGCACTCGCCGCCGTTGCAAGCGTATTCTACGGTGCGACATACACATACATCAAGCCTACGACCGGTTCAATGCCCGGAATCAAGGCATTCACAGCCGCTGTTTTCGGCGGCATCGGCTCGATACCCGGCGCAATGCTCGGCGGTATCATGCTCGGTATCATCGAGCAGCTCTCGCAGAGGTACATCTCCACCCTCTGGACGAACGCGATAGTTTTCGGCGTTCTTGTTCTTGTTCTCGTCGTAAAGCCCACGGGACTTCTCGGCAAGAAGATCAGCGAAAAGGTATAAGGGAGGCATTCGAAATGGGAACCAACACAAAAAACGCCTCCGTGCGTAAATTCATAAATCAGAATACACTCACCGTCACGGGCGTTATCATCGCCTACGCGGTGCTCGGAATAATGCTTTACGGCGGCGCCACGTCGCGCCAGCTCGCGTCGATGCTCGTGCCCGTGTCCTGCTACATCGTGCTTGCGGTATCGCTCAACCTCGTTGTCGGACTTCTCGGTGAGCTGTCGCTCGGTCATGCCGGCTTTATGGCTGTGGGACTTTTCTCCGGCTGTCTGTTTTCGATAGCCACCGTGTCTCTTCCGGCATTCGTACGCCTGCCGCTTGCAATGATAATAGGCGGACTTGCCGCCGCAGCCGTGGGATTTGCGGTCGGTCTGCCGGCGCTGCGTCTCAAGGGCGACTATCTTGCCATAGTGACGCTTGCCTGCGGTGAGATCATAAAAACGATCCTCCTCAACCTCAAGGTTACGGGCGGCGCGCTCGGACTCAACACCCAGCCCATCTACTCCGATGCTCAGGCGCTCTTCCCCTACGCTGCCGTCATGGTGCTCATCACCGTCGTCGCCGTAATGAACCTGAAGAAGTCACGCCACGGACGTGCGATAATGGCAATACGCGACAACCGGATAGCAGCCGAATCTACCGGCATCAACGTGACCTACTACAAGCTCATGGTCTTTATGCTTGCCGCGTTCTTCGCCGGCGCCATCGGCGTGCTTTACGGTCACACGCTTGCGGTCGTATCCCCCTCCGGCTTTGACTACAATATGTCGATAGAGATACTCGTTATCGTCGTTCTCGGCGGCATGGGCAGCATAAGCGGCTCGATAATCGCGGCTATTATCCTGAGAGTCCTCCCCGAGGCGCTGCGCGGGCTTGAAGATTACCGCATGCTCATCTACTCGCTGCTCCTCATCGCCATAATGCTCCTCAACGCAAGCCCGAAATTCGCGTCTCTCAAGGGTCAGTGGTCGATAAAGAATTTCGTAAGATTCATCCGCCGCGAAAAGAAAGAAAAGAAAGAGAAAAACGAAGCGAAAGGATCGGTGAAGTAAGATGAACCGCAATGTAAAAGATCTTCTCAAGGAAAGCAGATCCGCTTCCCCTCTCGTTCCGCTGCCGTCAAACGCATTTATCCCGGAGCGCGACCTCAAAACGTCCCCGGTGCTTGAGGCGGTGCACCTCGGAGTCAGCTTCGGCGGTCTTAACGCAGTTGACGATTTCTCCCTTGTTATCGGACGCACCGAGATAGCCGGTCTTATCGGTCCCAACGGCGCGGGAAAAACCACCGTATTCAACCTTCTCACAAACGTTTATCAGCCCACGCGCGGAAATATAATGCTCAACGGTTACAGCACCGCGGGCAAGAGCACGGCTCAGGTAAACCGCATGGGCATTGCGCGTACCTTCCAGAATATCAGACTGTTCGGCAATATGTCGGTGCTTGACAATGTAAAGGTCGGGCTTCACAATTCAATGAAGGAAAATCTGCTCGCCGCGCTCTCTCACACCTTCGGCTACCGCGGCGAAGAGCGCCGCGCAAACGACCGTGCGCTCGAGCTGCTCGACTTCTTCAGCATGGCAGACCTTGCCGACGCACAGGCAGGCAGCCTTCCCTACGGCGCACAGCGCCGTCTTGAGATCGTTCGTGCGCTGGCAACAAAGCCCTCCATACTGCTTCTCGACGAGCCCGCTGCGGGCATGAACCCTCACGAGACCGAGGAGCTGATGGAAAACATCATTCGCATACGCGACACCTTCGGCATCGCGATAATGCTCATAGAGCACGATATGAGACTTGTAATGAACATCTGCGAGGGCATATGCGTGCTTGACCACGGCAAGGTGATAGCCAAGGGCACACCCGAGGATATACAGAACAACGAGACGGTCATAACCGCATATCTCGGCAAGAAAAAGGAGGGCGGCGAAAATGCTTGAGGTCAAGGATATCAATGTGTATTACGGCAATATACACGCGCTGAAGGATGTGTCCTTCAACGTGAACGACGGCGAGATCGTGGCTCTCATCGGTGCCAACGGCGCCGGAAAATCCACGACGCTCAAAACAGTGTCGGGGCTTCTCCGCTCACGCACCGGAGACATAGTGTTCAACGGCAAGAGCATAGCTCACACCGAGCCCTATAAGCTCGTCTCCGAGGGATTGGCACACGTTCCCGAGGGACGGCGCATATTCCTTCAGATGACAGTGCTCGAAAACCTTGAAATGGGCGCGTACACGCAAAAGGACGGCATAAAGGAAGGCATCGACGACATTTTTCGCCGCTTCCCCCGCCTCAAGCACCGCAAAAATCAGATAGCCGGAACGCTGTCCGGCGGTGAACAGCAGATGCTTGCAATGGGACGCGCAATGATGAGCCACCCGAAACTCCTTATGCTCGACGAACCTTCAATGGGACTGGCGCCCATCCTCGTTCAGCAGATATTTGATATCATCAAGGAGCTGCACGCTGCGGGCACAACGATACTGCTCGTTGAACAGAACGCGGAAATGGCGCTTGCCATCGCAGACCGCGCATATGTGTGCGAATCGGGAAGGATAGTCCTTTCCGGCACCGGCGCCGAGCTTGCCGCCAGCGACCAGATCAAACGCGCCTACCTCGGCGGATAACGCAAAGAATAAAACCCACAGGGCTGCCGCGCTTATGCGCGGCAGCCCTGTGGGTTATTATTTGATCGACGTTTGCCGTCACAGCTCATGAATAAGAGCTCTTACCGGCTGACGCCAAAAGTCGTTTATTATAGCGGTGACGATCTGCCTGCATATCAGAAGTATCAGCACCGGAGGCAGCAAAACGGAAAAAGGCGAAACGCATTCTCTCAGCTCCGCGTCCATTGATAAAGCAAAAATACCGCCGAGCAAAAGCGCAGCCAAAAACGATATTGCGATCACCGCTGCCGTCGTTACTCTTTCAAGCATCAAAGCCTCTTTGTGCTGCATTCCCGCTGCCTTGAGATATCCCCATATCCGCTTCCGCTCATAAACGGAGCTTCTCAGCACGGAGGTCAGTGTGAGCAGCGCGTACACCGTCGCCGACGCTACGATAAGTCCGCCTATAACGGTAACGAGCATAACAGCCTGACGCTTCTCGGCATTGTATTTACGGCTCGATACGATGCCGAGATCGTCATCCCCGGAATGCAGTCCGGCGATCCGCCGGATAACATCCTCGGTCTCGGAATAATCGTTCTGTGAGCGCAGTCTCATATCTATGTACTGATACCCCGACGAAAAGCTCCCGTCGATCGCACTCTGCCTCACGGCAAACACATAATCCGAGTCTCCGTAAAAGGGCATTTCGCGTTCAGCCGTAACAACAGCGCCGATCTTCGTCTTCAGGTCGACTCTCTTGACATTTCCGCTGTCATCCAAACGCGGAGCCGAAATAAAGATATCATCTCCGGCAGCGTAAAACGGCTGCTGACCGTCTGCGGGCGTTATTACTATTACCGAATCCCCGATATCACGATCCCCGACAAGCGCCGCCACCGTCTCATCGTTTATTCCGTTGAGCGTTATCTCATAAAGCTTCTCGTCTCCCGAATACCCGTATTGCGCGCACTCGGCTTTGATTTTTTCAAGTCGCTCGGGAGCCTTACCCGCCGATGCGTAGATGTCCCGATACACATAGTACGGTGCTTCGGGCATTTTCTTGTCACGCACGACAAATACATGATTGGCGGAACGGGCAAAACAAGAGGAAAGCTCGCCTGTTGCGGAAAGCATTGAAATATCGCCGTCACCGAAGCAATAATCGGTGACCGGTATCTCGAGCGCGGAGAAAAAAGCGCCGTTTGAAGTGCGTAGCGTATAATCGTACTTAATATCATCGTTATAGCTTCTGTATACTGCTGTGGCGCACGTCTGAGCGGCAACGGTAAACAGCAATATCGCACTTACGCTCAGAATTATTCCCAAGTATTTGGCGGTGTTTGCATACGCCGTCTTCATTGCGAGGGACAGCACCGGATGCTTCATAAAAAAGCTCTTGCCGATGCGGAGCGGCGTTACAACGCTTACATCCTCCCGCCCGATCTCAAGAGGACGCTTTTTGCAGTCGGGGATGCACGCAAGAATATTGAGCAGGCAGACCGCCGCAACGCACAGTACCGCTGTAAGCACCGATATCCACGAAAACGAAAACGCAAAATAATCAATAAACAGATACTTTATCAGATACGACGCAGCCAGTGAAAGCAATACCCCGGATACGGTACCGAACACGAACGCCGCCATAGCAACCGTCAGCACGGCGGCACATCTGAAGCGCAGATATGCGGCGTTTGTCACCCCGGCACACTTCATCTTTACAAGAAGCGCCCTGTTTCTCTTGCTGTTCACGATAACATTTGCCTGCAGCCCGACGATACCGAAAATAACGAGCAGTACCGTGACGGAGTAAAAAGCGGCAAACATACCGCGCGGGTCCTGCGCCTCACGTTCTCCGTTTGTCAGGTAGTTATCGCCATATCCTTTAAGCTCGCTGCCAAGCTGCCCGGAGGGAACTCCCGTTCTGATAACGGCATGACACACCGCAGGCGTTCCTTCATCCGAAAAGACAAAAAAGGACGGAAAAAGATCATACGGCTGCCCGGCATCACCCCCGTTCATATGAGGAACAACGTCGGTATACCTCCCGATCTCGCCGACCACCGTATATTCGCGTTCATGCACGCTGCCGTCAAAAGCCGTTACGGTAAGTCTGATCCTGCCGTCCGCATCCACGGCGCCGTCACGCTCCAGTAAATAAAGAGCAGCCTCCTCCACCGCGACCTCGGAGTCGTTTTCGGGCATTCTGCCGCTTACGACGGCAACAGGCAAAAGCTCCGCCGCATTGTCGTCGATGCGTCCGACCGCAAAACAGTCGCCGTCATGCCGCACGTATCCCGAAACCGCGACATTTCCGCGTTTTCCGCGCGACGAAAGTGCCCGCACGCCTTCGTCGCCTTCATCGGCGTGCAGTATGCATACGTCGTATGTCCCGTAAACGGTGTCAAGGTGCGCCCCGTAGGACGTCACAAATGACACGACCAGCGTCACGGCAAGGATCACTATACAAATGAACACCGAATAGTTGACCGTCTCGCGCACGTATGCGCGGCGCTCGCTTCGCATATGCTCCCATACGGCGGAAAACACAATTTTCATCGCGCGTTCACCTCATCGGACACTATGCGCCCGTCCGACATTCCTATTACCCTGTCGGCTATCTTCGCCATGTCACCGTCGTGCGTAACATAAAATACGGTTATACCGAGATCGCCGCGCAGCCTGCCGATAAGCTTACCGATCTTTGCCGAATTCTCCTCATCAAGATTTCCCGTCGGTTCATCCATAAGAAGCAGCTTCGGCTTATGCAATATCGCGCGCGCAATGGCTACACGCTGCTGCTGACCGCCGGAGAGCTGTGACGGGAGCCGAGACGACAATTCTCCCAGCTCAAGAACCTCTGATATGTTCTTGAGGTACTCCGCGTCCGGCTTCACCCCGCGTATCATGAGCGGGAAAATTACATTTTCCTCGGCTGTGAGCTCGGGGATAAGGTTAAAGAACTGAAAAACAAAACCTATATTGTCCGCTCTGAAACGGCTGAGCTCGTTCTCCGGCATCGCGGAAATATCCGTGCCGTCTATCGTCACCCGTCCGGAATCCGGAACATCCAATCCGCCAATCAGATTGAGCAACGTGGTTTTTCCGCACCCGCTTTTCCCCATCACGGCTGTGACGGAGCCGGCAGTCACCGCGAGATCGATATCACACACCGCTGTGACCTTTCCCGACGTATAGGTTTTGGAAAGCTTTTCGACGAGTATCATATCATTCATTTACAGGCTCCTCCTTTTTTGCGGAGCCGCATACCTGCTTCATGCAGAAGGCACCGATAAATGCACCGGCACCGGCAATAAGCAGCTCGGCAGTGTCAAAGTACCTTCCCATTGAAATGCCGCAAAGAAATGCGGCAGCCGAGACGATTATCAGCCCGGCGCATATCGCCCATCCCTCAAGCGCCGAACTTACGGCATTGCGTCTGCGCAGAAATGCCACAGCGCCGAACAGCACCGATGCCGCAAGATCCGCAATAAAAAACCCGATCAGGCTTTGCATAGCGACTGTGTACCTCGTTTCGACACCGCCGTCGCCGAGCGTATATGTATTCATTGCGTGCCACAGGTTTACGAAAGGTATGAAATTATTATATGCTTTTGACATACCGGTGGTTGCCGGACCGAAGCGCAGCGGGAAGCATTCGCCTATAAGCCAGAAAGCCGCCAAAAGTGCCAGTGCGGCACCGATGCATTGACTCGGCGGGCGCTTTTTGAGAAGCATGACAATAACGACCGCTACCGTTATGACCGGCGCGGTGCAAAGCAAAAAACGTATTTCGAATGTCATGGAACACTCCTTTACATTTGCGGCACACAGCTGTCGTATCACCGTTCGGGCGATCCGACCGCAGCGTGCATTTTTACCGCCTCGCGATGACATCGGATAGGATCGTTCCGTTTTTATTCCATAAAACAGGGTGATGTATCCGTAATGTAATCAAAACGGCTGTTTTGTTTA
The DNA here is from genome assembly GCA_905210995.1 of uncultured Anaerotruncus sp. Taxonomy (GTDB): domain Bacteria; phylum Bacillota; class Clostridia; order Oscillospirales; family CAG-272; genus CAG-390. The sequence goes on from CAJLZE010000007.1 coordinate 43,261, forward strand.
TACATCCATTATAACATATAATTATATTATGTCAACACCTTTTATTATTTTCTGCACTTTTTCTGCATTATTTGCACTGTGACACAGAACACAAAAGCAGGGCTGCCGTACTTTAATGCGGCAGCCCCCGTATTTATTTTCTCAGTCTTTCGATAAGCGCTCCGCCGTTTTCGCGGAGCCATTTTTTACGGTCCCCGTAATCGGGCATCACGCGCGCGACCTCAGCCCAGAAGCGCGGCGAGTGGTTCATTTCAATGCGGTGGCAAAGCTCGTGAACGACTACATAATCCGCGACCTCGGGCGGCGCGAGCATGAGAAGACAGTTGAAGCTGAGGTTCCCCTGCGACGAGCAGCTCCCCCAGCGCGAGCGTTGGCTCCTCACCGTTATCCTGCCGTGATCGACGCCGACAAGCGGCGCAAAATATTCGACCCGCTGCGGTATCGTCTCGAGCGCGCGCCCGGCAAGCGCGCGTATCTCTTCGTCGGTAAGGGGCGGAATCTCATCCCGCCTGCGCGCCGTCTCCTCGTTTCTCAGGCGCATGAGCGCAATATGGCTTCCTATCCATTCGCGCCGCTCATTGACGAACCGTTCGATATCGGATGTCCGCATCCGCCGCGGAGCGCGCACGACGACCGAAAGGTCGCGCCCGACCTCGACCGAGACTGTTCGCCTGTCGCTGCGTATTATTTTTATGCCGTAATATTTCATGATATCCATGAAAAAATTATACCACCCGCGGCGCGCAGTGTCAACCTCCGCACTTGATTTTGCGGCGCGGATATATTGACACACGTCTGGTTGTCCTGTACAATGAAGATGCAGCTTTTCCAGCTGCAATTATACAGTTTGAACATATGGAGGAACAAAAATGAAAAAG
>CAJLZE010000008.1 GCA_905210995.1 uncultured Anaerotruncus sp.
CCCCCAGCGACTGGAGCGCCACATCGTGAAGAATGTTATCGTATGCGCGCTGTATAAACGTCGAATATATAGCCGCGACAGGCTTCATGCCGCCTGCAGCAAGCCCCGCGGCAAACGTCACGGCGTGCTCCTCGGCAATTCCAACATCAAAAAAACGCTCCGGGAACAGCTTGCGAAAGGTGTCGAGCCCCGTTCCGCTGCTCATTGCAGCAGTGATAGCGCATATTTTTCCGTCTGCCGTCGCTTCCCTGACGATGGCATTTCCGAACACCTTCGAAAAACCTCCGCCGGGCACGGCGCCACGCGGCGCAACGGAATGGTACACGCCGGGATTTTTTTCCGCCGGCTCATATCCCTTTCCTTTTTTTGTTTTGACGTGGAGAACGACGCTCTCGTCGAATTTTTTCGCTTCGCGCAGCATCGTCTCGACAGCATTCCTGTCGTTACCGTCGATAGGTCCCAGATAGTAAAGACCGAGGTTTTCAAAATAGTTTGAACCGTAAAGGAGATCCTTGAGTCCTTTTTTCACCTTGGTGATAAAGCTGACCATCGGCTTTCCGATGAGGGGCAGTCTTGAAAGGAAATGCCTTGTAGCCGCCTTTGTGCGGAAATAACTTGCCCGCATACGTATCTTGGATATGCTCTTTGCAAAGCTGCCGATGTTGCGGGATATCGACATTTCATTTTCGTTTATGATTATGATGAGCCGCAATCCCTTGGTATTCTCACAGTTGTTGAGCGCCTCTTGGACCATTCCGCCCGTAAACGCGCCGTCACCGATAACGGCTACCGCGTACCCGCCGGTACCGCGCAGGCTTTCAGCCTTTGCAATGCCCAACGCGGCGGAAAGCGCCGTCGAACTGTGCCCCGCCCCGAACGGATCATGTTCGCTTTCGGAGCGTTTGGTAAATCCCGAAAGACCGCCGGGCGTACGCAACGTGTCAAACCGGTCTTTCCTGCCGGTGAGCAGCTTATGCACATAGCTCTGATGTCCGACATCCCAGATTATATGATCGTGCGGGCTGTCGAAAACGCGGTGAAGCGCTATCGTAAGCTCGACGACGCCGAGATTGGAAGCGAGGTGTCCGCCTCTGCCGAGACAGCCATCCTCCGAAGTAATTATGTTGACAAGCTTTTCCCTTATCTCTCCGGCAAGTGTGTCAAGTTCGGCGTCCGAAAGCGACCTGAGATCCTCCGGTTTTCCTATACCGTCAAGAATATTCTTTTTTTCGTCAGCACCGTTCATTCAATGACATCCTCCCGGAAATACCGCCGGCGGCAGTCGGTTCGATCAAGTTATTATATCACAAAAAATGCACTTTGTAAATGCAGTGCGCTCCTTTTTCGGGCATATCGGCAGCTTGGGCGGAAAAATCGGGAAAATATTTATATGTATGTTTATTTATAATGAAAGCATATGGTGTGAAATCAATTGCTATTGACAAAAATGGCTTGTTGTGATATGATATAAAGGCGTTTATAGGCGAATTCTGCGCGCAAAACAAAAAGGCAAATATGCATAATGATGCATTTCGGAAAGAAAAGATGGCACAGAAGATCACGGTTTCGATCATCATTCCCGTATATAACGAATCGAAGTATATAATAAGATGTCTTGACTCCGTAAAAAGGCAGACATTCCCCGCCGAAAATACAGAGCTGCTCATCATTGATGGGAATTCCACCGACGACACGGTGAGTAAGATCCGCAATTACACGGGAATAGACAACCTGCGTATATTGATAAACGAAAAACGACTCGTGACATACGCGCTAAACATCGGCATTGACAACGCGCGCGGCGAATATGTGATACGCATGGATGCGCACGCCGAATATGCCGACGACTATGTTGAAAAATGCGTGTATTACCTTGAACATACCGATGCCGACAATGTAGGCGGAACAGCCGAAACGCGCGGGATCAGCTTTGCGGGACAGGCGAACGCCGAATTGCTTTCGTCAAAGTTCGGCGTAGGCAACTCCGATTTCCGCACCGGCGGGAAAAGCGGATATGTCGACACCGTTCCGTTCGGTGCCTTCAGACGGACAGTATTCTCAAAGATCGGATATTTCGACCCGGAGCTGCCGCGCAGCGAGGACAACGACTACAACAGCCGTATACGAGCCGCAGGCGGCAAGGTGTATCTTGCATCCGACATACATTTTACCTATTACTGCCGCGATACCGCAGGCGGTCTGCTTGATCAGGGAATAAAAAACGGCAATGCGCTTTTTCTTACACTGCGTAAGAATCCCCGCGCCATGAGCCTCAGACACTATATACCGTTTCTGTTTGTGCTTTCGCATATAGTCATGCCGGTGCTGTGCGCTTTCTTCCACCCCGCCGTCTGGCTCTACGCTGCGGAGTGGATCGCATATCTTTTGCTTGACGCAATATTTTCATTGTCCCGCGGCAGCCTCAAGCGTTCACTATACAAGTTCGTAATGTACCCGTTGTTCCATATCTCATACGGTATCGGCTCGCTGATAGGAATGTTCGGTATCAAACTATATTAAAGGACACTGCAAGGCTAAAAATGAAAGTATTGATAATAAGCCATAATCCGATGACGACGTACGACTGCATGGGCAGGACTCTGCTCACGCTTTTTTCGGAATTCGACAGATCCGAGCTTTGCCAGCTCTATATTTATCCCACCGTTCCGAATGCGGACAAATGCGATTCGTTTTACAGGATCACCGACAAGGATGTTATTCGCTCTTTTACCTGCTTCAAGGTAAAGGGGCACGAGGTTGCCTGTGACGTCGGTCAGAGCGATCTGTTCGAAAACGGATCTGACGAAAAGCTCTACCGCAATCCAAAAAACAAAACGTCTGTCCTCATGATGATGCGCGACCTTGCATGGAGCATGGCACATTGGTGCAATAAAGATCTCAAAGGCTGGCTCGAAAAGGAAAAGCCGGATGCGATCTTTATCGCCCCCGGTTCCGCCAAATTCATATACAACGTTGCGCTCAGAATATCCGATATGCTGAGCCTTCCTATCGTCTGCTATATCTGTGACGACTTTTACTTTGTGAAAACTCCGTCCGGGCTTGCCGACAAGCTCTGCCTTTCTATGCTGCGCCAAAAGACACGCAGCCTTATGATGCATACATCTCACATCATAACCATATGCGACGAGCTGCGCGACGATTATAGCCGCGAATTCGGCGTTCCCGCCACAACGGTAATGACCGGATCGAGCTACGGCATAGCCGCAACACCAAAGATCGCCGCGTCGCCGGGATCGATATCCTACTTCGGCAGCATACGCTGCGGCAGATACAGATCAATATGCGATATAGGCGCGGCGCTTGACCGTATAAACAGCGAAAACGGCACGTCATTTGAACTGAATATATACACCGGAGAGAAAGACCCCGAAATTCTCGGAGAGATCGAAAAATACCGCTCGGTGAAGCTGCGCGGATTCGTTTCCGGCGCCGAAATGGAATGTGCTTTCAATGCGTCGGATATACTTCTGCACACCGAGGCATTTGACGAAGAAAATATCGATGCGGTAAGGCATTCGGTCTCGACCAAAATAGCCGATGCGCTTGCCGGCGGAATACCTCTCATAGCCTACGGCCCCGCCGAGATCGCTTCCGTGTCTTATCTGCAAAGGACCGACTCCGCATTGTGTATAACAAGCCCCGATGAGCTTTACGAGAGGCTCAGAGAGGTTTTTGTTGAAAAGAAGGATATGACAGCCATCGTGCTGAATGCCCTCGGCACTGCGCGAAAGAACCATGTATCTCAGCTTAATTCGCAGCTGGTGAGAAAGATCATTTCGGACGCGGCACATAACACATAAAAAACAATAATACGCACAAGTCTCCGAAATCATAGGGGCATTTTGCGGAAAGAACGGAAAGGAGCACGTGAATGCTGATTTATTATACGATATATGCGATCATGGAAATATTCTGGGGCGCCTTTTGTTTCCGCAGAAATAACAAAAAAACACAGTTGCTTTTTTGCACGCTGTCCTGTCTGACTATGATCGCGCTGTTTGCCATGAGACATCTGTCAATGGGAATAGACCTGCATTACGGTCACAGCATAGGATATCTTGCAAGCTACGAACAGACAGCCGAAATGGGCTGGCGAGAAATATTTCACATCAACCATTTCGGATACGAAAGAGGCTATGTGGTATTCATAAAGCTTTTGACTTACTTCTCCTCCGACCCACGCTTTCTGCTCACATCCATCGCAGTCATAACAATGAGCTGCGTATTCTCTGTTTTGGCAAGTTACAGCGATGACGCCTTCCTTTCGGTGATCGTTTACATCGGTACCCCGTGCTTTGTAGCCAATTTCTCATCGCTTCGTCAGGCGCTTGCCGTGTCTCTCTGCTTTTTTTCATTCAGATACATCAAACAGAAAAAATTCGTACCGTTCGCCATTTTCACCGCCGTGGCAACACTGTTCCATACATCGGCGCTGCTTTTTATAGCCGCATATTTCCTGTACAACATAAAGATCCCGCGTTCATGGCGATATGCCAGTGTCGTTGCAATACCGTTTATTTATGTTCTGCGCGATGTGTTCTTCTTCGTCGCACGTATACTCAAGCCTTCGGCGGTCAAGGACAATAACGGCTCATTCACATTTTTTCTTGCGCTTTTCGGAGTATACGTCGTTGTCGCGGCGCTCGGAGACAATTCCGACGAACATCTGAACGGCCTAATGAACATATTTTGGGTCGCGTGCTGTATAATGGCTTTCAGTGGGATATATAATACTGCCGAAAGGCTTGCGTGGTATTTCATTATTTTTCTCGCACTGCTTCTTCCCCGCTTTGTTGAGCAGCTCAAGGGACTGCACAGAATACACGACGTCCCGTGGATACTTATGTACTCCGGCATTCTCGCCTGCTTTACGCTTTTCGGACTTTATCAGATTTATTCAACATACTGGGCTATGGCATATCCGTATTATTTCTTCTGGGAGGCTGCATGATGGTAGTTGCCGCAATAAACACCTGCACATACGGCAGCACGGGAAAGATAATGCTTCAGATATTCGGCGAACTCTGTGAGAGCGACCGCGGATATGTGTGCGTGCCGAACGGAAGGCACAACAAGGCAAAATACCAAGGCGATCACATTTGGATCGGCGGACGTTTCAGCGAGGACAGTCACATTATACTCGGAAGACTTACGGGACTGCAGGGATGTTTCTCGTATTTTGCGACGCTTCGCTTTCTGCGCAAGCTTCGTCGCGTATCTCCGGATGTTATCCACCTGCATAATCTTCATAACAGCTATATAAACCTCCCCCTCCTTTTCGGCTTTATCAAAAAGCACAGGATACCGGTCGTGTGGACGCTCCACGACTGCTGGTCGTTTACCGGGCACTGCCCGTATTTCACAATGTCGCACTGCGACAGGTGGATGACGGGCTGCCATGATTGCCCGAGCTACCGCGCATATCCGGCATCAGTGATCGACTCGTCACGCCTGCTTTGGAAGCTCAAGAAAAAATGGTTTACCAGAGTGGAAAGTCTTACCCTTGTAACGCCGTCGCAGTGGCTTGCCGATCTGACCCGTCGGTCATATCTTGCAGAGTATCCCGTAAAGGTCATAAATAATGGGATCGACCTTTCGGTATTCAAGCCTACAGAGAGCAATTTCAGAGAGAGATACGGAATACCGGACAATAAGAAGATCATTTTGGGAGTCGCGTTTGACTGGGAAAGACGCAAAGGACTCGATGTATTTACAGAGCTTGCCCACCGCCTCCCTGCCGATGATTATCAGATAGTTCTTGTGGGAACGAACGAGGAGACAGACAAAGAGCTTCCCGCAGGGATAATATCCATACACCGCACACATAACCAGCAAGAGCTTGCAGCGGTTTACACTGCAGCAGACGTGCTGCTCAATCCCACACGTGAGGACAACTATCCGACGGTGAACATGGAGGCAATAGCCTGCGGCACGCCGGTGCTCACCTTCAGGACCGGGGGAAGCCCCGAAAGTATAACACCGACGACCGGCGCCGTTGTTGACGACGATATCGACACCGTTGAGCGTGAAGTGATACGGCTATGCCGCGACAACTCCGCAATGCGCGGCGCCTGCCTTGAGGCAGCCCGCGATTTTGATATGAACAAATTATTCAAAGAATATGTGAGGTTATACCGTACCCTTGATGAACGAACGGAAAGTAATGGCTAATGCTTCATGGATCATAGGGCTTCAGATCGTAAAAGCGATCTTGAGCTTTATAATATCCATGCTCACGGCGAGATATCTCGGTCCGTCGGACTTCGGGCTTATCAATTACGCCTCGTCCATTGTGTCATTTGTTGCTCCAGTCATGTACCTCGGTCTGAACTGTGTTCTTGTTCAGGAATTTGTCAGCAACTCGGAAAAAGAAGGCGAAACCATCGGTACCGCGGTAGTTCTCAGCCTTTCGTCAAGCCTCCTCTGCATCGGAGGTATTGTATCATTTGCCGCAATAGCCAACCGCGGAGAGACCGAAACGATTATCGTATGTGCTCTATACAGCATTCTTCTGATATTTCAGAGCGCCGATCTTGTTCTTTATTGGTTTCAGGCAAATCTTCTTTCAAAATATTCTTCAATTGCATCACTTTGCTCTTACGGCATTGTATCGGCATATAAGATATTCCTTCTTATAACTCACAAGGGCGTACGCTGGTTTGCGATCTCAAGCGCGCTTGACTATTTTGCCATCGCGGTGATACTGATGATTTTGTATCACAAATTAGGCGGACGTAAAATGTCGTTTTCGCGCACAGCCGCGCGAAGAATGCTAAAAAAAAGCAAATACTATATCATTGCCGACATGATGGTTGCCGTTTTCGCGCAAACAGACCGTATAATGCTGAAGCTGATGATCGACGATGCCGCTACCGGCTATTATTCCGCCGCGGTAAGCTGCTCTGTCATGACGGGATTCGTATTTTCCGCAATAATCGATTCGTTCAGACCTCTTATATTCGAGAACAAGCAGAACAACAATGAAAAGTATGAGGAAAATCTCAGCAAGCTTTACAGTATAATCATCTATCTTTCACTTATCCAAAGCGTATTCATAACCATTTTTGCGCGTTTGATAATCGGTATCCTTTGCGGCAGCGACTACGAGCCGTCGGTTGAAATACTGCGTCTTGTTGTCTGGTACACTACATTTTCATACCTGGGGTCGGTCCGAAATATCTGGATGCTTGCCGAAAACAAGCAAAAATACCTTTGGTTCATCAATCTTTGCGGTGCGCTTTCAAATATTATTCTCAACTATATCCTGATACCGTTTATGGGCTGCATGGGTGCCGCACTTGCCTCCCTTATCACACAATTTTTCACCAACGTCATAATCGGTTTTATCATGAAACCGATACGTTACAACAACAAGATCATGCTACGGTCGCTTGACCCGCGGCTACTTGCCTCATCGGTCAGATCAGTGGTAACGGCGGTAAAAGCCAGAACGGATAAAAGTAAGTAATAGCATCAATTCACACAACGAAAGGGACCTTCCGCACATGCGGAGGTCAATATAAAAACAAATGATACCGATAAGCGATGAAGATAACAAACGGATATCGTATGATATTCTGGTTAATGTCACCGACTTCTGTGACAAAAACAACATTGTCTATTATCTCGGATACGGCACGCTGCTCGGTGCCGTGCGTCACCAAGGATTCATACCGTGGGACGATGATATCGACATAATCATGCCGCGCAGCGACTATGAAAGATTCATCAAAGAGTTTCCCGGCTCACATGAGCACCTAAAAGTGGCATCCCCTTACGACAAATACCCGATGTACTGTTTTGCAAAGGTATACGACGACCGCACGGTGAAGCTCGAACCGATCAGGTACACCGATGAGCGCACTCCTCTCGGCGTCGATATAGACATTTTCCCTCTTGACGGCGAATCCGATGATGAGCGCGAATTTCTGAAGGACAGAAAAAAACGCGATACGCTTTGGCTGCTGTTCGATCTTACTCTCTGCCCCAAGCTCACGGGATCGCCCAAGCACTTTGCGGGTGCACTCGTAGGTCGCATTGCCGACTTTACGGTCGGCGCGCGCAAACTCCAGGATATGTACATAAAGAACACCACAAAATATGATTTCGGCACATCGAAAATGGTCGGCTATCTCTCACATACGGGAGATACGCTTGAACGCTATCCGCGCGAGGTCTTCGAGGAGCGCATACGTCTTCCGTTTGAAGACCGCACATTCTGGGCGCCTAAAGATTACGACAGCTATCTTACCGGTCTTTACGGGGACTATATGACCCCTCCGCCTCCGACCGGCAGAGCAACGCATCATGTCAATTCGGTATTTATGAAGGACGAATACGCCAAAGAAGCAGAAAAAGTCTGATAAGCTACGGCAGATCAACCGGTATACACTGCCGGGATAAAAATATATGAGGTATGTTAAAATGTCATTGTTCAAAGATAAAGTCCTGATGATAACCGGTGGTACCGGCTCATTCGGCAATGCCGTTCTGAACCGTTTTCTCCGCACCGACATCGGCGAGATACGCGTTTTTTCACGCGATGAAAAAAAGCAGGACGATATGCGCCACGAATTTCAGGCCAAAATGCCCGAGGTCGCCGATAAGATCAGCTTCTATATCGGCGATGTGAGAGACCTCGCATCCGTAAAGAACGCCATGCACGGTGTCGATTATATCTTCCATGCCGCGGCGCTCAAGCAGGTCCCATCATGCGAGTTTTTCCCGATCGAAGCGGTAAAAACGAATGTGCTCGGCACAGACAACGTACTCACCGCCGCCATCGACGAGGGCGTGAAGGCTGTCATCTGCCTTTCGACAGACAAAGCCGCATACCCCGTAAATGCCATGGGTACCTCAAAGGCAATGATGGAAAAAGTGATCGTCGCCAAAAGCCGCACGACAAACAAAACAAAGATCTGCTGCACAAGATACGGAAACGTTATGTGCTCGCGCGGCTCTGTCATTCCACTTTGGATCGAGCAGATACGCAGCGGACAGCCCATAACCGTGACCGACCCCGATATGACGCGTTTCATCATGTCGCTGGACGAGGCAGTCGATCTCGTACTTTTTGCATTTGAGCACGGCGAGTCCGGCGATATACTTGTCCAGAAGGCGCCTGCATGTACGATAAAGACACAGGTCGAAGCCGTGTGCGAGCTGTTCGGCGGAGACAAGAGCAAGATAAAGGTCATAGGTATCCGCCACGGCGAGAAAATGTACGAAACGCTGCTCACAAACGAGGAGTGCGCTCACGCGATAGACATGGGTAATTTCTATCGTGTTCCCTGCGACAAGCGCGGCCTCAACTACGATAAATACTTCAAGGACGGCGATGCCGACCGCAACACGCTGACAGAGTTCAACTCCAACAATACGACTCTTCTGACAGTCGAACAGACAAAAGAAAAGATCGCAGCACTTGAATATATCCGCGAAGAGCTCAAAAAGGAAGAACAGGCAAAATGAATATCCTTGTGACCGGAGCCGGAGGATTTGTGGGCAAAAACCTTTGCCGCGCTCTCGAAAACCTGCGCGATAACAAGGACAGGACCCGTCCCGGACTCCGCATTGACGAAATATTTGAATACGATATCGACTCTGCCCCGGAAGAGCTTAACGAATATTGCGGAAAAGCAGACTTTGTTTTCAATCTTGCAGGAGTGAACCGCCCGAAGGATCCGGCGGACTTCATGAAAGGCAATTTCGGGTTTGCCTCCGAGCTGCTCGAAACACTGAAAAAACACAAAAACACCTGTCCCGTTATGCTAAGCTCATCCGTGCAGGCGACTCTTTCGGGCAGATACGCCGGCAGCGAGTACGGCAGATCCAAGCTTGCCGGAGAGGACATCTTTTTTAGATATTCCGAAGAGACCGGGGGGCGCGTACTCGTCTATCGCTTCCCCAACCTATTCGGCAAGTGGTGCCGCCCGAACTACAACAGCGCTGTCGCAACGTTCTGCAACAATATTGCCAACGATCTGCCCATTACCGTCAACGACCCGTCGACCGAACTTGAACTTTTATATATAGACGACCTCGTTGCCGAGATGCTTGACGCTCTTGAGGGGCATGAGCATCACTGCGTTTTCAACGGTGCAAATGCCGTGCCGTGCGACGAAGGCAGATTCTGCGTCGTCCCCCTCACATACCGTGTTACGCTCGGCGAGATCGTCAGGCTGCTCGAAGGCTTCAAAGAACAGCCCCAAACGCTCCTGATGCCCGAGATACCGGACGGAAGTTTTGCGAAAAAGCTCTATTCCACATATCTCTCGTATCTTCCAAAAGAAAAAATCGCATTTCCTCTCAAGGTGAACACCGACGCGCGCGGTTCATTTACCGAGCTGCTCAAAACCGCAAAATGCGGTCAGTTCAGTGTCAACATATCGAATCCCGGAATAACCAAAGGGCAGCACTGGCACAATTCAAAATGGGAATTCTTTATCGTCGTGTCCGGGCACGGGCTCATACAGGAGCGCAGGATCGGCTCTGACGAAGTGCTGAATTTTGAAGTGTCCGGCGACAAGATCGAAGCCGTGCATATGCTGCCGGGATATACACACAATATCATAAATTTAAGTGACACCGAAAAGCTTGTGACTCTTATGTGGGCAAACGAACGGTTTGACCCGGATCATCCCGATACTTTCGGTGAGGCGGTGGAAAAATGAACATTAAAACTGACTATTCCGATGTCGGATTCAAAAACGACGGCAGACTTAAGCTTCTCATTATTGTCGGCACGCGCCCCGAGATAATACGGCTTGCGGCGGTAATAACAAAATGCCGCAAATACTTTGACACCGTGCTGGCCCACACAGGGCAAAACTATGACTATAACCTCAACGGGGTGTTCTTCAGGGATCTGAAACTTGCCGACCCCGAGGTCTATATGAACGCGGTAGGCGACGATCTCGGTGCGACCGTTGGCAATATCATCAACTGCTCGTACAAGCTCATGAGCAGTATAGCCCCCGATGCGCTCCTTATTCTCGGCGATACCAACTCCTGTCTTTCGGCTATTGCGGCAAAGCGCCTTCACATTCCGATCTTCCATATGGAAGCCGGGAACCGCTGCAAGGACGAATGCCTGCCCGAGGAGACCAACCGCCGCATCGTCGATATCATATCCGATGTGAATATGGCGTACAGCGAGCATGCAAGAAGATATCTCGCCGAGTGCGGACTTCCCAAAGAGCGCACTTACGTCACCGGTTCACCGATGGCAGAGGTACTGCACTCCAACCTTGCGGAGATAGAAGCAAGTGATATCCTTGACAGACTCGGGCTTGAGCCTCACAAATATATCCTTCTTTCGGCGCACAGAGAGGAAAACATCGATACCGAAAAGAATTTTACAAGCCTTTTCGGTGCAATAAACAAGCTGGCCGAAAAATATGATATGCCGATCCTGTATTCATGCCATCCGAGAAGCCGCAAGCGTCTCGAATCATCGGGATTTGTGCTCGATCCGCGCGTGATACGTCACGAACCGCTCGGCTTTCACGATTACAATAAGCTTCAGATGAACGCTTATGCAGTGGTATCCGACAGCGGCACGCTGCCGGAAGAATCGAGCTTCTTCACATCTGTCGGTCATCCCTTCCCCGCTGTGTGCATACGCACATCGACCGAACGCCCCGAGGCGCTGGACAAAGCATGCTTTATACTTGCCGGCATTGATGAAAAATCGCTGCTGCAAGCTGTAACGACAGCGGTAGACATGAACGCTGCGGGCGACTTCGGCACTCCCGTTCCTTACTACACCGACGAAAACGTGTCAACAAAGGTAGTCAAGATCATTCAGTCGTATACCGGTGTCGTAAATAAAATGGTGTGGCGCAAGTAAGCCGGTACGGCAGCATAAGAAAGGAACAGTAAAAAAATGAATCAACTTCAGAACAAACTTCTTGAAATGCTGACATGGCTTTCAAAGTACCTTGACGAACATAATATAAGATACTATGTAGTTGCAGGGACTTTTCTCGGTGCCGTCCGCCACAAAGGCTTTATTCCGTGGGACGACGATGTTGATATTGCGGTTCCGCGCGCCGACTATCAAAAGCTTATTGAACTGCTGAAGGAACCTGTAGATCACTACGTGATAGAGTCCCCATACGGCGGCGCCCCCGATTTTATCTACAACTTCGCAAAGTTCTATGACACAAACACCACAATGACCGAAATAGCACGTAAAAACGTGACCCGCGGTGTGTACATAGATGTCTTCCCGCTCGACGGTATCGGCGATACTCCGGAGGAGTCGTACAGAAATTACAAAAAGATAGATATCGATAATATGCTTCTCACCATGAAGATAAGTACTTACCGCAAGGGACGTAAATGGTGGAAGAATGTTGCTGTTGCCTGCGGAGCGCTGCTTCCGTTCAATGCCGGAAAAATGGCGCTTAAGCTTGATAAATTATCGGCAGAGCGTGACTATGACAAGTGCAATTACGTCGGGGTTTTGGCGACCAATGCAAGGAAAAATGAGATAATGCCGCGCGAATATTACGGTAAACCAACGCCGTATAAATTCGAGAACATCACCGTTTACGGTCCCGAAAAAGCTGAGGAATATCTGACTCGCCTGTTCGGCGACTGGCGCCAGCTCCCTCCCGAAAACGAGCGTGGCGGCGGGCATTTCTTCACGGATATCGACATGAACAGATCCTATCTCAAATAATAAATCCTCCGCACTGTCGGCTTTCGCGCCCGGTGCGGAGCTGTTTTCATTATAACAATGAACGAATTCGGGCTTCCGTATGTTTGACGCGGAAGCCCGAAGGTCATTTTTCTGCTTTAATAAGATTCTTATAAAATCTCACGGCGCCCGGGAGGCACTCGTATTCGATGTTTTCATTTAATCCGTGCATTCCCTTCATCTGCTCGGGACCGTAGATCACCGGCGCAAAGCGTATGCAGTTTTTGCATATCGGCTGATAGAACTGAGCATCGGTCGCACCTGTCATGACATATGGGCTTGATGCAAGTCCCGGAAAGGTCTCGGCTATCACGTTTTCTACGAGCCTATACCCGCTGCCGTTTATATCTACCGGAGGTGTGAAATCGTTCGAATGGATTATCTCCATCGAAAGCCCGTGCTTTTCGGCGCGACGTCTGATAAGCTCAAGGCTTTCCTTCTCTCCCTGATGAGGGATAAATCTCATATTGGCTCCGAGAGTCGCCTCCTGCGGGATGACATTGTATGCGTCTGACCCCGACTGCATGGTAAACGCGATAGTGGTTTTAAGCATTGCCGCGCCCTGCGCGCTTATCGCAGGCAGCACCGCTTTGAGCAGCGGCGCAAAAAGCCACAGATTTCCCATAAAGAGACGCAGACCGAATGAGGCGTAGTCCGAAAGCGTCGTAAACATCGCCGCTACCTCCGGGAGCAATTTTTTTCTGAACGGAGAATGCTTTTCGGTCTCATCGACAAACGCAGCAAGACGTGCTATGGGTGTTCCCTTTGTCGGCGCGCTGGCGTGTCCGCCCGTGCTTTTCGCGGTAAATTTAACGTCGGCTTTGCCCTTTTCAAACACACCGACCATGGCGAAATTTCCGTGAATACCGCCTATCGGCTCGCTTATGATGCCGCCGCCCTCATCACAGAGCAGATAAAGCTCTACTCCGCGCCGCCGCAGCTCCTCAACGATCTTAGGGGCACCGTCGCCCGCCCATTCCTCGGTGCAGGAAGATGCAAGATAAACATCCGTCGGGGGCGTATAGCCTTCAGCAAGTAGCTCTTCGACCGCCTCAAAGAATGCCATGACCGAGCATTTTGTATCCGACACACCTCTTCCCCACACCTTTCCGTCCGCAATGTCGCCCGAAAACGGCTCGTGTATCCACTCACCCTCAGCAGGAACAACATCCTGATGGCTCATAAGGAGTATCGGCTTTTCGGAGCTTTTGCCCTTCCAGTAAAAAAGCAGATTTCCGTCGATCTCGGTTTTCTGAAGTTTTTCGTGTACAAGCGGGAAAAGCTTTTCAAGCACCTTGTGAAAGCCGAGAAATTTTTCCACCTCGGCAACACCGGCATGTGAGGTAGTATCGTATTTTATCATTTCGGAAAGCTTCTCCGCAAGCCGAAGCGCTTCTTCTTCATTCTCGTGCGGCTTGTAATCCGACTTTTTACGAGGTCGCAAAAGCGTTCTGACAACTGCGGCAAGAACAGCCAACAGCAGAAGTGCAGGTATGATAATAAGGTATTTGATCATTTTGCACTCTTTGCTCCTTTCTTATATACAAAGTAAGATATCGCAATGGCAATAGCTCCCGACGGGATTATCATAAAGCTCGTCGAGCCGATAAGCGACGGCACAAGGACAAAGAGAAGCCCCATCGCGACAAGCGGAAAAAGAGCGATCTTCATGTTCTTACGATAGTACTTGTATGCCATAGCACCGAAAAGCGCCGGCACAACGTTTTCAAACGCCGGCTGAAGCACCGGGCTTTGAAGCAACGGATGGAGCGGCTGAAGTGCAAGAACGCCCGCCGCGAGAACGAGGATCGTAACAAGTGAAGATGTTGCGATGGAAAGTGTTGAGATTATCTCGTTTTCGGGCGTTCCCGCCTTTGCACCGACCATATCGCGTGCATTCACCGCGCACGGGATCTTCATATTTATGAGATTGCCCGTTATAAACGCAAGATAACCTCCTCCCGCTCCGAGCATTGGCGTGTATATGAGAAATTCCGCAATGCTCGACACAGTCCATACAAGCCCGACCGACAAAAAGCCCTTTGCAGTAGCACCGATGTCGGGATATGCACCGAGATATCTGCCGATAAGAAACGGCGCTCCTATGAGCAGTACGATGGTCATTACACTGACAGCTCTGCCTATCGCATGCGTCCCGCGGTTGTATTTTTCCCATGCGGATCTGTTTTCGTTCTGTTCCATGATATCCTCCTTATCTCAGCGCGCCGACAAGGACCGCCGACGCCATACCCACGATCATGCTGCCCGCAATTGCAAAGTTATCGACCCACGCCGCTTTCTTTTTCTCGGCAAGAAAAACGAACAGAGCCATAACGAGCGCTGAGACGGCAACAACGATAAGCGGAATAAAATCTCCCTTGAAAGAGAACAGTCCTTTGCCCGATACCAACCCACCGATGTAGCTACCTATGTACGCACTGACGAGTCCGATGAACATTGCCGTCATTGCTCTGTCACCGAATCCGCCGCCCGTCGAGCTCTTACCGCCGCTCAGCTTTTTCGTATAACGCTTGTTAAAGAACACCGACAGCACAATGCCCCATATAATGCAAAGGCTCATCAGCAGTGCGATCGTCGCAAACGCCGCCGGCGTCATTTCGGCTGCGGAAAGAGTGCTCATGCCGACCTGCTCCGCAGCTGCCTGCGCCACCTGCGTTTCATAATGCAGAGCACCGATGACAGAGAGCCGCAGCCACGGCCACGGTA
The DNA here is from genome assembly GCA_905210995.1 of uncultured Anaerotruncus sp. Lineage (GTDB taxonomy): Bacteria > Bacillota > Clostridia > Oscillospirales > CAG-272 > CAG-390. The sequence goes on from CAJLZE010000008.1 coordinate 15,455, forward strand.
TACCGAGGCTTCCCGAAAGAGCTATGACACCGAGCAGTATTCCAACGCTCGGAAGTACCGAAAACGTTGCGCTTGACACTATAACACGCTTCATTTTTGTCGTGTCCATCCCGATAGCCTTCCCCGCGCGGTATGCTCGGATAAGAAACACCACACATACTGCGGCAACGAATGCGACGATACCGCCGCATATCAGATACATGGGCACACTGTTGAGCTGATTAAGTATTGACATTTCAACCATGCCTTCTGCCGTCCGACTGTGCGAACGGCGACGCAAAAGATGTATTCGAAGCTACAAGCTTGCAGCAAACGCCCCGTTTTTGCGTCTTTCCCGACCTTTCGACGCCAAAAAATGACGTCTCACCGTCGGATTCATGCAAATATTATATCAGATTATATCGTATATTTCAATCGTCAATGCGTTTTTTTATGCCGAATGAATGATTTTTTTCGCAGATACGACGCATCCCCTCATTGCGTTGCAGTGAGGGGATAACGTTCCGCCGCGTGAGCGGTGACTTATTGCTTTTTGCTCTTATTGCGCTTGTCACGGAATGCGCTGAAAGTTCCTTTTTCCTTCAGTGCGTCGATATAATGCTCCACTTCCTCGCGCAACCCTGTCGGGGTGCGGAAGGGGAATGCAAAGTTGCGCTTTTGCTTCAGCTCCTCGGCGCGGCGAGCAATGGAAAGCTTGAGATTTTCGTATCTGATGACAAGCTGCTTTTCCTCGGCAAATTCTTTGAGTTTTCCGACCACATGGAATGAGTAGCATACGTCAACGGCAAACACTCCCATGTACATACCCGAAAAGAAGTTGTATATCGGATTCTCGGCAAGCCAGTCAATGAAGGTCACAAAATGCGGGTGCAAAAGAAGCGCATACCCTGCGCCGATGGCTCCCCACGCAAGCGAAAACAGCGGACAGATCACCCCCTGAATATTGCCGCGGCATGAGCTGTAATCCCACAGCTTGACATGAAACACATTCACGAAGATAATGCCCGTCACGTATTCTATCGCGGTAAGAACGACGGTGAGCCCGACGATGAGAACAACGTACCTGAGCCACACAGCATGGATAAAAGAAAGGTCGAAACTGCAGAAGGCGTAAAGCACGAGCACGCCGGACCCGTAAAGAGGAAGGCAGGGCCCCGAAAGAAATCCCGGGTTGATCCATTTTCCGTGGGCAATACGCCTGAACACAAGCTCGATAAGCCAGCCTGTGCTGCCGCCGATGATAAACAGTGCGGAAAGAGTCGTTAGAATTTTCATTGTACCGATCCTTTGTTCTTGATGTCTTCGGACGACGCCGGAATGGCAGCCGGCAAGCCGTTCGTCATATTATATTATATATTATAACACAAACAGTCGCAGGACGCAATATAAACATACAAGTGTCGCCGACAGCTTTATTTCATCTTTATCACATGGTGTTTTTCTATATTTATCTGATATTTTTATCTCACGGTATTGCATGAAACGTTTTTTTATGATATAATAATTTTACTTATAACGTAGTTGGATCATGCGTTTTTTATCGGATCAAGGAGTTGCAAAATGGCATACGGATACAGGATATTTTCCCCGATCGAACCGCAGGCTGCGGCTGCCGAAAACGCATCTGTCGAAAGTGCGCTGAGGATACCGCGTCTCATTGACGGTGAGCTTGTCATAGATGAAGCGCGCACAGTCTCTTTCGGCGATATACCGGCAAATGTCCTGCTCACCTGCCCCGGAATTCGCTGCTTCTTTGACATACGTCTCGCAGGAGGCGAGGGCTCAGGCGGCAACATAAAAACTGTTGACCGCTTTGCCCGCACACTTGCCAATGCCTTGGGCGGAGCGGCAGTCGCTCATGACAGCGGCGCGGTCTTCATCGGCGAAAATACCGCAGGCTACGTTATTCCGCCGGTAAATTCGGCGACCCCAATGCTGACGCTTTCATGTCACTTCATGCCGTCCGCTTCGTTCGAAAAATATGCCGAAGCATTTGTCGCGCTGCTCGAGTCCTGCCTCCCGTGCGCGCTGCCCGTAAAGTACGGGCAAAACGACACGCCGGAATTCGAATTTGCCGCCGAGAGCAAAGAACATCTTATCGGATTCCTCAAAAATACTCCCGCACCTGTATGGTACGCGCACGCCCCCGCGACGCATGTGCTCATAAGCGATGCCGTACGTCCTTCGGAATGCGACGGACTGCGCGCGAGCCGCGTTGCCGTTACCATCTCGGCTGCGGTATGGGAATACCCCGAATGGCAGTTCGCGCTCAAACGCCTGCTCTGTGGGATGATGTCTCTTTTCGACGGCTTTTTCGGGCAGATCGTGCCTTCCGAAAAGCTCGGAGTTGCCGCATGGTGGTGGCAGGGGCTGCCGTCGGAAGCGGGATATGCGTTTGCAGTCGGAGGACCGTACAGATCGCTTATCACCGACATCGGAAAAAACATTTCCGACGATCCCGCGGTTGCTCTCTTTGACGGCGATAACGCACCGCAAATCCCACGCGAGTTGATATCCTTCCCGCGGTCCGGAAAACACGGCGACGCAGTAAGACGCACGGGCTTTACCCGCGCCGACAAGATCCCATTCTGATGTCCCATGAGCGAAGCAAGTGAAAAGCAGCATTTCATAACCGCCGTCGTCGGTCCCACGGCATCAGGCAAAAGCAGACTTGCGATGAGGATCGCCGAAAAATACGGCGGAACGATCATATGCTGCGACTCGATGCAGATATACAGAGGGATGGATATAGGCACGGCAAAGCCGACGCATGAGGATCGCAGAGCTATCCCCCACCGCATGTTCGACATTGTATCACCCGGTGAATCGTATTCCTGTGCCGACTACGCACGTGACGCCGCGTCAGCCATAAACGAAGTAGTCTCAGAGGGCAGGCTGCCGGTGCTTTGCGGAGGCACGGGACTTTACCTCGACAGCCTGCTGACGCCGCGTTCATATTCGGGTACATCGGGACGTACCGCGATACGCGACGAGCTTGAGACCATCGCCGCGCGGCCGGGCGGCAAGGAAATACTTCACAGCATGCTCGAAGAGGCCGACTCCGAATCGGCTGCTGCGATACACCCGAATAATGTACGACGCGTAATACGCGCCATTGAGATATTCCGCGAAAGCGGAGTGCCAAAAAGCGAGCTTGACCGCAGATCGCGCGACAACGCCGCACCGTCGCATTACCGTGCGGCAGTCATAGGTCTCAGATATCCCGACAGATCGGTGCTTCGCGCCAGAATAGCACGGCGCGTAGACATCATGCTCGCCGACGGGTTGGAGGACGAGGTTCGCCGACTTGACGCGGAAGGAGTATTCGAAAAGTTGCCCGACGGCACTCCGTCAACCGCCGCACAGGCGATAGGATACAAGGAAATGCTTGCCGCGGTACGCGCGGGAGCGCCGCTTTCCGACGCACGCGAGGCGATCATCACGGCAACGTGCAGATATGCCAAACGACAGATGACATGGTTCGGCTCAAAGAGCTATGTACGCTGGATAGATATATACGATGACAACTGCGACCCGTTTTCGGAGGCTGTCGGAATAATTGAAAATGCAAAATCAAAATAAAGATAAAGAAAACAGATATCCCGAGTACGAAGCCCCCGAAAACGGGATGCAGCCGAGGCAGCACACGGGCCGTCCGCCGGAGGAACGCGATCCGCATCGTCGGCAGCATCTGCCCGCCGTGCGCATTGCGGCGCAACGGAAGCGTGCGCCCGTATTTGATACTCATTATTTTCTCACGGCAATGACACATATCTTTGTTGCACTCGCCTCGCTCGGCTTTGCCGCATACATGGTGGTCCAACTTGCCGGCAATCTCACAACAACAGTCACAACATCGGCTGCGATAAAGATATCCGAGCCGGAATATGAAGCGGCCGATGCATATCTTTTGCGCGACGAGAAGGTGCTGACGGCAAATGCCTCCGGCTCCATTCTTCCCGCCGCGGCGGACGGGACGCGGCTTGCGACAAACGAGACCGCTGCAAGTATATATCCGTCCGGAGATGAGGAAATAAACAAAAGCATAAGTGACATCGACCGTGAAATAAAGCTTCTCGAAGCAGCCGCAAAGCGCAATGCCTGGACCGAAAATATGCGTGAGGTATACCGGTCTTTGGCTGACAGATATTCGGACATAATGTCCTCGCTCTCCGTCGGCGATTATGTCGGCGCATCTGGTGAGTCGGATGAGCTGCGCCGTCTTATGATACGGTATGATATCTACCGCGGCAAGAATACCGGGATCGATGACGCGATATCCGCGCTAAAAACAAAAAAGGCAACGCTCGAGGCGCAGCGCGGCAACGTCATAGGTACAGTAAAAGCATCTGATACCGGCTATTATTTCAGATACTGCGACGGGTATGAAACGCTTCTCGGAGCTGAGCTGATAAACAATTTCACATGCGAAAGCTTTTATGACGCGATCCAAAGCTCCCCGTCGGTACCCGCCAACAATGCCGGCAAAATTGCAAGAGGAGTGCGGTGGTATATCGCGGCTGCAATTGACCGCAGCAACGACACTTCTTACACCGAGGGCAGCACATACAACGTCATGTTCAACGACAACGGCGGAGCGGTGCTCGCAATGAGGCTTGATAAAAAGGTAGCCGATACGGTAAACGGCGGAACTCTTCTGCTCTTCTCCACCGATCTTATGCCCGAGAGCTTCACGTACTACCGCCGTATGAGTGTAAAGCTTGAAAAGAGCGTTCTCGACGGCTATCGCGTGCCCATGAGCGCCGTGCGCTCATACCGAGGAATGACCGGAGTCTATACCCTTCACGGAGGCAGGGTTTATTTCAGAAGGATCAATATACTGAACCAGAATGACGACTACTGCATAGTTTCGGAATATTCCGAGGTCGGCAACGACAGGCAACTGACATACCGTATACTCGGCTTCAATTCGGAAGGGGTACTCGGTGAATATGATTCTCTGCATCGCTTCGCCAAGCAGAAAGGGTGGCAGCGCCGCATATACGACAACGGCGGCACGCCGGTAAAATACGGCACAAAAGAAGATTATTACTTTTACCTTGACGAACTTGAGGATATAATACTTACCGGAAGAAACCTTTACGACGGTAAAACACTCAGTTGAACGCACAGAACGTAAGGAGGTCCGAATATGACTGACTGTGCATATATAGACAGCTCGCTTAATGAGGTCGTACACCGCATGATAAACGCATCGCGCGATGCGGGACTCACATGTGCGCCGACGCTCGTCGCTGCGGTGAAATACGCAAGCGATGAAGAATTTCTGCACCTGGTGCGCGAATGCGGCGTTGCGGACGTTGGGGAAAACCGCGTGCAGCAGCTCATCGCCCACAAGGCGCTGCTCTCTCCCGAGGAGCGCGACCGGATACGCTTTCACTTTATCGGCAGACTTCAGACAAACAAGGTAAAATACCTCATCGGGCAGACGGAGCTCATACATTCGCTTGACTCCGAACGCCTTGCCGAGGAGATCGAAAAACAGTCTGCCATGCACGAGACCGTAACGCGTGTGCTCGTCGAAATCAACGGCGCCGACGAAAAAAGCAAGGGTGGGATAGCACCTTCGGACGCGGCGGAGTTTTGCCTGTCACTTGCGCGTTTTCCGCACATTGAGCAGGTCGGATTCATGACTATGGGGCCAAAATTCGAGAAAAAAGCCGATTATGAAAATTATTTCTTAGAAACTTATCAACTTGTTCTTGACATTTGGCGCGAAAAACTTCATAATATAAAAGAGCCTGTCATTTCGATGGGCATGAGCGACAGCTATGAGACGGCAATCAAATGCGGCGCAAATTGCGTGCGTGTGGGACGTGCCCTTTTCGGGCGCTGAAGCTCCATAAACAAGATAAAAAACAAGCTGAATAAAACGGAGGAACACCATGAGCATTTTCGCAAGAAAAAACAAACCCGAAGCGTCTGATTACGACGCCGCATACGACACCGATTACTACGGGACCGACAGCACATATCCCGACGAAAGCGCTTTCGCGCCCGCGGAAAACGATGATATCAAGATCGAGGATACTCCCAAGAGAACGACATCTTCCGCACCCTCGTATTCATCGCCAGTGTCGTCCGGCTCTGCGTTCGCAATGAAGCTTATAAAGCCGACAAGCTACAAAGAAGCTCCCGCCATCGCCGATTTCCTTATCAACAGATGTGCCGTAGTTCTTAACCTTGAATCGGCAAACAAGGAGACAGCCTCAAACCTGATCTACTTCCTCACCGGCGTTTCCTATGCCCTCGGCGGACAGATAAAGAGAGTTGCCGCCAACACCTATATGCTCGCACCCGAGAACATGGAGATATCCGAGGAAGGTCGCAAGCCCGACACGGATTCTTCCGACGCGTCCGACTCATTTCTCGGCTGAAGCAAGCACGGATAACACCTGACCGCACTCCCGCATAAGGGCCGACATCTGCCCGCAACGGGGGACTACTTGCCGCGCCGTATTATCCGGCGCGGTAGGTTTATTGATCGACCGGCGCGTTTGATCGCCTGCCTTCGATTACATCCAATCGCAATACGGGGTCTGATCGTGGAATTATTTTTATATCTTATTGTTAATACCGTTGACGTATTTCTGTCGCTGATACTCATGGCGATGTTGGTGCGCTCGATAATGTCCTTACTGATGATGGACGAGGACAATGTGATATATGCCATAGCCTGTACGATCACTGAGCCGTTCATTATTCCCGTACGAACGCTCTTTGAACGCAAAGGATGGTTTCAGGGGCTGCCGCTCGATGCCTCTTTTTTCTGCGCGGCAATGATACTCGCCATCGTGCAGGTGACGCTCTCGTTCATACCCATATACTGACGACAGAATTTTCAATTCACACTTACGGAGGTTTGTTATGTCTGTTTCCGAATCCTTCAAAAAGAAATATCTGCTGAGCGGTGACACATACTCCGCTCAGAATGCCGACCGCGCCATTTCCGATCTCATTGCCTGCATTACACGTCTCCACTCGGATGTGGGGGCGGCGTCTGCACGTGCGGAAAGTGCGGAAAAGCAGGTCGAGGCTGTAAAAGCGGAAAATAAAAAGCTCCTGTCGGAAAACGAAAATCTCGGGAACGAACTTCTCAGACTTCGTGATGCAAACACACGCCTTACGGCAGATGCCGAAATGTTCGACAAAAAGCTTGCCGATGTACGTGCGACAGTCAATGCAAACGACCGTAAGCTTGCCGAAGCCTCCGAGCGACTCTCCGCACTCATAGCAAGAGCCGAGCAGCTCTGCACAGAGATAGATGAGCGCACGGAAGTGCTTTGCAAAAATATCGACGAGCGCATTGGCGCCGTCGGCAGCACATCGGCAACTTCAGACAACTGCCGGAGCGGCGAAAACGAATCTGCTTCATCGGCTACCGATGAAACGGAAGAAACAGCCGTCACTGCGGCTGTCGAAGAAGGACCTGCTTCCGCAGACGGTGAGGTTGCGGACGAAGCGGCAGAGGATATTCCGGAACTTGAAGAGATCGGCGACGACGAGCTGAGCGAGAATGATACCGACAGCGACCCCAACCTTTCCGAAGACGCGGATGAGATCGTTGAAAACGACGAAAATATCGAAACGATATCCGAGGAAACCAATATGCTCGAAGCGCTAAAACAGGCTCTTGCCGGCTCGGGCAGACAGAAAAAGACCCCCGCAACCGAAGAAAAAAAGTCTGATCCGGATATTGCTGTGACCGATACCGCAGGTGAGACGGCCGACGTGACCGAAGCGTCGGTAAGCTCCGACGAAAAGCCCGCCGATGAAAAAGCTCCCGAGCCTGCGCACGAACCATCGTTCTCCGATGACGACATAAAAAATATGCTGACAGCAATGTACTCCGACAAAGAAAGCAGCGACGTGGGTACGCACGAAGATGATACACCCGCTGCAGGAGCCGATGCCGAAGATGACACCGAAAAGGCAGAGACTTCCGCTGCAGATACTGCAACACAGCCGGAAGCCGCGCCCGCACAGTCAGGTGAACACTCGGGATACGGAAGCATGAAGAGCTCTCTTGAAGCCATTCGCCGCAGGCTCGGCAAATAAATAATTTCCGACAGCAAGAAAGGACAAGATCCAAAAATGTCTAAGGATTATACCAGCACACTCAACCTTCCCTCAACTTCATTCGCAATGCGCGCTAACCTCCCTCAGCGCGAGCCTGAAATGCTCAAATACTGGGATGAGATAGACCTTTATTCCCTCATGCTCAAAAACAACGAGGGACACGAAAAATTCGTTCTTCACGACGGTCCTCCCTTCTCTAACGGCGATATCCACATGGGTACCGCGATGAACAAGATACTCAAGGACATGATAGTCAAATCCAAATCGATGGAGGGGTATCAGGCACCGTACATTCCCGGTTGGGACAACCACGGAATGCCTATCGAAAGTGCCATAATCAAGAAGAATAAGATCGACCGCAAGAAAATGTCGATATCCGAGTTCCGCGATGCCTGCCACAAGTTCGCACAGAATTATATTGATCGCCAGAGAAACGAATTTATCAGACTCGGCGTCTGCGGTGACTGGCAACATCCGTATACCACCATGGCGCCCTCATTTGAGGCACGCGAGGTGCGCGTTTTCGGCGAGATGTTCAAAAAAGGCTACATCTACAAGGGTCTCAAGCCCGTTTACTGGTGCCCCCACGACGAAACGGCACTTGCCGAAGCCGAGATCGAATATAAGGATGACAAATGCACATCGATCTATGTAAAGTTCAAGGTATGCGATGACAAGGGCGGCAAGCTTTCTGCCGTCTGCGACCTTGACCGCACATATTTCATCATATGGACGACAACGACATGGACTCTCCCGGGCAACCTTGCCATTGCTCTCCATCCCGACGAAAGTTACGCCGTTCTCCGTGCCTCCGACGGCAATTACTATATCGTAGCCGAAGCCCTCGCAGCCAAAACAATGGCGGCAGGCGGAATCGAAAGCTACGAGGTCGTCACTGCAATGCCCGGACGTGAATTTGAATATATGCACGCCCGCCATCCCTTCCTCGACCGCGATTCCGTAATCGTTAATGCAGATTATGTCACAATGGACAGCGGTACGGGATGCGTTCACACTGCTCCCGGCTTTGGTGCCGATGACTTCAACACCTGCAAAAAGTACAATATCGATATAATAGTACCTGTTGACGACCGCGGCTATCAGACAGCCGACGCGGGAAAATATGCGGGTATGTATTATGAAAAATCCAATGAGGCGATACTTGCCGACATGAAGGAATCGGGTGCGCTCTTTGCAAGCGAAGAGGTCGTACACTCCTATCCGCACTGCTGGAGATGCAAGCACCCGATAATCTTCCGCGCCACACCTCAGTGGTTCTGCTCGGTCGATGCCTTCAAGGATGCCGCCGTTGAAGCGTGCTCCAAGGTAAAGTGGATCCCCTCGTGGGGCGGTGAACGTATCGTGCAGATGGTACGCGAGCGTGCCGACTGGTGCATTTCGCGTCAGCGTCATTGGGGTCTGCCGATCCCCGTATTCTATTGCGAGGACTGCGGCAAACCGATATGCAATGACGAAAGTATTGACCGTGTTTCCAAGGTATTTGCCGAACGCGGATCAAACGCTTGGTTCGATCTTGATGCCTCTGCCATTCTCGGTGACAGCTTTGTCTGCCCGCACTGCGGCAGAAGGCACTTTACCAAGGAGACCAATACGCTTGACGGTTGGTTCGATTCGGGCTCATCGCACTTTGCGGTGCTTGAGGGCAACGACGAGCTCAAGTGGCCTGCGGATATGTACCTTGAGGGTGCAGACCAGTACCGCGGTTGGTTCCAGTCGTCGCTTCTCACCGCAGTCGGTGCAAAGCAGCAGGGAGCACCTTACAAAACCGTTCTGACTCACGGATGGGTCGTTGACGGCGAAGGCAAGCAAATGCACAAATCGCTCGGAAATGCGGTATCTCCCGATGAAATGATAAAAAAATACGGTGCCGACCTTGTTCGTCTCTGGGTCGCTTCCAGTGACTATACCGTCGATGTGCGCGCTTCCGACAACATCTTCAAGCAGCTTTCGGAGGCATACCGCAAGATCCGCAACACTGCGCGTATAATCATGGCGAACCTCGGCGATTTCGATCCCGACCGTGACCTCATGCCCGTCGACAAGCTTCTTGACATCGATCGTTGGGCGCTTACCCGCCTCAATTCTCTTATCGCGACCGCGCGCAACGGGTACGACACATATCAGTTCCACCTTGTATACCACGCGGTAAACAACTTCTGCACAATCGATATGTCCAAGCTGTATATCGACATCACCAAAGACCGCGTTTATGTCGAAAAAAGCGACTCGCCCGCGCGCCGCTCGGCACAGAGCGCAATGTACCGCATCATAAATGCTCTTGACCGCATTATCGCACCTATGCTTGCATTTACTGCCGAGGAGATCTGGCAGGCGATGCCTCATTCCTCCGGTGACAATAAGACGAGCGTGTACCTCAATGAGCTCCCCTCCCCTGTCGCCGAATATGAATTTGAGGGCGCGAAAAAATGGGAGCAGCTCTTCGACCTGCGCGACGATGTGATGAAAGCCCTTGAGCTTGCACGCGCCGAAAAGCGCATAGGCAAATCGCTTGACGCCAAGGTCACGGTATATACACGTGATACCGCAATTCTTGAGCATCTCGGCAAATTTACCGAGGAAGAGCTTGCCACCGTGTTTATAACAAGCGGCGCTCATGTCGTTAACGGAGATGCGCCCGAAGGTGCATTCAGCCCGGATGACGGCAAGCAGCTCTCTGTCGTCGTCGAGACCGCCGACGGAGAAAAATGCGACCGCTGCTGGTGCTATTCAACACACGGCGAAAAGACCGAAGACGGATTCATCTGCGACCGCTGCCGCAAGATAATCGGCTGACGACAATAACTATAACGGACCCCAAGGTCCGGAACCGCAACATCATACGGCTCGGCGCTGACAGCCGCCGAGCCGTATATACTTAAAAATATGCTTATTTGGTTTATCAGCGTAATCGCGCTTATTTTCATAGATCAGCTTTCCAAATGGCTCATCGTGATAACGCTTAAAGGCAATCCGCCGCTTGATCTGATCCCCGGTGTCCTGCGCTTCACATATGTGGAAAACAGAGGTGCGGCATTTGGTATGCTTGCCGACAACCGTTGGGTCTTTCTCATACTCTCTGCAATTACGATCATATGTATAATTGCATTTATGATCGTTTCAAAGCCGAAAAACAGGCTTGAACGTGCGGGACTCGCCCTTATTCTCGCAGGCGGCGTCGGAAACATGATCGACCGCGTAATGCTTGGATATGTGATAGATTTTATTGACTTCTGCGCCTTTCCCAAAGTATGGGCGTGGGTGTTCAATATTGCAGATTCGTGCATATGCATAGGCGTAGGTCTTTTGGTACTCTACGTTATCATGCTGAGCGTCGCTGAATACAAGGCAAGCAAGATCGACAAAAATCAGGTCGAAGCTGCTGTGCCGGACGATGTCGGCGGAAGCGGTGAACACACCGTGTGCCATGCAAAAAAGTGCGCCCGCAGTCGGGACGGCGACAGCGGAAACGATTCTAAAAAAGAAGAAGAATAAAAACGCAGAAAGGATCTTGTCCGCTATGACGGAAAAGAAAGAAGCGGAGCATACCGGTGGGCTCAAAATACGCCTTACGGTTGCGGAGAAAGACGTCGGCAAAAGACTTGATGCGTTCTTGGCGGAGGCTTCGTCAAACGCAGCCTCCGCCGGTCTTTTCGGAGGCATATCACTCAGCAGATCGGCAGCAGCGCGGCTGTGTGAAGAGGGACTTGTCGCTCTGGACGGAAAAACAGCCGTAAAGAAACAAAAACTGACCGCAGGCGACGAGATCTTAGTCAGCCTGCCGGCGCCGCGGCCTGCAGAGGCTGAGCCAGAGGATATTCCCCTTGACATAATATTCGAGGACAGCGACATAATCGTCATAAACAAACCGTCGGGGCTCGTGGTGCACCCCGCAGCCGGAAACCCGGACGGCACACTTGTGAATGCACTGCTTGCACATTGCGGCACCTCCCTTTCCGGCATCGGCGGCGTTATGCGCCCCGGAATAGTCCACCGTATAGACAAGGACACCTCGGGGCTTTTGGTCGTTGCGAAAAACGATGCCGCGCACGCGACACTTGCAGCGGATATGAAGATACATGCCGTCCGCAGGACATACGCAGCGCTCATATGCGGTTCTCCGCGTGAGGACAGCGGAACCGTCAACGAGCCGATAGGTCGATATCCGCTCAACCGCAAAAAAATGGCGGTACTTCGCGATCCGTCAATGCACGCGCGCGAAGCCGTAACGCATTGGAATATCTGCGAACGCTACAACGGTGCGTCCCTTACGATATGCAGACTTGAGACCGGCAGAACGCACCAGATACGCGTGCATATGGCCTTCATAGGGCATACCGTGCTCGGTGATCCCTTGTATGGAGGCGAGCGCGGCGCCGTTTTTACTCAAAACCGACAACTCATCCACGGTCAGTGCCTGCACGCGGCAAGGCTTGAATTCAACCATCCGCGTACCGGAGAGCCGATGTGCTTTACAGCACCGTGTCCGGACGATATGCAGCGTCTTATCGACAAACTGCGGCACGCATCCGGCTACAGCGAACCATTCAAATCTATAAAGGAATATACCAAAGAACAATCATGAAGGATCTTTCGAACATTCTGATTCTTACCGACCTTGACGGTACCTTTTTCGGAGCACGTGCAAAAATAATTCAGCGGAACATTGACGCTATCGAGCGATTCAAAGCCGCAGGCGGTCTGTTTACGATCGCGACCGGACGTATGCACATGAGCCTTGAGCACTGCATACCGAATGTACGTGAGCTTGTAAACGCTCCTGTCGCCGTTTGCAACGGGACATATCTTTATGATTTCAGCAAAAATCACCCCACCTGCGAACATTTTCTGGACCGTGACCTCACACGCCGCGCAATAGATTTTATGTTCAAAGCCCTTCCCACCGTGTGCATACGACTTTCCGTACCGGAGGGATATATGACTTGCCCACCCGTTTCACCTATGATGGAACGCGACCTGCAGAGCTGCCCACCCGAAAACCGCTATATCCTCCCCGTCGAGGAATGGATGAATTATGATTGGTACAAGGTCGTTATACGCGACAAACCAGAACGTCTTGTGTGGCTGCGCCGCGAGCTGCGCCGCGAAATGGGAGATGACACATTCGAGGATACCATGTCCGGTCCCACATTTTTTGAGCTTCAGAAAAAAGGGTGCACCAAGGCACTCATGATCCCGGAGCTGAGACGCATATGTCAGTCGCCCGAGCACCCCGGACCGCTCAAGGTCTACGCGGTCGGAGACTATGACAACGATATTTCAATGATAAAAGCAGCCGATGTCGGCGTTTGCCCGAGCAACGCGCTCGACGAGGTGAAAAAGGTTGCCGATCTTTGCCTCTGCTCCAACGAGGAGGGCGTAATAGCCGATCTGATTGAACATATAGAGGCTGAAAACTGAAAAACAGGCTCCGTCCGAATAAAGAAGACGGAGCCTGTTTTTCTGTCGCATGAGATGCGGCGATTTAAAATTAAAAAATAATATTCTTATAAAATCGCACAATCCGTATATACCGCGGTCAGCAAAGCTGATATAATTAGATAAACAAACGGTTGCGCCGTGCGCGGCGCAGAAAGGACAATGATGGACAGACTGACCAAAATCGGTAACGTGCGCGCCATGAGCGCAAAAGAGGTAGACACCTCAAGGCTCGGGATAGGTTTTGAAAAGCTCGACCGCGCGGTATTCGATCCCGAGAAGGCATACGAACCGCTCGCAAAAATCGGAGTGAAATATGTGCGTATACAGTCCGGTTGGCAGCGCACCGAGCGCATAAAAGGCATTTATGACTTCGCGTGGCTTGACGCAATAGTGGACAGACTACGCGCCGACGGCATGATACCGTGGATGAACATAGTTTACGGAAACGAGATATACGACGAGAGAGCCGCCGAGGCATACGGAGCTGTCGGATGCCCGCCGCTCTTCTCTGATGAAGCCTTCAACGCATGGATAGCATATGTGCGTGCGCTTGTCGTCCATTTCCGCGGCAGAGTACGCGATTATGAAATATGGAACGAGCCCGACGGGCGCGGTACATGGAAATGCGGTGCCAACCCCGTAGATTATGCCCGTCTCGCTATACCGACCGCTAAGGCTATACACGAATCGGATCCCGACGCGCGCGCGCTTATCGGTGCCATGTGCCGCGCAAACATGGTCTTCTTTGCCGGTCTTGCCGAAGAAGGTGCGTTTGACATCTGCGATGCGCTCACATATCACTGCTATACGCCCAGCGACAAAGTGATGGCAGACAGCATACGCTCAATGCGCGCATTATGCGACTATTATAAGCCAGGTATGCCGGTTATTCAAGGTGAATCCGGAACTCAGTCGCGCAGCGGCGGCAACGGAGCGCTCAAGCAAGGCGTATGGAGCGAGCGCCGCCAGGCAAAATATATGGCGCGCCACCTCATCATCGACCTGCTCGGCGGAGCGGAGTTTGCATCATACTTCTCATGCATGGACATGATAGAAGCGCTCAACGGCAAAAACGGCGATAAAGCAAGCTGGCTCGATTACGGATATTTCGGAGTTCTCGGTGCGGAATTTGATGAAAACGGTTTTTCGATAGGTGATTATAAACCGAAAATGTCATACCGCACGCTTCAGGTGCTCGCATCGGCGCTTTCGGGAGAATGGAAGGTACAGGATCTTCCGATAATGCCCCGCCCCGATGTGTCAAAGCGCATTTTCGGTACCGACGTCAACGATTTTGAAACGCTTGGCGGAGGTTTTCTGCGCCCTGACGGAAGCCGCGCCTACGTCTATTGGCACGCCTCTGACCTCATGACATCCGAATACGAAGCAACGGTAACGCTCCACGCCGCAGGTGTTCCGGGCGAGGTAAAGCTTGTTGATATGCTGGACGGAAGCATTTACTCCCTTCCCGAAAGCATTGCAGAGCCTCACGGCGACGGCAGATGGATATTCCACAACCTGCCGATCAAAGACTACCCGATGATGCTTACATTCGGCAACTTCTTGAGAGAATAATATCTTCGTGGCGGTGTTGAAATATCTTTCGGATATTTCAACACCACCGTTTTATAATTCAAAAAAGTTATGATTTAAAAAATTGGAGTGACTGCCGAAAAACCTTGAGATTTCGGCAGTCACTCCAATCGTGCTCCTCAGACACGATCACACGCAGAGATTATTTTTTCACATCCGGTAGCCGCACCGATAAGATGCGCATCATCGGCATGAGGAGCTTCGAGTATCTCCCCTCTGAATCCGCACGCAGAATGTTCAAGTGCAATTCTGAGCTGAGGCATAAACAGCCCACAGTCACGCGATATCTGACCGCCGAGCATGAGAGTGTGTATTCCGTATTCGGCAAGTATCGGTGAGAGCAGCTCACCGAGCAGCCTTCCCGTATCGGCATATGCCGTTATCGCATCACGGTCGCCGTACTTTGCAAGTTCTGCTATCTGCCGCGCATCAGGCATATTGTCGCCGCATCCCGCCGCCTTGGCGTACCTTACGCATATACCGCGCGCGGATATCAATTCTTCAGCTTCAACACCGTGAAGCGGAGCGCGGTATATGCTCACACCGGGACCGCCGTTTGCAGCGAGCAAAGGCTTACCGTTTTTCATAACGGCAAACCCGAGCCCGGTGCCGAGCATTACGACAGCAAGCCCGTTCTTTTTTTCTTCGGGCAGATCTTTTGATACGCCGAGAATGAATGCCGTCGAATCGTGCATGATATTGACCGGCACACCTGAAAAGTCCTCGGCAAACCACGGCAGCACCGAAACACCGTAAAGCGCCGTGTACTTATGAGTCATCCTGAACGTGCCGGTCGCATAATCAAACGGCCCCGGCGTGTCCATCCCGATCGCAGATATTTCATACCCCGCGCTTGCAGCGCGTGCTTTGGCACGCGCCGCAAGCGCTTTGTAAGCGCCCCGAATGCTTTTCTCGGTACCGTTGGCTGAGTCGGCGGGTTCGGAATCATGCGTCCCGCAGATGACGGAAAGGTTTTCATCCACAAGACCGCATTTGAGAAAGCTCCCGCCCGCATCAAGGGCATAAATGCACTTTTTCATCACGGCAGTGCCTCAGACTCCGCGCTTGAGCATGGTTTTGTGCATGACCGTCCATGTGCCGGGCTTGTTGTTGACAAGCTCGACCTCACCCATCGACGCAGGTATGACGACCATATCCATATATTTCATTCTGAACTGACGCTCGGGGTGTGCTTTGCTTCTGACAGTCACATCTTCACCGTCAACAAGAGCGTACACGAAAAAGTCGCCGCTCTCGGAGTAACGTTTGGTATCGTCTGTAAAATAATCACCGAAAACGAGGTTGCGAAGCGAGAAATAAAGCTGATCACACTCGCCCACAACTATTTCCTTACCGTTTTTATCCTCACGCAGCACTCTCTTTCTGCCGTTCACAAGATTTTCTTTGACATACGTTTCTGTCATATTGTGATTGAGGTTAAGTGCGCCGTAATATGAATGGATCGGGCGGGGATTGCCGTCAAGGTCACGACGGAGGTAGTCATACATTTTATATGTGTAGGAACCGACGGTGAGCGAACCAATCTCAAGGATCACCTGGTTCTGCCCCGACGCGTGGATCGTTCCGGCAGGTATCATCACCTGCGTGCCCGGCTCACTGTGAACACCGTAGATGTACTTTTTATAGTCGATCTCGGTGTGTTCTTTTTCGCTCTTTTTGACCTCATCCACAAACTCGTCAACGTTTACTCCGTCGCGGAAGCCGAGGTAAGTGCGTGCGCCCTGACCGGTAACGAAAACATAATAGCTTTCGTCCTGTCTGCCGAGCTCTCCGTTTTCCTTCATAACGAATTCAGCTCCCGGGTGAAGCTGTACGGACATATTTCCGGCAGCGTGGAATGTATCGTCATAGTTGAAGCGTATCGGGAAGAATCCGTGGAATTCGTCGATGCACTGCCTGCCCATCAGTTTTTCTCCGAAAGATGAAACGACGGTGTAGAAAGGAACTTCAACGGTGAGTCCGTCAGCTTCGATAACGGTAGAGACCTCCATCGGGATCATATCGAATACCCATGCGCAGTTCTTCATGGTGTCAGGCAGCCGGCGCACACCCATGGTGTAATAGCCGCCCCATACGCCCTCAAGATAGACCGGACGCTGACGGAAGGGAGATTCCAGAGTACGGTCGATAAGCGTGAAAAGCAGGTCGGCTGGAAGCAGCGTGAGCTCCTCGGCATTGTCGCCGCAGATATAATAGTCGATATCGTGTGCGGCAAGCAGCTTTGAGCGAAGGGTAAAGGCAAGCTCGAAGTCCACATAGTAGCAACGGCGCATCGTCGCCTTAAAGGGCATATCCTCGTCCGAACCGAGATTGCGGAAACCGCCTTTTTTGATGTTGAGGACTGCGCGCTTGGGCGTGATATCGCAGAATATGCGCGTGTCGGCATAAGGATAAAGCTCCTCGGAAAGTGCTCCGAAGCCCCAGAGTATCAGTGTCTCACCCGACTTTTTTACCTCGTCAAGCGTCTTTTTGAGTTCCGCGAGCTTTACGGGATCGAACATTCCGGCATACCCCGCCTTGAAGAGTTTGCCGTAAAGCAAAACGGGGTCTTTTTTGCGATCCTCGGGAAGGTTGTCTCGGAAAAGCTCGCGCAGCTCGGCGGGCGACTTCAGAACCGAAGATACGGCAATTTTGCGCACATCGCCGGCAAGAGCAAGAACGGCATCGAACGGAGCGGTTGTATAACCGTCAAGAGCGATCACGCCGCCTTTTTTTACTATCGCGACAAAAGCTTTGCGCACTGAGTCATTGCCGACAGAGACGGATGCGGTATTGATACCCTTGGCGTCAATGCGGTTTATCGCATTGGGATCGTCATAGGGAAAGGGGTTGAACATAAATGACATGGCTGTATCTCCTTGTTTTTTGATCTGGTTCAGTTTCTTTCGAGAAGCGCAATAAACTCGCGCATGAACGCAGGAAGGTCCTCCGGACGGCGTGAAGTGACGACATTTCCGTCAACCACCGCTTCGGCGTCATCATAAAGTCCGCCGGCATTTATCACATCGTCACGTATACCGGGATAGCAGGTGCATTTTCTTCCGCGCAGCGTTCCGGCGCTGATAAGTATCAGCGGGCCGTGGCATATGGCAGCTATGGGGAGACCGTTCTTATCAAAATACCTTGTTATCTCCAGCGCTGATGCCTGCTGACGTATCTTTTCGGGTGCCGTGCCGCCGGGCAGGATAAGCCCCGCATATTCCGAAGGATCGACCTCACTCAAAAGGTGCGTCGCCTCCACGGTAAAGTGATATTTTGCCTTTATCGTGCGCTTTTCCATCGAAGCAACATCAACTGTATATCCTGCCTCACGCATGCGGAAAAGCGGATAAAGCACCTCACTGTCATCACAGTTGTCGTATGTTATAAGTAATATCTTCTTCACTGCCGCTACCTCAGATCTTTGCAAAGTCAAAACCAAGCATTTTTGCAAGCGCTTCAAGCTCTGCAGTAACATCACCGTGAGCTATGCCGTAGTGCTGCGTTACACCGTTTGCCGCTATGCCGGCAAACAGTTCTTCGGGCGTCATATTGCCGTGCGGTGCAAAATCCGCATGAGAATAGGACGCAAGGTAATGCTTTGTCGGCAGAACGTCAACGAGGGTGCATACCATCTTCATTTTTCCGTCTTTTTCCGACATATGCAGCATAGTCTTTGTGCCTTCGGGGAAAACGTACCATGCAAAAGGAGCTCCGGCATATTTCCAACCGCTCTTTGCGAAACGCTCGTCACGTGCGATTATCATTTTTCCCTCGGGATCACGATAATCGTTCGGTCCTGCGTGTCCCGCGGCAAAGGTCCCGCGCACATGATCGATATAGAAAGGCTCGATGAAGTTTGAGCGACGTCCGGTCAGTGCGTGCAGTATGTAAGTTGCAAGACCGCCGCCTATGTCACCCTCGGGAACGGTAACGAGCGGCAGGTCGGCACTCGTCGGAGCAAAACCGGGACGCAGTCCCACTTCTCGGAAAAGCACCGTATCTATGTCATTGAGGACGAGCAGGTCGGTATCCGCCTTAATGGCTATGCGCTCCATCGCGTACGATGCACGGACCGATGCGTCGAGCTTTTCCATGTCAACGTTCGGATATACCTCATGGTTCGCGGTGAGTTCCTTCACTATTCCCTTCACCGTATCATCGGAGGTGCCGTTTATTTCATTTACGAGCTCGGATATCGAAAGAAAATGTATCTCCGGTCCCACCTTCATGAAAAGATTGTAGGGGTCGAGGTATGTAGCCCACATCGCCTCGTTGAAGCAGGAGAGCAGCGATATTCGCGCATGGCGCAGCGTAGAGCGCACACGGGCTGCGGATGCGAATATTTTCTGCTTTTCAACGACCGTGTCAAGAGTGCCGATGGCCATGTCGCTCATCGGTCTGTCAAAGCGGCGGAAAGAGCCGCTGGCTTCCTGAAATCCCACAAGTGCACCTGCGGAAAGGAAGTCGATAAACTGGTCCTCATCGTTCGTATCGGTTATGGCGAGCGAATCTCGCACCACCGACATAAAGAACAGCGGCATCTGCGGCAACTCGCGCAGAAAACGGATCCAGGCAAAATCCTCCGCCCATGAAAGAAAACCTGCCGCAACGCAGTCAACACCCTCGTTGTAGAAAAGGCGTGCTGCCCTTTCCGCGCCGTCACGCTCCCATACAGGACCGGGATATACGACATCGGCAAATTCCTGTATCTTATTAATATATGCAGCGGCTTCGGCATCCTTTCTGACCGCATATGTACCGCGTACGGTACCTTCGCCGAGAGCGCGAAAGCGTTCTGCTTCAATAAGCAGCACTCCTATCTTTGGTTTGCGAAAGATCTCCGTCATTTTCAATTACTCCTCTCGTAACACGGGCTTTTTCCCGTAATTTACCGCAGTCATTTCCGACATCCGGTAAAGCCTGCGGCATATCGATCAACCTTGCGAGAACAACATGAAGATCATTTTTTACAAGTGTATTATACAGCCGTACTGCCGCCTTTTCTATCAGAATAGTATGAAAAATTATCAATATCATATTATTCACCTGTGCGGAGGATCAAACTGTCAGAATTTAAGGCTCCGTTTATCCTGCGTACTGTATGGGACGTGCACCGCTTGACCGTCATCCATCACAACATCGTTTTCCTGCACCAAATACGCAGAGCGCAGCGAATGATCTCCGAGGTACAGGTCGCGGAATCCCCACATGCATCTGAGCGTGTCCTTTTTCATTCCCGAATACGAATAGTTGCCTGTGCGCAGCAGATTTTTTATGCCGTCGCCTGCCGGCAACTCCGCTATATTGGAACAATGGTTGTGCCCGGCAAACAGACAAAGTATATCGGGATCGGCAAGGAAGTTTCCGAGCTCGGAGCTCTCCTTGGTTATATAAACATGGTGCGAGCAGAGAATGAACTTTTTTCCCGGATAACTGTTCATTATCTTTCTCATGCCTTCAATATCCATGGGCGTGTAGGTGCCATCGCTGTGCTCGGTGGGATCAAGATCGGCGCCGTAGCTGTCCCAGAGAATAAAAACATAATTTCCGCACTCCACGGTGAAGCTTCGCGGAAAACCCGTGATCTCGCGCCATTTGGCATCACCGTACTGCTCATGATTTCCCGCGATCATATAGTACGGAGTCGGCAGGTCGCAGCAACAGGTGTTTATGAAATCGGTCGTATTGCATATGCCGCGCGCAAGGTACGAGCCTTTTATCAGCCACTTCCAGTGGTCAAGCGAATAGTCGCCGAGAAAGAGTATAAATTCATAAGGATCCCGCTCGTATTCGGCATTCAGATCACGCGCCATACGTTCAATACGCTCACGCGTGGGCACACCGTACCAGTCGATGTGACAAAAATGTGCATCGGATGCTATAATGATTCTTTTTTCTTTTTTCATTTCAGTTATACTTCTTAAGCAGTTCAAGATAGATGGATCTGTAATCGGGAAGCTTTTCGCCCGACGGCGTGTACGGGAGATCAAGCTCTGCAAGACCCGCGCCGGAAACGATTATCTTCTTTGTGAAATCGGCTTTGCATATGTATTCGTTGGACGGAGAATATGATGTCGTTGTGATCATACTTTCAAATACAGCTTGCGGCGCACCGTTGAGAGTTCCGTATATCGGCGCGGGCCACAGCACAACGGGAGCGGCAGCTTCTTTGTATACCTTGACCGTTGCTCCCTCATACCCGTGATGTGCAAACTGCACGATATCGGATTTTATCGCAGCAGGGGCAAGAAACGAGGTCATAACATCACTTGACGCCGTCTCTATGTCACCCAGAAACAGTATTCTCTGCCCCGCTACCGTAATGGCAAAAACCGTGGTCGTGTCATTGACTACCGCATCACTCATCCGCTGCGGGTAAAGATCTTCATGGGTAAAGAGCACCTCCGCTTTTGCATCTGCGATACAGAACGTCATTCCGGAATGAATGCGATCATATATCTGCGCCCCCTTCCACTTCTTCATAAAGCTGACGAGTGTCGGCGCGGTGTTGCTTTCAAGTCCCGCATATCCGCGAGTTGGAAAATTACAATAAAACGCCTTCACCGTCACCTTGTCGGAATATTTTTCGGTGAACTTCTTGAGGCACCCGTAATGATCATAATGCAGGTGTGTAATAAACCATGCCGATATGACAGGCTGCTTGCCGTCGGCGGTATTTGCCATCAAAAGTTCATAAAGCCCGTCAGCTTCACGGTTGGTCGCATAACCGCCGCCAACCACTATGAATGTCCCGTCCGCGAGACGTATCACATATGACATTCCGCCGTTTGATGCAGAGCCAACAACATCGACCGGCAGCTGCCATAGCTTCTGCCCCGATGCAGCCGGCGCATCTTGCTGCTCTGCCAACGGATATTTTGTTCCCGATTTTTCGGCGTAAACGCGCAGCATACCGAGGCTGCTTATATATGAGACATAAAGATCGTTATTTTTGCCTTCAAGAAGCGTGTATCGGTTTCCGCCGAGCGAATATTCGCCGAGGATCGAAAATCCAGAATTTTTCGCCGATGTAACGTAAAAGCTGTAATCGGCTTCATTTATTCCGTCATAACACAGCACGGTGCTGTTGTCGTCAAATACATAACCGCCGAGGCTTTTCCCGGCACTGACCTCCGGTATCCCTTCAGCCCATGCGGCCGAAAGCTTCTCGCCCTCAATATCAGACGGTATTACAATGACATCACCGGAAAATGTCCCCGAAACAGCAGCTGCCAGCTTGGACGAAAGCATATCGACCGCCGCGCCTATGTTGCTGTCCATGCCGGCTCCGACAGCAATCTTTTTTCCGTATGCGGCACACTTCACATCGAAATATCCCATCGAGTCGTAAAGTTCGGTGCTTTCTGGACGGTTCGTTCTTCCTATAAGTATTTCATATGAGTCATCTGATGCTTTTACCGAATTATCGGTCTTTATGCTGACCGAACAACCAAGCATAGACTTGAGTTTGTCATAAAGCCCGTTTACGGCTTTTACGGTAGCCTGATCGCAGTCCTCCTGAAATATGATCTCATATTTCAGGGCACCGCCCGCGATCAGCGGCACCGCCTCGTCGGGAACGGCTCCGGTAATGCTGAGACCTTCTTCAATGCAAAAGTCGCCGTCTTTTGTCACGACGGCTTCAAGCAGACTTTCGACTGCATTGCACAGAAGCGATTCGTTCCGCGCCGCAATAAAGATCTTTCCGTCGGCAAAACTCACTTTCCATCCGTCGCTGCCGAGCGTCGCGGCAAGATCACCGCTTCCGGTGCGACCGCATACGCCTATTACTATTTCGTGCTCGGTCTCGGCATATTTTCCGGTGTCATCCGTGCGTCGCTCAAGCCGAACTCCGCACAGCTTTTCTATGCTGTCAGCCAAAGAGAGCGACAGCTCCTTGACGGCGCTCCCCGAGTCCTTGCCGACGATTATAACATAATCGCTTTTCCCGTCGCCGACGATAGGACACAGGACTTTTTCTTGCTCACTATCCGCGCGATCGCCGCATGAAGCAAGCAGCAGCATCACCGCCGCCAGCCAAGACAGTATGTGTATGATCCTTAGTTTCATTCCGTTCACCTGCTTTCGTATTTGTTATTTCTAAAAGCCGTTTTTCGATCGGCTCTGATTTTTTCGATTTCATACTATTTCCGTCCGTCTGTGTTGACAAGCGGCAATACGACTGATATAATGATGATAAAATATAACTTTTTTGCACACGGAGATTCACACATGAAGTACAAAATAGAATCCGAAGCGGAAGCCAATGGCGAAAAAAGATATTTTGATATTTATATATATCCCGTAAAGGGACCGGGCAAGGTCTGCCAACCGCATATTCACTCATATTTTGAGTTGTTTTACTGCCGCGGCGGCAGTATAGTGTATATATGCAATGAGGAAAGGATTCATCTTGACGAGGATGATATCATAATAGTGTATCCCAGCGTCGTACATTACACGATAGCCCCGCGCGATGTCGATATAACAAAATTCACTCAGCATGTCATCAAATTCTCGGCTGAATTTCTCTTGCCGCAGCTTCAGACGCCCGCCGACATACAGTATCTTCTCCTGCCCGTGAATTTCGGTGCACCGTATACCGTCATACGCGTAGGAAACCCGGAGCATGATTATATCTATCGGCTCATAAAGGAGACCATAGCCGAAAAAATAGAAAAACCGCTCGAATATGAGCTTGCGCTAAGGGCAAATATTTCTCTTCTATACCTTTGGATGCTCAGAAATCACGCACAACCGGGTGGAGCAGGAGATACGGGAGCCAAGGAGTGCCCGTCATATCACGCAGAGATAATAAGCCGATCTGTCGAATATATAAAAGAGCATTACAACGAGCCGATCTCAATGAGCGATGTGGCACAATTCTGTAATGTGAATTATACTTATTTCTGCCGGCTGTTCCGACAGTATACCAACCGCAAATTCAGTGATTACCTGCTCGACTACCGCATAAAGAAAGCACGCATATTCCTGCTCAAGTCAAGCAGTTCAATACTCGACGTATCAATGAAATGCGGGTTTGACAGCGTGTCGTACTTTATCAGAAAATTTCGCGAATCGACAGGTCTGACTCCGAAAAAATTCCGGGAGCGCTATACAAAATCAGAAGCCTGAACGCCATAAACCGGGCTGCCGCGTCAAAAAACGCGACAGCCCGATATTTTTATATTTTTCTTTCTTTTCTCGAGCGCGCGGAAACAATTGTCACACAGGATGACAGAACGGCAACTATAACAAGGACAACGACAATCGTCCGGTTGTCACCGGTACCGGGGTTATCTTGACGCGGCGTTGTATCGGCAGACTCGCCGGGCGCAGTGGTACCGGGAGTTTCTTCGCCTGCAGTAGTACCGGGAGTCTTGGGGTCGATCACAATGCCTTTCCTTAACGATTTTTCCGGGGTCTTTTACGATCTCAATGCCGATATCGCAGAGTCCGCTGTGCATATAGCCGCTGACGGTAGCATTGGTGATCGTCAGTACGGGGTATATCGTAACGTTACCGATGAGCCCACCATAGGCATTCTGCTTGTCGCATTTGTCTTTCACGCCGTCTTTGATAACGCCGTTGAAAGAAACGTTGGATACGACAGCTTCAAGATCGTTCTTTTTTCCGGTATAGACCTGACCGATTATGCCGCCGGTAAACGTGCCGCCTGCACTGAGAACGACATCATTTACATGAACGTTGTCGATAACGGTCTTGCCGCCCGTGCGGATAAGCCCCACAACAGTACCGAGGCATTTCTGAGTAGCCTTCAGATAGCTCTTTTCCACATTGAGATCGCGAATCACGGCACCGCAAACAAAGCGAAAGAGCCCCGCGCCGTCGCTTGTCGTATAATCAAATGTACCGTCGTTATAAAGACCTTTTATTGTGTGGCTGTTTCCTTCAAAAGTCCCTCCGAAGGTGCGTATCCCGTCCCACACAACGGGCTTTTCGCCTTCCTTGAGCGCGGTAACATCCATTCCGGGGTTGAGATCTATGTCCGTGGTAAGCACGAACGTCTTGCCCGCGGTTGCGGAATAGTCGTTTTTGTTTTCGGAGTGCGTATTTACATACTCGGCAAGCGCAATGAGGTCGGCAGCAGAGCTGATATTTACCGTGCTTGCGCTCATATCAAGCGCTGAGGCAGGCACGCAGCACGTCGCCGCAAGCAGTGCAACCGTAAGCGCCGCGAGCATTAAAGCAGCTGTTCTTTTCATATTTCGATATCTCCTTTTTCCGGATTATTTGAGTTTATCGAGGTTGGCGTATATATCCGCCAGAGATTCCTTCCATGTCTGAACATATTTCTCGTAGTAGACAGGGTACGGTCGCTCTTTCGCGTACAAGCACGACCGATGCGGAAGGCAACGGTGATTTCTGCTTTATTGTCAACGGTCGGCGCATATTTGCGATGGGCACCAACTGGGTACCCATGGACGCCTTCCATTCAAATGATATAAACCGTATAGATTGCGCTATGGAAATGGCAAACGACCTCGGCTGCAATATCATATGAGATCATCGCCGATACATACCGCACAGGAGGAAAATTGCTCGTGTGCGGAAACGGCGGTTCGGCTGCGGACAGCGAACACATTGTCGGCGAACTTATGAAGTCATTTCTTGTCCGCCGCCCGGTGCCCGAAAAGTTTGTGGAATCGCTTTCTGCCTACGGCAGCGAAGGTGCCGCACTGGCAGACGGACTTGAAGCCGGGCTTCCCGCAATTTCACTTTGCGGACACCCCGCGCTTTCAACCGCATTTCTCAACGATGCGGAACCCACAATGACATTTGCGCAGCAAACAGCCGCGCTCGGAAGAGAAGGCGATGTTCTGCTTGCAATATCAACTTCAGGTAATTCCCGCAACTGCGTGCTGGCTGCAATTACAGCCAAAGCTGCAGGGATGCACACCGTCGCGCTTACCGGAGAAAAGTCTTCGCGCCTTTCGGAAATAGCTGATATAACAGTGCGCGCACCTGCTCGCGAAACATTCATCGTGCAGGAATATCATCTTCCGATATATCACTGCCTGTGTGCAATGCTCGAATGTGAATTCTTCGGAACCGAAAAAAGGATACATTGAAACCGGGGCTGCCGCGCTAACGCGCGACAGCCCTCATAAATTATTGCTGCCTGAACACTCCCTTGGTGTCAAATGACGGGTTGAAAGCGTAGAAATTCTTGCTGTCAAGCTTATCCTGAACCGTTCTCAATGCATCACCGAAACGCTGATAGTGAACTATTTCACGCTCGCGTAGAAAACGTATCGGATCAAGTACATCCGGGTCGTCGGTAAGACGCAGTATATTGTCATACGTCACCCGCGCTTTCTGCTCTGCCGCAAGGTCCTCGTTCAGATCCGCTATCGGGTCGCCTTTAACTCCGATATATTTCATATCATTGGGAACACCTGCGGCGGATGCGGGATATATTCCCGTTGTATGGTCAACAAAATATGACGCATACGGGCTTGCGAGTATCTGCTCCGGCGTGAGGTTTCGCGTGAGCTGATAAACGATGGCTGCAACCATTTCTATGTGCCCCAACTCCTCCGTTCCTATGTCGGTAAGCACGCCTATCGTCTCATTTGAGGGCATCGTATACCGCTGATTGAGATACCGCATCGAAGCGCCGAGTTCTCCGTCCGGACCGCCCACCTGTGAAATAATGAGCGACGCAAGCTTGGGGTTCGGAGTTTTTATTTTGACCGGGTACTGTAACTTTCTTTGATATAAGAACATTTCTCTCCTCCTCACGCGCCGCTGTACTGCCACGGCCACGGCGCGGTGTTTACTCCGCTCTGAATGCCGAACATGGTCAGCGCGCCGCAGGTAGATTCATATCTGTCGATCAGTTCGCGCCGCTCGGTGTTTTTTTTCGCTATATACTTCACTGCCTCGGAGCAATCGGGGTAAACATCGAGATAAAGTACCGCGTCAAGTATGGCAAAATCGGTCTGCCTTATCTTTTCAAGCAGGTTTGGACAATTGTAACCGTTACCGCCGCAACCGGAGCACCCCTCACGATATTGGTTTATTCTTGCGTTATCCATTGCGCACCATACCTCCTCCCCTGCAGCCTGCACTCATGAGCGGAAGATCAAGCTCGGCAAAGATCGTCCCGCGGCATAGCCCTTTTTCAGGCTCGTAGATATCGACAAAATTCTGAAGCGGCGCATAGACCATCGCAAGCGGATAACCCTTAAGTCCCCACTCGCTGCCCGATGCATCGCCGCAGCCGTCCGTCATCACGTTCTCCCGGGTCACAGCAGCTGACGTCGGCGGATCGCATACTCTTCCGTCAACACCGAAGCGAGCGCCGCCGTTTGCCATACGGCGCAAAGCCTCACCCGAATACATATTTCTTTTCACAATATTTATTCCGTCAAATATGACATCATCCTTTCCCGGACGGCTAATGCCGCCCGATATTCAGTAAAAGTATATGCCGTATCACGAAATTTGTCACATGACGATGCAAAATGTCGGCAAGGGCATCATGACCGACGCCGACCGTGTCTTTCATATTATAATGCTTATAATTCATCGCAAAAAGCAGCAAGTCGCTATAATTTTACATATTGCTGTTGACACAGAAATCATTCGCGTGTAAAATATTAAGAAAGATCTGCCGCAGCAGATCTCTGTTGAAAGGTGTTTTTATTATGGAAGTCAGAAATATGAAGTGCGATGTCTGCGTTATCGGCGGAGGTCCCGGCGGGCTTTGCGCCGCAATTACCGCCGCGCGTCAAGGCGCGGATGTGATACTTTGCGAACGCAACGGGCATCTCGGCGGCAACGCCGCTATGGGTCTGCCGCTGCTCGGCTATCTTTCGCAATCAGGCAGACAGATCATAGGCGGTATAGCGCAAGAATTCATCACCGAGCTTGAAAAGACCGGCGATTCGTTCGGACATCAGCGTTGTCCCATGCATAACTCGATAACTCTCGTGCATCCCGACAAATTCAAGCTGTTGGCTCTTCGTATGTGCCTTGAAGCGGGTGTGCGCATTCTATTTCACACCGAACTTTGTGATACATCTGTCGAAAACGGCAAGCTTCACCGCGTGTCGGTGATCGGCAAGGGCACGCGCATCGACATTGTCGCCGACGTTTTCATTGACGGCACCGGAGACGGCGACCTCGGCTTTATGGCAGGTGCGCGCTATGAAAAAGGCGAAGAGCTTCAGCCGCCTACGACCATGTTTGCCCTGACAGGCTTTCACAAAGAGGAATTCATGCGTTTTCTCGATGAACACCCCGAAAACATGAATCAGCTTGATTCCGTCCACATCGACCCGGGTTACGACAC
>CAJLZE010000009.1 GCA_905210995.1 uncultured Anaerotruncus sp.
TTTACGTCGATGTATATCGGGAAGTGATCGGATATGGGCAGCCAGAACTTGCCGCACAGCGTGTTGTAGTAAAGCACCTCCGCGTCGGGCGAGCAGGCAATATGGTCAATGCCGAGGTTATTCTCGCGCGACACCGCCTCGCCGAGCTTGTGGTATGTTTTTATCGGATTGTCGATCTTCGCAGCGGTGAATTTGGGATCCTTGAAGCCCGTCAGCTTCATAAATGTGCCGAACGGCTCACTCTCCTCGGTGCAGTTATAGTCGCCGCAGCAGAAGACCGGGACCTTATACTTTTCAACAAGACCGTTCACGATCTCAGCCATTTCCGTTGCCTGTTTTACGCGTATCGGCGTATGATCTCCCGTGTGGTTTGCGTCATAGTGAGTGTTGCAGACGATAAAGCGTTTTCCGCTAGACTTGGACTCAAAAAGTCCCCAGTTGAGCAGACGCAGGCGTGGGCTGTTGCCGACGGAATACAGCGTCATGCCGCTTTCAACAACACTGACCTTGCTCTTGTTGTAGATAAGTCCAGTGTAATTATACTGTCCTGACGGTATATTTTTGCCCACAAAATCATATTCCGCGCCGATAAGAGAGGTGAGCCTTGAATACCACTTCTCGGATATCTCCTGAATTCCGGCAACATCAGGTGAATAATTGAGTATCGTAGCCGCAACGCGGTAGTCGCGGTCTGCCATTACAGCCGCGGGGTCCCACTCCTCGGAAAGGATGTTGAAGGACATGATGCGCGTGTCGGCGCCATCTATGAGTGCCGGATCAGACGTCATTCCGCCGAGACCGTCAAGCTTAAGGTCGGACGGAACATTGAACACCGGCGAGAGCTTGGGTGTTACGTACATATTTATGAATTCATCCACAGCCATTTTCTCCGATATCACTGCGTCTCCGCAGATAATATATATCTTTTTTTCGTTCACGGTAAATCTGTACCCAAATTTCGAATACACACCGCTCATACCGCCGAGATCCCCGGCTTTATTTCGGTTGGTTATCCCTATCACAAATTCGCATTCGGTGGGAGCCTCGGTGTCGCTCACGACCGGAATGTCCACACCGTATGCGCTCTTCAGCTTTGCGGCAAGCTGTTTTGCGTTTTTATCCGACCCGCCGGATGCATAAACTATACGGTAATCCGCCAGTGTAGCGCCGTCTTTGCCGAAAAGGAATGTTCCCGTTCCGTCCTTGCGCACCGTAAGGGTGGACAGCACTATATCTCCGTTCTCGCTTTTTTTGACCATAGTTCTGAACACCGTCACAGCCTCCTCAAGCATATCATCGTTATGTGCGGCGATGATTATCTTGTTGCCGACAGGCTTTATGACATATCCGTCAAACGGGACCTCCTCATAAAGCTCGCGGCATTCCGCGCGGTCAACATTGCCTACCAGTATTTCCTTCAGCGATGCGGCGTCAACGTCGGGCATGAGCCAGTCATCGCCGATCTCCATACCCGCGTCAAGATCACTGTTGAAATAGTGAATGACCGACTTGAAGCTTTCAAGCGTTCTGTTTGTCGGATTGGACGGGCGTACTATACGGTAAACAGCTTTTCCGCCGGATGAAAGCACTATTGGCTCGGTGCTCTCGGTAGTCTCGGGAGCTTTGCTTTCCCCTTCTCCGCCTTCTTTCTTGCGGCAGGATGACATGAGCGACACAGCGCCGAACAGCAACACCAGTGACATGACAAGAGATATCTGTCTTAATAATGTTTTCATAATGCAACCTCCATATTGATAAGTCAGAACAGATCGAACATCGAGATCTGCGCAGTCTCGCTGAGGCGGTCAAGCACTCCGTTCGTGCGCAGTATCTCTATAACTGATTTATTGAGCTTTGCACGCAGCTGAAGATCCTCTACCGAGAAATACGGCTCGTCCTCACGCGCATTCATGATCGCAAGTGCGGCGTTTTCACCGACACCGGGCAGCGACATGAACGGCATACGTATATTGCCGTCCTCGGGCAGGAATTCCTTGGCGTGCGAATGCTCAAGGCTCACAGGGAGAAATTTTATGTTGCGCAGCATACACTCGTTGGCAAACTGCATAGCGCCGAAAAGATCCTTCTCCTTCTGCGTCGCGTCGTTCCAGCGTGCGTTTATGTCACGCATAGTATCGACGACGGCGCGTCTGCCGCGCGCGACCACCGTGGCGTCAAAGCCCTCGGGGGCGACGGTGAGGATTGCGCAGTAAAACGCGACGGGCTGATGCACCTTGTACCAGCCGAGACGTATCGCCGACATGACGTAAGCGGCGGCGTGCGCCTTCGGGAACATGTACTTTATCTTGCGCAGCGAGTCGATATACCACTCGGGCACCTCTTTTTCGCGCATCGCGGCGACCATCTCCTCGGGTATCGGCTTGCCCTTTTTGTTCTTTCTGACCATTTCCATGATCTTGAACGAAAGGTTCTTGTCAACGCCGTAGCGGATGAGGTCGAGCATGATACCGTCACGTGTACCTACAACGTGAGAAATATCGCATATTCCGTTTTTGATAAGATCCTGTGCGTTGCCGAGCCACACGTCGGTACCGTGAGTCAGACCGGATATCTGCATGAGGTCGGCAAAGTTCTTCGGCTTTGCGTCCACAAGCACCTGCTGGATGAAGCTCGTGCCCATCTCCGGCAGACCGAGCGTGCCTATCATGAGTCCGAGCATCTTTGTTTCCTTGTCGGTAACATCCATCTGCGGTATGCCGATCGACTCGGTAGTCGCAAAAAGCTCATAGACCGTGCGGTCGTTCATCGCCACATCCATAACTGATATGCCGCTGTATTTTTCAAGGAACTTGTATTTCGTCGGAATATCATGCCCGAGCTCGTCGAGCTTGAGTATCGTATCGTGAAGATACGAGAAAGCAAAATGCGTGGTTATTATGTCGGACTTGGGGTCGTCGGCGGGGTGCTGTATCGGCGTGAAATCGTATACCTCTTTTTCACGCGGAACAACTATGATGCCGCCGGGGTGCTGTCCCGTTGTGCGCTTTACGCCCACACAATGGCTGATTATGCGGTCTGCCTCGGCGCGGCACACCGACTCGCCCTTGGATTCGAAATATTTCGCCACAAAGCCGTATGCCGTCTTGTCGGCAAGCGTACCGAGCGTTCCCGCACGGAAAACGTTTTCGGAGCCGAACAGCTCTTCGGTAAACTTATGTACCCTGCCCTGCACCTCGCCCGAGAAGTTGAGGTCGATATCGGGCGATTTTTCACCGTAAAAACCGAGAAATGTCTCAAAAGGAATGTCCTGACCGTCCTGCGCGAGCTTTTCGCCGCACACGGGGCAGTTGCGCGTGGGCATATCAAAGCCCGAGCCGACCTTATCCGGGTTTGAAAAATCACTGTAACGGCATTTGGGGCAGTAATAATGCGGCGGCAGCGGGTTTACCTCCGAGATGCCCGCCATGATGGCGACAAAGGAGGAGCCGACCGAGCCGCGCGAGCCGACGAGATATCCCTGGCTCTCCGAAAAATGCACGAGCTTTTCGGCAATGACGTAAAGCACGGCAAAGCCGTTTTTGATTATAGACCCGAGCTCGCGTTCAAGGCGTGATGAAACTATCTCGGGCAGCTCGTCGCCGTACATATTGTGCGCGCGCGTCCAGCATTTTTCGGTAAGCTCCTCCTCCGCGCCGTCGAGATGCGGCGGGAAGGAGCCCTTGGGGATCGGTCTGACCTCCTCCACCATGTCGTTTATCGCATTCGGGTTGTCAATGACCACCTCATGCGCCTTCTTTTCGCCGAGATACGCAAACTCACGCAGCATCTCGTCGGTCGTGTGGAAGTAGATCGGGCAGGACTTGTCGGCATCCTTGAATTTCATTCCCGCAAGCAGGATGTGACGGTATATCTCATCCTCCGGGTCAAGAAAATGCGCGTCCGAGGTCGCAACGACCGGCTTTCCGAGCTTTTCGCCTATCGCAACGATGCGGCGGTTATAATCGCGCAGCGCCTCTTCGTCCGGCACGCGCCCCTCATCAACCATGAAGTGGTTGTTGCCTATCGGCTGTATCTCAAGATAATCGTAGTATGACGCGATATCCTCGATGTCGCTGTCGGAACGGTTATCCACTATTGCCGAAAACAGCTCGCCCGCCTCGCACGCCGAACCGATTATCAGCCCCTCGCGGAGCTTATCGAGCTCGCTTTTTGGTATGCGCGGCACGCGGCGGTAATATTTGAGGTAGCTTAGAGAAACGAGCTTGTAAAGATTTTTAAGTCCCGTCAGATTTTTGACGAGGATTATCATGTGATAGGTCTTCAGCGTCAACGGGTCGGTGTTTGCGTGTATTTCGGACACCAGCCTGCCATAGTCCTCAATACCGAATTTTTCGAGCTTTTCGAGCATTTTGAGGTAGATGAGCCCCAACATT
This sequence comes from uncultured Anaerotruncus sp., assembly GCA_905210995.1. Taxonomy (GTDB): domain Bacteria; phylum Bacillota; class Clostridia; order Oscillospirales; family CAG-272; genus CAG-390. Next base: position 4,395 of record CAJLZE010000009.1, read on the forward strand.
TCGGCATCGTCGACGGCACGGTGGTGGTTGAAATCGCCGAGCCCGAAATACTTTGCAACGGCATCGAGCTTATGCACCTTGAGGTCGGTGTTGACATAGCGCGACAGCGCAACGGTGTCAAGGTAGGGGCTGTCAAACTCTATCCCCTGCTCCTTGGCGACATAGCGGATAAAACCGGTATCAAACCCGGCGTTGTGCGCCACGAGCAGATCGTCGCCCACAAAGGCAAGAAACTCGGGCAGCACCTCTCTCACCGTCGGCGCGTCCTTCACCATGTCGTCGGTTATGGACGTAAGCTCGGTGATCTCCTCGGGGATGTGACATTCGGGATTGACAAATGTCGAATATCTGTCAACGACCTTGCCGTCTCTGATCTTTACGGCGCCGATCTCGGTTATCTTGCAGGTAACGACCGAAAGACCGGTGGTTTCGATATCAAAGACCACGACCTCGTCGGAAAATGCGCGGTCCCATTCGCCGAACAGCGGACTTGCGCTGTCGTTGACAAAATACGCCTCAAGCCCGTATATGACCTTCATCTCCGCCTTTTCGGCGGCGATCATCGCTTCGGGAAAGCCCTGAACGTTTGCGTGGTCGGTAACGGCGACCGCCTTGTGTCCCCAGCGCTTTGCGGTATTCACCGCGTCGGCGGGAGATATCAGCGCATCCATCGCCGACATATTCGTGTGCAGATGCAGCTCGACGCGCTTTTCCTCGGCGGTGTCCTCACGCGGCAGCCGCTTTATTTTTGCGATCGCGCTGTAATAAAACAGCATATCGGGAGAGTTCTTGTCGGGTCTCACGTCTCCGACGGCGGCGACGATCATCCCGTTTGATATCGTATCGGATATCTCCTGCGCATCCTCGGCTTCAAGGCGGCGCGTGCGCACCTCTATCGTCGCGTTGCCGTCAAAAATGCCGAAGGTGATAAACATTCCGCCTCCGCCGCGCGCTTCCTCGCATTTGAAGGAGCATACCTCGCCGACTATGCAGACGCGCTTGCGCGCCGAACGCAGCGACGATATCGACTGCGGCTCTATCTCGAACGGGTCGCCGATAATATACTCGGGAGCCGAAATGTCAAAAACCGCGCTGCCTATGGTACACATCCCGTCCTCGGTCACCGCCTCGGCGTCCTCGTCATAAGCCGAATATATCCGCTTGTACTGCACCTCGGGCGCGTCTGCGCCGTCGTCGCCGTCACCGGCGGGCTTGCCGTTGCGGTTCTGATATTTTCCGTTTCCGCCGTCGCCCTGAGCGGCACGCCGGTGGCTTTCGCTCTCATATCTCTGCGCAGCTTCGGCGCTGCGGCGGTCCATCTCCTCGAACATTGCATTGCGCGACATCTCGGAGATAAGCGGCGCACCCTCAAGCTCGCGTATCGTGACGGGCACGGAAATCCCGAATTCCGATCTTATTATATTTTCAATAACGGCGGGGGTCTTAGCGTCATTGATAAAACCCACGCCGTTCTCCGTAAACGGAATAGCGATATCCAGCCTGCCGCCCTCGAGCCTCGCTTCGCAGCCGCCGAAAAAGCCGCGCGCAACACACCCGACGTGCTCTGCCTCGCGGAGTATTTCGGGTATGTAGTCGCTGTCAAGCAATCCGGACGGATATGAAGGCATGAATTTCACGGTATACCCGTCATACGCCGCGGCAATGCCCGCTTCGACGCCATATATGGTATCCTTGTCAAATATCCTGTCGAGCCTGACCGATATCTCGTATATCGGTCGCTCCTTATGCTTTTTGACCGTATATTCCTTTACGGCGTCGAAAAAGCGCCGTTCCCGCTCGCCGGGAGTATATTTTGAAAAAACTTCGCTGAGCGTCCGCACTTCCTGCTCCTTGTCTTTTTCGGGATCACATATATTTCTCTTTGATGCGCTCCGCAAGCGCGTCGATTATACCGTCCTCGGGTATTTTTCCGACGATCTCACCGTGCTCAAAGAGCACCGCCTCGCCCGCGCCGCCCGCAATGCCGATGTCAGCCTCGCGCGCCTCGCCGGGACCGTTCACGATACATCCCATGAGCGCGACCTTTATCGGGAGCGACGAAAAGCCCTCAGCCTTTGCGCGTTTGTCAAATTCGGCTGCAAGAGCGCAAAGGTCGATCTTTGTGCGCCCGCAAGTGGGGCAGCTCACAACGTCAAGCCCGCTGTGACCGGGGCAGTCGAGCGCACGCAAAATATCCCTTGCGGCTTCGACCTCGCGCTCCGGATCGTCGGTGAGCGACACGCGCACGGTGTCTCCTATACCCTCGCAGATGAGCGCACCAAACGCCGCAGCGCTTTTGATGATCCCCAGGCGGCTGCCGCCCGCCTCGGTAACGCCGAGGTGGAGCGGATAATCGCATCTTTCGGAAATATAGCGGTATGCATCCACCGTCGCGCGGACGTCGGACGACTTGACCGAAATGACGATATCGTCAAAATCGAAGCGGTTTAGCAGTCGCACATGTCCCATGGCGCTTTCATAGAGCGCCTCTGCGGTGGGAGAACCGAATTTTGCGAGCAGCGGCTTTTCAAGCGAACCGCTGTTGACGCCTATGCGTATCGGTATGCCGCGGCCCGCGCACGCCTTTGCGACTGCGTGCACGCGCTCGGCGTCCCCGATATTGCCGGGGTTGATCCTTATCTTGTCAATGCCGTAGTCCACGCAGCGCAGAGCAATGCGCCAGTCAAAATGGATATCGGCAACGAGCGGGATACCTATTCCCTTTTCTTTTATATATTTCACGGCCTCCGCCGCGTCGATATCCGGCACGGCTATGCGGATGATATCGCAGCCCGCCTTTTCGAGCCGTTTTATCTGCGCATATGTTGCCTCGGCATCATGCGCCGGGGTGTTTGTCATCGACTGCACCGGGATACGGCTGCCGCCGCCTATCGCAACACCGCCGACCGTGACCGTTTTTGTCATTTTGCGTTCCATACGACGTCTTTCCTTACTTTTTGATGAGTGTAAAAATGTCCTTGCACGAAATGAGTATCATGAGCGTAAACAGGATGATGAGTCCCGCGCCGTTTATATACCCTTCCACCTTGCGGTTTATCGGTCTGCCGGCTATTCCCTCGATAATGAGGAAGAGCAGTCTGCCGCCGTCAAGCGCGGGGATCGGCAGAAGGTTGACGACACCGAGGTTCATGGCAAGCACGACAAAAAGGTAAAGCAGGTTCATAAAACCGCCGTTTTTGACCGTCGTGCCGACAGTTTCCGTGATACCTATGGGACCGGACACCGCCTCGATGCCGTATCTCCCGCGTATCATGTCGATGATCGAATCCCAGATCATTTTTATCGTCGAAAGCGAACGGAAAAAGGCGTGCTTTACAATATTTCCGAAGGTTTTTGCCTCGGCATACGGCTTGAAATCAACATCTCCGAAGGTAGCGCCCGCCTCGCTGAAGGTCGGGAACTCGACGCTCTCAAGCGTCACCTTTTTTCCGTCGCGCATGACGACGACATCCACCGGCTCATATCCGCTGTTCATTATCTCATACACGAGCTCATTTCCCGTGTGCACCGGCACGCCGCCGACCGACACTATTTTGTCGCCCTCTTTAAGCCATGCGGAGCTTTTCGATTCATCGGCAAACTCCGCGACGGTGGTCGATGCCAAACGTCCGGAGGCGCACACGAGTATCACCATGCAAAGCACGCCGATAAGTATATTCGTCAGCGGCCCCGCAAGGATGGTGAGTATGCGCCGCCACACGCTCTTGTTGCAGAACGCGTTTGGGTTATCGGATTCCTCCTCCTCGCCCGCCATGCTCACGAACCCGCCGATGGGAAGAAGGCGCAGAGAATAGCGTATACCGCTCTTTTTCGACACACGGCTGAGGATCTTCGGCCCCATTCCAACCGCAAATTCCTCGACAGCGATGCCGTTGGCGCGTGCGACAAGAAAGTGACCGCCCTCGTGAACGAGCACGAGTATTCCGAATATAAATATCGTAAGAATGAAATAAAGTATTCCCATTTGTTCTCCCTGTGCGCTTTATCCGCGCACCGATCTTGACAAATACCCGCGCGCGCACTCACGTGCCGCCGCGTCGGCTTCCTTTATGCCGTCAAGTGATGTGACCGACGGCGCGTATGACGAAAATTCGCCCGTAACGTAGGAAAGCGTGTCGATTATGTCGGTGAACCCGCACTTACCGGCAAGAAAATCCCACACGGCGATCTCGTTTGCGGCATTCAGCACCGCAGCAGACGCTCCGCCCGCCGTCTGTGCCTCGCGCGCGAGGCGCAGGGGGAGAAATGTGTCCTCATCCGGCTCGGCAAAGCTGAGCTGCCCTATCCTGCAAAGGTCGAGCCTCTCTATCACCGCAGCGTCGCGCATGGGGCGGTTGAGCGCATACTGAACACAAAGCCGCATATCCGGCACCGAAAGCTGCGCTATCACCGAATTGTCGGCAAATTCGACCATTGAATGAATAATGCTCTCGCGGTGAACGACCACACGTATTTTATCCGCGCCGACACCGAAAAGATGCGCCGCCTCAATAAGCTCAAAGCCCTTGTTCATAAGCGTGGCGCTGTCGATCGTTATCTTCTGCCCCATGCTCCACGTCGGATGCGCCAGAGCCTGTTTTACCGTTATACCGGCAAGCTCCCCGCGCTTTTTCCCGTAAAAAGGACCGCCCGACGCGGTTATAATGAGACTTTTTATCTCGCCGTGAGTTCCCGCGCGCAGACACTGATCTATTGCGCAGTGCTCGCTGTCAACGGGCGCGATATCCACACCGCGCTCACGCGCCCGGCGCATTACTATGTCGCCCGCAACGACAAGCGACTCCTTGTTTGCGAGCGCAAGATCCTTGCCGCTTTCGATAACGGCAAGCGTGGGGTCGAGCCCCGCATATCCGATTATTGAATTTATCGCGGTGTCGGCATCGGAATCGGCGATCATCTCGCATATCCCGTCGATACCCGAATATATTCTGACGTCCGTATCCGCGACCGCCGTTCTCAACTCGGCTGCCGCCGCAGGGTCGGACATTGCCGCCGCTGCGGGACGGAATTCACGTATCTGAGCCTCTACCGTGCGCACATTGCTTTTTGCGCAAATTGCACGGACCGAATACCCCCGTGCCCGTGCAACGTCCGCCGCCTGCGACCCCACCGAACCGGTGGAGCCGAGCAGGAGCAGCTTTTTTTCTTTCATTGTCATTTTCAGGATCTCCTCGGTGTTTTCAGGTCATAAGACCGAAAAATGATTCGATGAACAGCAATATCAGCGACACCGCCATGACCGAATCGAAGCGGTCAAGCATACCGCCGTGCCCCGGAAGTATCTTTCCGAAATCTTTGATCCCCTTGCTGCGCTTTATCGCCGACATGATGAGATCCCCCGCCTGCGAGACAAGGGAGGTAAACACGCCGCCCACCGCAAAAACGAGATAATCGGGATGCACGTCGGCATACCTTTCGATAACGCACGCGTAAACGATAAACGCCGCAACACAGAAGAATATCCCTCCGAGCGCACCCTCGATCGTCTTTTTCGGGCTTATCGCGGGTATCAGCTTGTGCTTGCCGAACAGTCTGCCGCAAAGATAGGCAAAAACGTCGGTCGACCACGCGCCGATAAAGATAAGAAGGCACACAAAATTCCCCGCACGTCTGTCACTGAGAATAACGATCGACATAAACGCAAGGATGATGTATATTCCCACAGTCCCGGCAGCGCACGCCTGCTCGAGCGTGACCTTTCCCTTTGAAAAGGTGAAAACGGTCAGGATCACAAGCAGAATGAGGCCCAGCACGGCAAGTGCGCCGCTCTGAAACATCTCGTGACGGATATACCGCGCGGCAAACGGAGCCACGCCCGCGGCAAGGTAAAGAACTATTGAGATCGGTATGTTTTTTTGCAGTCCGAGACAGCGCAGCAGCTCAAACTCCGCAACAACGGAGATAAAGGTAAAAAGCAGCGGAAAGAACACCGTGCTCTGCCCAACAAGCAGCAGCGGGATAAGAACTGTCGCAATACAGACTGCCGTAATCGTCCTTTTTAACATTACAGCAACAAAGACTCAGACCTTGCCGAATCTTCTCTTTCTTTTGTAGAATTCTCCGACAGCGATATCGACGTCATGCGGCGTCATATCCGGCCAGAGCGTGTCGGTCGCATAGTACTCGGCATATGCGGACTGCCAGAGCAGAAAGTTCGAAAGCCGCATTTCGCCTGCCGTGCGCACGATAAGGTCGGGGTCGGGCAGCCCTGCGGTATAGAGCGCTCCCGAAATATCCGCCTCGGTGATATCTTTTTTGCCCTCGGCTGCAAGACGCCTGAAAGCGTGGACGAGCTCGTCCCTGCCGCCGTAGTTCAGCGCGACATTCAACATGCGGTCGTTGTTTTTCGTGCGCTCGACGATCGCCTCCGCACGCAGGCGGATATCCTCGTCGAGCCGCGAGAGATCGCCGAGAAAACGCATACGGATATTGTTTTTGTTCGCCGTCGCTTCGCATTCCTTCATATAGTCGCGGAACAGCTTCATTATCGACTGCACCTCTTCTTCGGGACGCGACCAGTTTTCGGTTGAAAAAGCATATACCGTTACACATTCTATGCCGATATCACCGCAATAATTTACTATCCTGCGGAATGTCTTTGCGCCTGCGGCATGCCCCGCACTGCGCGGCAGCCCGCGTTTTTTAGCCCAGCGACCGTTGCCATCCATTATAAAGGCAATATGCCGCAGCTTCTTCTCCTCTCCGACCGGCACCGGAGAGGAGATATCGGTTTTTTCAGCCATTTAAGACCTCCCGGGTCAGATCGCCATGATCTCCTTGGACTTTTTCGCAACAACGTCGTCAACGACCTTGATGTACTTGTCGGTGAGATCCTGAACAGCCTTTTCGGATGCCTTCTGCTCATCCTCGGTCATTTCGGAGTCCTTCTTCATCTTCTTGCAGATGTCGTTCGCGTCGCGGCGGATATTGCGGACGGCGATTTTTGCCTCCTCACCCAGCTTCTGCACCTGCTTTACGAGTTCCTTACGTCTTTCCTCGGTAGGCTGCGGGAAGACGAGGCGTATGACCTTACCGTCGTTTACGGGAGTGATGCCGATATCTGAGGCAAGGATGGCGCGCTCCATAGCCTTGAGCGTGGAGGGGTCGTAGGGCGAAATGGTAACGGTCTTGGCATCGGTCGCTTTGACGTCAGCCATATTGGTGATGGGCGTGGGTGCGCCGTAATATTCGAACGTCACGCGGTTTACAAGCTGTGGATTCGCCTGACCGGCGCGGATCACGTCAAGATCGCTCTCAAAAGACGAAATTGACTTCTTCATTTTTTCTTCGTATGCTTTGGTGTCGAGTTTCATGTCATTTTTCCTCCCGATTATGTTCGTTTATAATTTATTTTCTGATTATCACGGTGCCGCGGCATTTGCCCTCAACGGCAAGCTTTATGTCCGCAACGTCCTCAAGCTTGAAGGCGATTGCGGGCGGACCGAATTCCGCACCCATCGCGGAAGCGGTAAGGTCGATCCCGTGAAGGTCGAGCTTCATCATATCGTCGTAGCCGATCTCCTCAAAGAGTTTTGCCTCCGGGTTCTTGCGCGGGTCGCTGTCGTAAATACCGTCAACGTTTTTGGCAAGCAGGAACGCGTCGGCTCCTATCTCGATGGCACGGAGCATTCCCGCGGTATCGGTCGAAAAGTAGGGGCAGCCGGTGCCGCCGCCGAAGATAACGATTTTTCCCTCCGCCAGCGAGCCGACGGCGCGCTCGGCACTGTAATACTCGGCATACGGCATCATGTCGGTGGACGTGTAGACAACGGCGCTGCCGCCGGCACGTTCAACGGCATCCTTTGCCGCAAGCGCGTTTATGACCGTAGCCAGCATACCCATGTGGTCTGCGGTAACGCGGTTCATGCCGCCGCCCTGTCTGCCGCGCCATATGTTGCCGGCGCCGAAAACGACAGACGTTTCGACTCCCGCATTTGTAAGCTCAACGAGCACGGCAGCAATGCGGTCGAGAAAATCAAAATCAATAATCCCGTCCTTGCCGGAGATCGCCTCGCCCGAAAGCTTCAGAAGTATCCTTTTATACTTGGGTTCAAACATATACAAATGCCCTTTCTGATATCAAAAATCGCATACATATATATTTTATATTATTTCGGCGTTTTTGTAAACACCCAAAACGCTAATTTTACTCTTTTTCCCGCTTTTTTTCGTTAAATTTCCCTGAACGGATGCAAAACGGCTGCCGCGCATTGCGCGGCAGCCGAAGACTGTGATGAATATTATCAGTTCTTGTGAGTGAGCTTCGCGATCTCGTCGGCGAAGTTGTCCTCTCTCTTTTCGATGCCCTCGCCCTTTTCGTAGAGGTGGAACTCTCTGACGGTGATGGGGGCGCCCAGCTCCTTGGCGGTGTCGGCGATATACTTGCCGACGGTCACGCCGTCGTCAAGGAAGAACTCCTGCTCGGTGAGGCAGACCTGCTCATAGTACTTGCCGAGCTTACCGACAACGATCTTTTCAAGAATGTTCTCGGGCTTGTTGGCGTTCTTGGGATCGTTCTTCATAGCGGCGATCTGGATAGCCTTTTCCTCTTCAAGAACGTTGGCGGGAACATCCTCGCGGTTGATATATGTGGGAGGGTTGCCCGATGCGATCTGGAGAGCGACGTTCTTTGCCATCTTTGCGAACTTTTCGGTCGCAGCGACCTCGGGGGTGGTGTCGAATCCGACGATAACGCCGGCAACGCCGCCGCCGTGCACATATGTGCTGGTGATGCCGTGAACAACGACAAAGCGTCTGATATTGATCTTTTCGCCGATCTGGAAGATCATTTCCTTCAGCTTTTCGCTGACGGTAAGATCGGTGTCAAGATATTTGGAAGCGAGAAGAGCGTCGATATCGGCGGGGTTCTCGGCGATGATGGTCTTGAGCAGAGAATCAACGAACTCACGGAAGGTCGCGTTCTTGGCAACGAAGTCGGTCTCGCTGTTGACCTCGATCATGGCGGAAACGTCGCCGTCCTTCATGATGTCAACGATACCGTCGGCGGCAATTCTGCCTTCCTTCTTGGCGGCAACTGCAAGTCCTCTTTCACGAAGGACCTTGAGAGCCTTTTCCATATCGCCCTCTGCCTCAACAAGGGCCTTTTTGCACTCCATCATACCGATACCGGTCTTTGCGCGGAGCGCGGCAACGTCTTTTGCGGTAATAGCAGCCATTTTTATCTCCTTCTTTTCTTTGATTTCTTATTGCGTTAGGGACTTACTCGGCGTCCGCTTCTGCGGCGGTCTTTTCAGCCTCTGCGGTCTCGGCGGCGTCGGCTTCGACGTCGGCGGACTCGGCGCCCTGTCTGCCCTCGATGACGGCATCGGCAAGGACGGAGGAGATCAGCTTGATGGCGCGGATAGCGTCATCGTTGCCGGGGATGATATAATCGGCGTCGTCGGGGTCGCAGTTGGTATCAACGATAGCGATCACGGGGATGCCGAGCTTCTTTGCTTCCTTAACTGCGTTGGCTTCCTTCTTGGTGTCAACGACGAAGATCGCGGCGGGAAGCTCGTTCATGTTCTTGATACCGCCGTAGTTTCTCTCAAGGTCAGCCATTTCCTTCTGACGTGCTGCGGCTTCCTTCTTGGGGAGCATATCGAAGGTGCCGTCCTCAGCCATTTTGGTCAGGGTGTTGAGACGGTTGATGGACTTCTTGATGGTCTTGAAGTTGGTCATCATACCGCCGGGCCAACGGACGTTGACGTAGTACATTCCGCATCTCTCGGCCTCTTCCTTGATGGCATCGGCAGCCTGCTTCTTGGTGCCGACGAAAAGGACCGACTTGTTCTCTGCGGAAAGCTCACGGACGTACATATAGGCTTCTTCAAATTTCTTTACGGTCTTCTGAAGGTCGATGATGTAGATACCGTTGCGCTCGGTGTAGATGTACTCCTGCATTTTGGGGTTCCATCTTCTGGTGTGATGTCCGAAATGGACACCGGCTTCGAGAAGCTGTTTGATGGTGATAACAGACATTTTAATGTCCTCCTTCTGGTTTTTCCACCACGCCGACCGATATACGGACAACCGCCGCCGGCGGCACCCGACCGCACTCTACGGCGTGTGTGTTTTCATGGGCATTATCGTATTTTTCACGAAAAAAGCCCGTCCGCGCCGGTTCACCTGTTTTTCCCGGCACAGACGGATGTATTATATCATATTTTTCTTGTATTTTCAACCTGTCGGCGCGAATTTACAATTTGTTTACAACATCAGCGGCGCCTTTTGTCCTTTTTACGCTCTTTTTCACAGGCACAGAGTTCGTCGGGCTGCATTTTCACGAGGACCGCATCCTCACCGATGCACTCGATCCTCTCCCACGGGATGATAAAGCACTCCTCGCCGCCGAACCCCATAAAACCGGTCTCGCGGCAGACGATGAGCGCGCATATCCTGCCGTCGCAGGTATCGAATTCAAAATCGCAGGCGTGCCCGAGGCGGGCGCCGTCGCACAGATTTATAACGTCCTTCTCTCTCAGCTCGCAGGTGGTCGATCTTTTCGGCATTTCATGTACCGCCTTTCGTTATGTTCCGCTTTTGCTTCGCTTTTATTTTATTCGGCAAAACGGAAATACAGAACGCACGCGGCACCGCAGTCGGTATCGTGATATCATTTTCCCGGGCGGCGATATACGTTTTTCACGGTTCTGTCGGCTCTCACACGCGCCGCGATATACGGCAGAAATATCCAGAGAACCGAGATAAGGAACATCAGAATATCATTTGCGATATACCCCGAGCTGCCGAAAAAGCACAGCCCGTAAAGCGGCAGACAGAACGCAAGCATCACAGCCGCAAACACAGCCCCTGCGCCGCCGGATACGAACTGTCCGCTTGACGTTATCAGGGACATCACGAGCAGCACGAAAGAAGCGGCAGCCGGGAGCACGAACCAGACGGTGTAGAGTATCCTCGTCGGGTGCGTCGGTCGCCTGCGCGACAGCACCGCGCAGCCCCACAGAGCCCATGCGGCAAGCGCGAGCAGCGAGAGAAACACATTCCCGAAGGTCAGCTTATCACCGTCGGAGATATAATTCACGCAGCCGCCGATAAGGCTGAGCGATATCAGCACCGACACCGAAAGCACATCCGACCAGTAATCCTTTTTTCCGAAAGGGGCGATCTTTGTTTTTTTATCCATAATAATTTTTAATTGCCGGGCGGCATTGCAATGCCGCCCGGCACGGTTTTATTTGCTACGCGTATTCAGCTCTCAGGCATCCTGTGACTTTTTGTAGTCCTCAACGATCTTCTGCGCGATATTTGCCGGAACGATGGCATAATCGTTCACTTTGAATGTGAACGAGCCGCGTCCCTGCGACATTGCGCGGAGAGCGATCGGATAATCCATGATCTCTGCCTTCGGCGCGACAGCGTGTACCACTGTGTAGCCCTTCTTCTTTGCGGCGTCCATACCCATGATGCTGCCGCGTCTCTTGTTGAGGTCGCCCATGATATCGCCGACGAGGGATTCGGGGACCGTAATGTCAAGGTCGCCGACAGGCTCGAGGATAACGGGAGCAGCCTCAAGCAGGCACTGCTTGTAAGCAAGCTGAGCCGCGGTCTTGAATGAAATTTCATCCGAGTCGACGGGGTGATACGAGCCGTCGTGCAGGTCGGCGGCAAGGTGCGTCATCGGGAAGCCTGCGGCACCCTTTGTCATAGCCTCGAGCAGACCCTTTTCAACGGCGGGGTTGAAGTTTTTGGGAACAACGCCGCCGACGACCGATACGGTGAAGGTCAGCCCCTCAGCCTCGCCGGGCGAGAATTTGATCCAGACGTCGCCGAACTGACCCGAACCGCCGTTCTGCTTTTTATGTCTGCCGTGGATATCGACGGTCTTGGTGATCTGCTCGCGATATGCGATCTTCGGCGCGGTAAGCTTGATCGAAACGCCGTAGCGGTTCTTCAGCTTTGCGGCAAGTATCGCAAGGTGCATATCGCCGAGACCCGAAATGAGCATCTGCTTTGTGTCGGGATCCGTCTCGTATTTGAGCGTGAGATCTTCTTCGACCATTCTCGCCATGCTCTGGGAGATCTTGCCCTCGTCCTTTGCGGTCTCGGGGATCATTGCCTGAGTCATGTTCGGGATGGGATAAACTGTGGGAGCGTACTTTTCGTCGCCGCTCTCGCGCAGGGTGTTGTTGGTGTTGGTGTTGGTGAGCTTTGCGATCATACCGATATCACCGCAGGCAAGCTCATCCGTCTCTGTCTGTGTCTTGCCCTTAAGGGTGTAGATATGAGCCATTTTTTCGACGGCGCCGGTATTGAGGTTTTTCAGCGTCATGTCCCTCTTCAGCGTGCCGTTCATGACCTTGAAGTAGGACATCTTGCCGACGAACGGGTCGGCGACCGTCTTGAATACGAACACGGCGGCAGGTCCGTTGGGATCTATCTTCGTCGTGGAACCGTCCTCAAGCGCTGCGGTACCCTTTGAAGTGAATTTCGGGAACGCGCCGACGGCGGCATCAAGCATCTGGGTGATACCGGCAAGCGTCGTGGAAGAACCGCAGTATACGGGAACGATGGTGCCGGAAACGATACCGTCATGTATGGCGGCAGCAGCTTCCTCGCGGGTTATCTCTTCATCCTCGAGGACCTTCATCATTATGTCCTCGTTGACCATTGCGATAGCATCGTTGAAGTCGGACTTGTGGCTTTCGGCAGCCGCTTCGAGCTCGGGAGTCATCGGGATCTCGATCTTCGCGCCCTTGGCGTCGCACTTGTACGCCTTCATGTCGATAAGATCGACGAACTGTATCTCCTTGCCCGCCTTTACGGGGACGACGATGGGGCATACTGCGCTGCCGAACTTTTCTTTGAGCTGCTCGAAAACGCGGTCGAAGTTCGCCTCGCTGTCGTCGTATTTATTGATGAAGAACACCTTGGGAACGTCGATCTCGGAAGCATAGTCCCATGCCAGCTCGGTGCCGACCTCGACGCCGGACTTTGCATCGACGAGTATGACCGCGCTTCCCGCAACGCGCAGAGCCTGTTTGACCTCACCGACAAAATCAAGGTAGCCGGGAGTGTCGAGAACGTTTATCTTGCAGCCCTTCCAGATGACGGGCGCGATAGCTGTCGATATGGTAAATTTTCTCTTGATCTCTTCGGGGTCGAAGTCGCAGACAGTATTTCCGTCGGCAGTTTTGCCGAGTCTGTCGGTACCGCCGCTGATGTAAAGCATTGCCTCGGCAAATGAGGTCTTTCCGCTTCCGCCGTGACCGAGCAGAGCGATGTTACGAATGTTGCCGGTTTCGAATTTTGCCATAGTGGTTCCTCTTTCGTATATGAATTTTTATATAGCGGACGACGGCGCTGTGCCGCGCCCGGCGCACCGGTAGATCCGGCGCGATAAAGTACCGTTATAAGCGGGTATTCGGACAACTACTTTAGTATTATACTATATTCGCAACGTCTTTTCAAGAGTTTTTTGGACAATTTGCTCTCTCGGCACGATTTTTTTGAAGTTTTTTTATTATTTTTGGCACATCAGACGCCGGCGGACGGTAGTCCGAACAGTCGGCGTGCATTTTCGGCTGTAAGCGCGGCAGCCTCCCCGGCGCCGATGTCGAGCACAGCTCCCACAGCCGCCGCGGTGTACGCGGCGTATGCCGAATAATTGAGCCTGCCACGATAGGGCTCGGGCGTGAGGTAAGGGCAGTCGGTCTCGACAAGTATGCGGTCGCGCGGGACCTCTTCGACGACCGAGCGGACGTGCCGCGCGTTTTTGAATGTCACCGTACCGGAAAATGAAATGTAAAATCCGCGGCGGCAGAGCTCAAGCGCCATCTCCGCGCTGCCGGAGTAGCTGTGGAACACCCCTCTCACGCCGGGGTGACGCAGCACCGCCTCGAAGCAGTCGCCGTGCGCCTCGCGGTCATGAATAATTACGGGAATATCCATCTCGCGCGCCAGTGAGAGCTGAGCGTCAAGATATTTTGCCTGAAGCTCCTTGTCATACGGCTGCCAGTGGTAGTCAAGACCTATCTCGCCGAGAGCGACGATCCCGTCCTCTTCCCTTCCGGAGAGAAGCGCGGAGAGAGCCGACATTTCCTCATCAAACCCGCCGGACATACCGATGTCCGACGGGTGTATCCCGACCGCCGCATACATAAGCGGATAATTTTTCGCCTGCATGACGGCACGGCGGGAGTTTTCAAGGTTAGTTCCGACATTTAAGATCCCCGCCATGCCGTCCGTAAAGCACTCGCGTATCGCGGCTTCGGCGCCGCCCTCGAATTCGGCGGCAAAGCGTTCGTCTGTGTAGTGCGCGTGCGTGTCAAACACGCCGCGCGGGGAAAGCCTCTCCCCCATTTTATCTCACTCTCTCGCCGAGGGGCGTTGCGGGATCGAGGAACACCACTCTTACTTCCTCCTCACCGGAGGCAAGCAGCATTCCCTCGGACTGCACACCGCAAAGCGTGGCGGGCGCAAGGTTTGCGACGACTATCACCTTTTTGCCGATGAGCTGCTCGGGCTTATAGAACTTTGCAATGCCCGACACGATCTGACGTGTCTCGTATCCGAGATCGACCGTGAGCTTGAGCAGTTTTTTTGCTTTCGGAACGGGCTCGCAGGTCTTTATCTCTGCGGTACGCAGCTCGACCTTCATAAAGTCCTCATATCCGATAACGGCGCAGCCCTCCGGCTTTTCGGGCTTCTTCTCCGCGACCTCGGCTGCCTTATGCGCCGCTTCGATCTCCGCATAGATCGTCTCAAGCGTCTTCTTTTCGTCGATGCGGGCGAAGAGCACGCGTGTGTCGTTCACGCTCGCGCCGGGCTTCATACCGCCGAAGCGCTCGGCTGTGCCTATCGAATCGAGCGAGGTCTCGGTGGTCCCGAGCTCGGAATATATCTCCTCGGCAGACGCCGGGATGATCGGCTCGAGCATGACGGCAGCCCATCTTATGGCTTCTGTGAGGTCGTAGAGCACCGTTCCGAGGCGCTCGCGCGACGCTTCGTCGCGTGCAAGCACCCACGGCTGCGTTTCGTCGATGAATTTGTTCGCACGGCGCAGGAGCGTGAGTATGGCTTCCACCGCGTCTGCGATGCGGAAGCCTTCCATTGCCTCGCGGTAATCGCCAACGGAGGCGATGGCGGTCGCAATGAGGTCATTGTCAAGCTCGTCGCGGCAGGAGGGAGCGGCTATCACCTTGTCAAAGTACTTTTTCTGCATATCGAGCGTGCGCTTTACAAGGTTGCCGAGGTTGTTTACAAGATCGGTGTTATAGCGCGCCAGCACGCTTTCCCATGTGATCGAGCCGTCGGAGCCGTAGGGCATCTCGGCGAGAGCGTAGTACCTCACGCCGTCAACGCCGACGTACTCGGAGAGCTTATCGGCATAAACGACGTTACCTTTGGATTTCGACATTTTGCCCGTGCCGAAGTTGAACCACGGATGACCGAAGATCTTCTGCGGCAGCGGGAGCCCGAGCGCCATGAGGAATATCGGCCAGTAAACACCGTGGAATCTCATGATATCCTTGCCTATAACGTGTACCGATGCGGGCCACAGCTCGCGGAAGCGCTCGGACTGCTCCTCATAGCTCTTGTCGGGATCGTAGCCGATGGCGGTTATATAGTTCGTGAGCGCGTCGAGCCAGACGTAAACGACGTGGCGCGGGTCGGAGGGGACCTTTATTCCCCATGTAAAGGAGGTACGGGAGAGGCAGAGGTCCTGAAGACCGGGAAGAAGGAAATTGTTGAGCATTTCCTTTTTGCGCGACTCGGGCTCGATGAACTCGGGATGCGTATTGATATACTCTATGAGAGCGGGCGCGTATTTCTTCATATCAAAGAAATATGCTTCTTCGCAGGCGCGGGTGACGGGCGCGCCGCAGTCGGGGCACTTACCGTCAACGACCTGCGTCTCGGTGTAAAAGGATTCGCAGGGCTTGCAGTACCAGCCCTCGTATTTTCCCTTGTAGATATCGCCCTGACGGAGAAATCTCTCGAATATCTTCTGTACCGTCTCCACATGGCATTTCTCGGTCGTGCGGATAAAGCGGTCGTATTTCACATTCATAAGATCCCATATGCCGCGTATCTCGCCGGAGATCTTATCGACATATGCCTGCGGATCGGTTCCGGCTTTTTCGGCGTAATCCTGTATCTTCTGTCCGTGCTCATCGGCACCGGTGCAGAGATACACGTCATAGCCTGCCTTGCGGCGGTAACGCGCTATGGCATCTGCCATGATAGCGTCATATGTGTTGCCGATGTGCGGCTTTGCTGACGCATAGGCTATCGCCGTTGTGATATAATAAGGTTTTTTCTGTTCGCTCATTTTATTTTATCCTTTCGGTTTCATTTTGTTGTATCGTCGGGGGAAAGATCAAGCAGATAACGCTCCGTTTCCCAAAGCGGCAATGTGTGAAATAAAAACAGAACGCCGACTGTCGCAAGAGACAAAAGAAGCAGCGGGAGCTCTCTCACGGCTGCACGGTCATATGCCCTGCGGCAGCGCACCGACTGTCTCAATGCTTCGGCAAAACCGCGTGCCGTCATCCTCTGCGGATCGACGGCTGCGCGGACGGCAAAAACCGACATGAAATTCATGCAGTAAATAAGCACCGCCGCCGCAACTGCGGCAGCCCATGTCCACGGGCGCAGCTCCTCGGAGCGGTCAAACACGATCACGGCAGCCGTGGGGAGCGCAAAGCGCAGCGCGAGCGCGGCAAACGCGCACCATGCGGAAACAAGTCCGCGCACGGATGAATACGGCACGAAAAGAGTGCGTATATCGGTCCTCTTTTCATCCGCCGCTCCGGCACACATCCGCAAAAAGCCCGCATACATCGGAGATACCGTAAAAAGCAGCACGGCGCAGCTGACCGGCGTGACCCATGCGGGCAGCTCGTCGCCCCCGCTCAGCAGCGTTGCGACAAATGCCGCCGCCTCGGGGATCGTGAGCGCCGCAACGGTCGCAAGCATACAGAATATGACGCCGATAGTCAGCGTGAGCCTCACTCCCGGCGCACGAAGCGCCTCGTGCGCGGCACGCGCGGCATCGTCCGCTCTGTCGCGCGCTTCGGCAGACGTAAGACAGTGCTTCATAGCACTTCCCTGCCGCCTACAAACACGCGGTCTATCCTTATTTTTTTATTTATCGCATCAACATTGCAGAAAAGCATATCGGCACGTGCGCCGGGAGCGATAACGCCCACATCGCCCGCAAGTCCGACCTCCGCCGCGGGATTTTTTGTGGCGGCAATGACGGCGTCCGTTATCGGGATACCGCAGAAGGACGCAAGGTTTTCGACGGCGCGGTGAAGGTCGAGCGTGCTTCCCGCAAGAGCGCCCTCGGGGGTGCGTGCAATGCCGTCCGAAACGTGCGCGGGCGTTCCCGCGATCAGATACTCGCCGTCCGGCGCACCTGCAGCAGCCATCGAATCGCTTATGAGGACAAGCCTTTCAAGACCTACGGTGCGCAGCGTGAAATTGACCATATGCGGCGCAATGTGCAGACCGTCGCAGATAAGCTCGCACATACCGCCGCTCATGAGCGCCGCCGCTGCCGCTCCGCCCTCGCGGTGATGGATCTGCGGCATGGCGTTGTAAAGGTGCGTAAAGCTTACACCGTACTTTTCCCATGCGGAATACGCCTCGGCGTATGTCGCATCAGTGTGTCCGAGCCCGAGCGTTGCGCCAAGCTCCAGCGCGCGGCGGGCAAATGCGTTTTCGTCAAGCTCGAGAGCTGCCGTGATATGGGCGGGCAGCCCCGATGCCGCAATAAACGTGTCGAGCTCGTCGGGCGCCAACGGAGCCAGATATTCCGGATTATGCGCCCCGCGGCGCTTGGGGTTCAGATATCTCCCTTCAAGATGCACGCCGAGAAAGCACGCCCCTCCTGTGTCGTCCTCAAGCGAGCGGATAAGCCCCGCGGCACGGCAGAGCTCGTCAAACGGAGCCGACGCAAGCGTCGGAAAGACCGACGTCACACCTACTCCGGCATACGACCGCGCGGCGCGGCGCATACCGTCGGCATCGGAAAAATTAAAATCCTCGCACACTCGGCCGTGAGTGTGTACGTCAACAAAGCCGGGCAGGATGCAGCAGCCGCCCGCGTCAATGCGGGCGTCGGACGTCGGCAGATGCGCATAGGCGTGTCTGGATTCGGGAAGGACTTCGATTATCCTCCCATTCCTGCCGCCGTGCTCGCCGATGAGCACCGAGCCTTCGAAAAACGAACGCGTATCGGAATTGAAAATAAATGCGTTCTGGATCAATGTACGCACGGGAAAAACCTCCGGATGATAATGATGATATTGTAAGCCCTCAGTCTGCCGCCTGCCACACGACCGTCACGGTGTCCGACACCGTGATATCCTCGGGCGTGATGCCGGCATCAATGCCGCCGCAGCATTTGGCGAGCATCATGTTTCCGACGGGGCGGACGGAAAGCTCGGGCACCTCTCCCGCACAGTCGATCGTCTGCGCCGAAAGCGCGCCCTTGATGCCCGCAGCTCTTGCGAGCCGTTCGGCTCTTGTGCGCGAATCGGCAACGGCAAGGTCGAGCAGGCGTGCCTTTGCCGCCTCTCTGTCGCGCACGGAATATTCGAGCCTGAACTCGGGCACCGCGCTGCAGCGCGAAAGCGCGCCGAGCACGCAGGAGAGCTTTTCTCTTTCGGCATCGAATTCTATGCGCAGCTCGTGAACGAACTCATACCCCACAAACACACGCGCATAGTCTCCGCTGCCGCCGTCGCGGCGGTTCTCGTATTTGGTATTCACATTGAAACCGACGGTCTTGAGGTCGTCTCTCTCAAAGCCGACCTCCGAAAAGCAGTCGCGCAGCGCCTCGCTGCCCTCTTCCGACATACGGACGGTCTCTTCGTAATCCCCGGCAACGCCGGTAACGGTCATGTAAAGACGCACAACATCGGGCTTGAGCGTAAGCTCGCCCGTTCCAACCGTCTTTATCGTTTTCATGACATGGCTCCTTTCGGGATAAAAACGGAAAAAGCCGACATCTACCGGCTCATTCCCGGTGTGTGTCCGTACAAAATGCGGTCACACAACTTACCAAATTATATTATATTGCAAAACGGGCGTGAAAGCAAGCCGTTTTCGCAATTTTACGCACGCATTTATGATTTTTTGGGGCATCGGGCGATAATATGACATAAAAAAGCCCCCGCGGGCATAAGATCGGTAGGGCATGGCGCATCATGCCCTATGATATCGTCACGCGGAGGTATATAATGAAAAAAAGAGCGGCACCGTATCTGTCCGCCGTATCCGTAATATTCGCTTTTCTGCTTTCGTTGCTCGCCGCCTGCGCGCGCGATACCGATGTGTACACGCTTCTTGACGCGGCACTGGCATCGCAGGGCGAAGCGCCCGCGGGGACGGTATATTCCTCGGCGCTTCCCGAAGGAGACCCCGCCCGCCTTGACGACGACCTTGCCGCAGTGCTGTGGGGAGACGGCTCCGCGCACCCGGCATACGCCCTCACCTCGTCGGCGGCGATATTCCTCTCGTCAAAGAAAATGCCGTTTGAGATAGCGGTGCTAGAATGCGTATCCACCGATTCGACGCAGGACGTCGCACTTATGTGCTGCCGCCGTGCCGACGCGCTCGCGCGGGAATTTCCCGATACCGAAAACCGCTTTTCGATATCGGTCAGCGGCAGATACGTCATCGCCGCCTTCTGCCCCTCTCCGGAGGCGGCGCAGAAGGCGGCATCGGCAAAGCTCGGCAGCTGAACGACGCTTTTACATGAAAAGCGTAACGACCCAATACACTACGCCGTAAACAGCTCCCGCAAGCGTGCCGTAAAGCAGCACGGGACCCGCAACGGTGAATATCTTTGCCCCGAGACCGAGCACAAAGCCCTCATCGCGGCTGTCAACGGCGGCGGAAACTACTGAATTGGCAAATCCCGTGATCGGCACGAGAGTGCCCGCGCCGGCGACCTTTGCGATATCGTCGAACACGCCGAACGCGGTCAGCACCGCAGCCGTGAATATCAGCACGACGGAGGTCAAAAGTCCGCCGTCGTCGCTGCTCATGCCGAGCGCGCTCCAAAGATGATTAAGCGCCTCGGCGACCGCACAGATGAGCCCGCCTATGAGGAACGCCATCAGCGAATCCCGCACGACACGGCTTTTCGGCGCGTGTGCGTCGGCGTATTTTTTATAGCTTTCACTTCCTATGTTCATTTTCGGAACTCCTTTTTTCATTTTGATATTTACATATCCGCCGCGGTAGAGTATAATAAAGATAAGGTAACTCGGAAAGGAACGATAAAACAATGTCAGACTGGCAGGAATTCAAGGCAGACGCCGGACGTTTTTTCGATAAGGTGACCAAAGAAGCAATAAATCTCGGGGACACGGCAGCCCTGCGCATAAGAATAAAAAGCACCGAGCTGCGGCTCGACGAGGAATACTCAAAACTCGGCAGGCTCTGCTACAAAAAGCTCAGGCTCGAAGCCGACAACGCCGCAGATATAGACGCTGCACTCGACGCAGCCGAAAAGACCGAAGCCACGCTCTCGGCAATGCGTGCGGAGCTTGAGCGGATGAAGCGGAAAGAACAAAAATAACCGGGATATCCGGACGTCGTATCGCCGCGTACCGCGGCGATACGACGTTTTCACATCAGAGAAACGCTTTCAGCTTTTCGACGGTCCCCTCTTCAAAGCTGACCGTCTCCTTTGCGAGCGCCATCGCCTCGCGGTCGGGCGACGGGCATTCCTCCTCGGCGCTTATCGCACGCCGCAGCCCCGTAACGCCCATGTCGGCGCCCTGTATCATCATTTCGGCAATGTGAGACGCCGACGGGTCGCTCATCGTATTCACCGCCATGCTCATTTTTGCCGCGGCGCGCGTGAGCGCTCCTTCTTCCTTGGGCTCCTCACCCTTTTCGCGCGTCAGCTTTGCGGCGCGTGAGGCAAGCTCCTCGTATCTGTCAAGCTCTGCGGTCATTTCAAGCCGCAGCTCCCCGTCCTTTACATGACCGATAAGATCCGTTATCGAATCGGCTCCCATTTTCGTGTTTTTGTAGATCTCTGCCGCCAAAGATCTGCCGTTTTCGTTTTTCAAAGACATTTTCAACTCCATTCGCACCGTACGGTCCGCTGCCGTGAACGCAGGATGACCTGTACGGTTTGATTTAAGTATTTCCACACCGACCGTAAATATACGTCCCACCGTATGCTGTGCCTCCGACTTCTTCAGCCTTAACAATTTGTTTTCATTTGATGCCTTAATTACCCACTAAAATTGTAGTATAGTATCTTTATAGGATGAAAAGGAGATGAAAACAATGCTTGTATCGACCAAGGGACGGTATGCCCTGCGCGTCATGCTCGAGCTTGCCGAGCGACCGGCAGGCGAATATGCCGCGCTCGGAACGATCGCCGCAGATCAGGGCATATCCGAAAAATACCTTGAAAGTATAGTGGCTGTCCTCTCGAAAGCCGGACTTGTCGACGCGCTGCGCGGTAAGGGCGGCGGCTACCGCCTCAACCGACCGGCAAAGGATTATTCGGTCGGTGAGATACTGCGCCTCACCGAAGGCTCGATAGCGCCGGTCTCGTGCCTTGAATGCTCCCCCAACAGGTGCGACCGTGCCGACGGCTGCAAAACACTGCCGATGTGGGAGAAGCTGAACGAGCTGATATGCGGTTATCTTGACAGCGTGACGCTCGCCGACCTTCTCGATCAACCGGGGAAATGAAATTTACGTCGGAAAGATCGAAAAAATTCATCAATAACCTATTGACAAGGTAGGATTTATATGCTATAATGCAATCAACCTACAAGTCAGGTGGGTAATGAGCATGCAGCCCGCATGAACGCTCCCGCCGCAAAATATACAAAAAGAAAGAAGTCATGAAAATGCAGATATATGCAGACAATTCGGCGACCACAAAAATGAGCCGCACCGCCATTGACGCGATGCTCCCCTACATGGAGACGTACTACGGCAACCCCTCGAGCCTGCACAGCGTGGGTCAAAAGGCAGCAGAGGCGCTGTCCGATGCCCGCGAGCGCATTGCACGCCGGCTCGGATGTATGCCGCGCGAGATAACCTTCACCTCCGGAGGAAGCGAGGCGGACAATCAGGCTATCATTTCAGCAGCGCGCCTCGGTGAAAAGAAAGGCAAAAAGCATATAATATCAACGGCGTTCGAGCACCACGCGGTGCTTCATACGCTTGAAAAGCTCAGAAAAGAGGGCTTTGAGATAGAGCTGCTCCCCGTCGGAGAACGCGGCAACATAACCGCCGAGCAGGTCGCCGCCGCGATCCGTCCCGACACCTGCCTTGTCACGGTCATGTATGCCAACAATGAGATCGGCTCGATAATGCCGATAGCCGAGATCGGCGCCGTATGCCGCGCAAAGGGCGTGCTCTTTCACACCGACGCGGTGCAGGCGGTCGGTCACCTGCCTATTGACGTAAAAGCACAGAATATAGATATGCTCTCGCTCTCGGCACACAAATTCCACGGTCCCAAGGGCATCGGCGTCCTCTACGCAAAACAAGGTATATTGCTCACACCCATCATCGAAGGCGGCGCGCAGGAGCGCGGCAAGCGCGCGGGCACCGAGAACATCCCCGCTATCGTCGGCATGGCTGCTGCGCTCGACGAGGCGTGCGATCACCTCGAAGAAAACGCCGCGCATATGACGGCTCTGCGCGACAGGCTCATCGCGGGACTCGAAAAGGTCCCTCACTCCTCTCTCAACGGCAGCAAAGAAAACCGCCTGCCCTGCAACGTGAACTTCTGCTTTGAGGGCATAGAAGGCGAGAGCCTGCTGCTGCTGCTCGACGCACGCGGTATCTGCGCGTCGTCCGGCTCTGCCTGCACCTCCGGTTCGCTCGACCCCAGTCACGTCCTGCTTGCCATAGGCAGACCGCACGAAGTGGCACACGGCTCGCTTCGTCTGTCGCTTTGCGAGTCAAACACGGTGGAAGAGGTCGATTATATGCTCAAGGCTATCCCCGAGGTGGTCGATTATCTGCGCAATATGTCTCCCCTCTGGAGAGAAAAATGCACAGGCGAGAAGCCCTTCCTGCTCTGATAAGATAACGGTAAACGGCAAACGAAAACACAAACGTATATAGTGAAAGGAATCAGATAAAATGGCTCTTTACAGTGAAAAGGTTATGGATCACTTCATGCACCCGAGAAATGTGGGCGTGATCGAGAATGCCGACGGCGTAGGCGAGGTCGGCAACGCCAAATGCGGCGACATAATGAAAATATATCTTAAGATAGACAACAATATCATCACCGACGTAAAGTTTGAGACCTTCGGCTGCGGTTCGGCGATCGCATCGAGCTCAATGGCGACAGAACTGATAAAGGGCAAGCCCCTCTCAGAGGCACTCACCCTTACGAACAAAGCGGTGACCGAGGCTCTTGACGGTCTGCCCGCGCACAAGATACACTGTTCGGTGCTTGCCGAGGAAGCCATTAAGGCTGCCATAAAGGATTATTACGACAAAAACGGCATCGAATACGACCACAAGGTGTTCCCCGACTGTGCCTCATGTGCGCACTGCTCGCGCTGAACCCCCAAAAAGAAAATAATAAAGTTGAGCTGCCGCGCACCGCGCGGCAGCTCTTCGGTTTAAAACGGTCGATATGGTGTTGAATATACGGATTTCATTTACGGGAGAAGCAGAGCCCCTCCCATACGGCTTCGCACAATGCAGCCCGTTTGCCTTTTACTCCGCTCTTATACCGGCGAGCGCGTCGCACATGGCGTCGATATCGGAGCGTGTATTGAAATATCCGAAGCTCACGCGCACGCTGCCGTACTCACCGGTACCGAGCGCGCCGTGTGCGAGCGGAGAGCAGTGAAATCCGCCGCGAACGCATATTCCGGCTTTTCCGAGCGCGTTTGCAACGCTGTCGGATGGTATGCCCGCAAGGTTGAAGCTCAACACCGACCCGCGTGCCGACGGAGCGCAGATCTTTACACCGCGCAATCCGCCGAGCCGCCCGACGGCATAGTCGAAAAGTGCTTCCTCATGCCGCCGCAGGGCGTCGACGCCGACCCTTCCGACAAATTCAAGCCCGGCACAAAGCCCCGCCGCTGCAGGAACGTCAAGTGTTCCCGCCTCATATTTTTCGGGCGGATCGGGAGGCATTTCCGGGTCAAACGACATCGCCCCGCTGCCGCCCTCGATAAGCGGCGTCGGCATATATCTCCCGCCGAGTATCAGGGCCCCGCTGCCCTGCGGTCCGTAAAGCCCTTTGTGCCCAGGCAGTGCCAGCGCGTCGATGCTCTGCTCCTTCATGTTTATCGGGAAGTGCCCCGCACCCTGCGCGCCGTCAACAATGAAAACGAGTCCGCGACGTCGGCAGAGCGCGCCTATTTCGGCAAGCGGGAGCCGCACAGAGCAGACATTTGAGGCTGCGGTACATATGACAGCCCTTGTGCGGCGGTTTATCAGTCGGGCGACCGCCCTCGTCGTCTCCCCGGGACGCGCACCGCCCCGTGCAGCTTCGGTACGGAATACCGAAATATCCGCCAGCCCGTCACGGCGCAGCCTCTCAGCCGGACGCCTTACGGAATTATGCTCGAGATCGGATATTATGATGTGCATCCGCTCTCCGCGCGCGCGGTCGCCGGGCGGGATCAGCCCCTTTATCGCAAGATTCAGCGCAAAAGTTGCGCCCGGCGTCATTATAACACTGCCCGCACCCGGCGCACCGAAAAAATCGGAGAGTCGTTCGCGGCACTCGTAGACCTTTTCGGCTGCCGCCATTGCGATCGGATGCGCACCGCGCCCCGGGTTGCCGCCGTATTCACGCATACAGCGGCAGACCTCGCCGCTCACCTCGCTCGGCTTCGGGAATGTCGTTGCGGCGTTATCAAGATAGACCATCATCTCAGTATCTCCCTCGTCTTAATTCCGGCATTTGCAAACACCGTCATGACATTCCGCAGTTGCACGGCGGGAAAGGCTACTCCCCATGAGCAGCCGCGCCTCGTGCGCGACGAATCCACCTTGACCGTTTCGCCCTGTATCGCCGCAGCCGCGAGCGCCCTCCGCGCCTGCTCTGCCGCCGTGAGAGTCGGAAAGACCGCTATGCTTCGCACCGTGCTTACCGTCCTTTCTTTTTATGACTCGGAGCGTTTGCCTCCCAATGTCAATATATGACGCAGCGCGTCGGAAGGTGACGGCGCTCACCGTCCCGTGGCGGTAATAAAAAAGCAATAAAAAAAGAAAAGGCGCAAGCACGACTTGCGTTCCTTTTCTTTTTGGATTCTGCCGGGCATCGACAGATATATAATTGCCGTGGCTTACGCCATTGCGTTGAGGGCCTTTGTGAACTGGCTCTTCTTGTGCGCGGCAGCATTCTTGTGGATGATACCGTGCGCAGCAGCCTGATCGACCTTCTTTACGGCAAGCAGATATGCGCTCTTCGCGGCTTCCTTGTCGCCGGACTCAACGGCAGCATAATACTTCTTGATAACGGTGCGAAGCTGATTGTGTGCCATCTTGTTGCGAAGCGTTTTAGCCTTAATGACTTTTATGCGCTTTTTCGCTGATTTGATGTTCGCCAAAATATTCACCTCCCCTTGTGATCATGAAGCTGCGGCACACGCCTGAGAGTTCACGCACACCGATTCTTCATACCTGTATATGATATCACATTTACGCCCGAATTGCAATAGTTTTCTTGCTTTTTTTCGGAATATTCCGAAAAAAACTTTCACCTTGTCGCCGTCCCGGTGTCACGGTCTGCATCGCGTGCCGCACGGTATGCTTCAAGTCCCGCGACGCCCTCCTCCGTAACAGGCTTCAGCCACCTCTCGGTGAGGAAGTAACGCACGCAAAATACCGCCTTGAGCCAGTCCTCGGCTATATACATTGTCGCAAACACCGCCGGAAACGGCAGCCTGAGAACAAACGCCGCGATAAGCGTTGCGGGCAGCGAAACGCACCACAAAAACAGAAGGTCGAACTTCATACCCATCTTTGTTTCTCCGCCCGGACGGAAAATGCCGCATATCATTATGTAAGGGATATTCCGTATCGCCATCTCGGCAGCATATATCGAAAGTATCCATACTGCCGTATTGAGCGTTTCGGCGGTTATGGTGCCGCCGAGATCGAACACACCGACGATCGGACGCCTGAAAATGATGATAACCGCTCCGAGCAGCAGCGAAAACGACGGCACGAGCACCGCAAAGCGGCGCGAATCGCGCACTGCGGCAGTTATATCCCCGGCGCCGACCGATTTGCCGACGATAACGCTTGACGCACTGCCGAGCCCCACAAAAAAGACAAAGGCAATGCTCTCAAACGTGCGCATTATGGTAACGGCAGCGTAGTTGCCCGAGCCGAGGTTGGCAAAAATGATATTGAAAACAAGCGTTCCCGCACCCCAGAGCGTTTCGTTGGCAACGACCGGCAGCGCACGGCGCAGGAACACGCGGACGAAATCGCCGTCAAAACCGAAGATCTCACGAATGGGTGCTATCAGCATATTTTTTTCAATAAGCGACACCGCAAACGTGATGAGCGGCGAGAGCCATGCAGATATGACGGTCGCGATAGCGGCTCCGCGCGCCCCCATCGCCGGAATGAACCCAAAACCGAATATGAACGCATAGTCGAGCCCGGCGTTGAGAAGCGTCGTGACGAGCGTGGCGTAAAGCGGCAGCTTTACGCGCTCGGTCGAGCGCAGCACGCCCATAAAGACATAGTTGAGCGCTATCGCGGGGTACGAAAATGCCGCGATCGACAGATATTGCGCGCCCACGTCAAGCACATCCGCCTCGCGGTTGAATATCCACACCACGCCGCGCGGGAATGCCGCGCCCGCTATCGTGAATACGCCCGCAACTCCGAGCGCTATCGCAAGCGCTATGCCGTAGACCTTATGTATCGACTTTATATCATGCGCGCCCCAATACTGCGAAACGAACATCGTAAGCGCCGATGTCATCCCGAAGAGTATCATCGACAGGAACCACCCGAACTGACCCGCCATTCCCACGGCGGCAAGCGGCGTGTCGCCGAGCTGGCCGACCATAAGGGTGTCAACGAGTGAAAACGAGCTTGAAAGCAGATTCTGCAGGGCTATCGGCAGCGCCAGCCTGGCTATGTCGCGCCAGAAGCGTGCGTCACCGAGATATTTTTTCAGCTTTGTCGTATCCAACATGAAAACCTTTCCGCAAGGTAAGGAGAGCCTCGCCCTCACGGTTCGGCTCTCCTTGCCCTGTTACGGGCGCACCGTCCGGCACGACCCGCTGTGAAATTTACTTATCTGACCACGATATTTATTATCTTGTTCGGCACCGTGATCTCCTTGACTATCGTCTTGCCCGCGATAGCGGCGGCAATACGCTCGTCTGCCTTGGCTGCGGCAAGCGCTTCGTCGCGCGGGCAGTCGAGCGGCAGCTTTACGGTCGAACGCACCTTGCCGTTTATCTGCACCGCAAGCTCGACCGTGGCGTCTATCGTTTTCGACTCGTCATATTCGGGCCATTCGGAGACGGCGAGCATCGTCTTTCCGCCGAGCTTTTCGTTTATCTCCTCGCAGAGGTGAGGCGCAACGGGAGAGAGCAGCTTGATATATGTCATGAGCTCGTCCTTTGTGAGCGAACCGACGGCAAATAACTCGTTGAGAAGCCCCATGAGCGTGGCAATAGCGGTGTTGAACTTGAGACTGTTGTAGTCGTCGGTGACTTTCTTTACCGCCTTGTGTACAGACGCTTCAAGCTCTGTGGTCGCGCCTGTTCCCTTCACCATTCCGGGCAGGTCCGCAACTCTTTCAAGGAATCTCTTGCAGCCTCTGACGCCGTTTTCGGACCATGGAGCGGCTGCCGTATAGTCGCCCATAAAGAGAACATATGTGCGCAGCACGTCTGCGCCGTAGGCGTCAACGACCGTATTGGGATCGACCACGTTCCCCTTAGACTTTGACATTTTTTCGCCGTCGGGACCGAGTATGAGCCCCTGTGCGGTGCGCTTGGCATACGGCTCGTCGCAGGGGACGACGCCGATATCGTAAAGGAACTTGTGCCAGAAGCGCGAATAGATCATATGACGCGTGACGTGCTCCATGCCGCCGTTGTACCAGTCGACCGGCATCCAGTATTTCAGCTTGTCGTAATCGGCAAGGCATTTGGGGTTATGCGGATCGACATAGCGGAGGAAGTACCACGACGAACCCGCCCACTGGGGCATGGTGTCGGTCTCGCGGCGTGCGTCGCCGCCGCACTTCGGGCACTTGCAGTGAACGAATTCGGGTATGCGCGCCAGCGGCGACTCGCCGTTCTGTCCCGGTGCGAATTCCTTCATATCGGGGAGCTTCAGCGGCAGCTCGTCATAAGGCACGGGCACCATGCCGCACTTCGGGCAGTGCACGATCGGTATCGGCTCGCCCCAATAACGCTGACGGTTGAACGCCCAGTCCTTCATCTTGTACTGAACGCCGCCCTCGCCCGCGCCGAGCTTTTCAAGCTCCTCTACCGCGCGGCGGATGGAATCCTTTTTGTTATTGTATCCGTTAAGGAAGCCGGAATTGATCATCTCTCCGTCGCCGGCATATGCTTCCTTTTCAACGTCTCCGCCCTTTATGACCTCAATGACGTCAATGCCGAACTTGTGGGCGAACTCCCAGTCACGCTGATCGTGCGCGGGAACAGCCATTATCGCGCCGGTGCCGTAGCCCATCATGACATAATCGGCGATGTAGATGGGTATCTCCTTGCCCGTGAGCGGATTGACGGCGGAGAGCCCGGAAAGGCGGACGCCTGTCTTGTCCTTGACGAGCTGAGTGCGCTCGAACTCGGTCTTTTTGGCGCATTCGGCGCGATATGCCTTCACCTCGTCCATGTTGGCGATCTCTGAGGCATATTTGTCTATCATCGGATGCTCGGGAGCCATGACCATGAAGGTAACGCCGAACAGAGTATCGGGACGCGTGGTGTATATGCGCAGCTTTTCGTCGGGCTTACCGGCGATGCCAAAGTTGACGAACGCGCCCTCGGATCTGCCGATCCAGTTGATCTGCTGCTGCTTGATATTGGGCAGATAATCGACTTCCTTCAGTCCCTCAAGCAGGCGGTCGGCGTATTTCGTTATGCGCAGATACCAGACGTCCTTTGACTTCTGCACAACGTCGCTGTGGCAGATGTCGCACTTGCCGCCCTGAGAATCCTCGTTCGAGAGCACGACCTTGCAGGTCGGGCAGTAGTTGACGAGCGCGGTATCGCGGAAGGCAAGCCCCGCCTCGAACATTTTGAGGAATATCCACTGCGTCCAGCGGTAGTAATCCTCGTCGGTCGTGTCAATGACGCGTCCCCAGTCAAAGCCGTATCCGACGCGCTTGAGCTGCTGCGTGAATTTTGCAATGTTTTTGTCGGTGACGGCACGCGGGTGCATACCTGTCTTTATCGCATAGTTTTCGGTGGGCAGACCGAAGGCGTCAAAGCCCATCGGGAAAAGGACGTTGTAGCCCTGCATACGGCGCATGCGCGACACGACCTCAAGACCCGAATATGCTTTTATGTGACCGACGTGCATTCCCGCTCCGCTCGGATAGGGGAACTCGACGAGCGCATAAAATTTGGGCTTTCCGCCGGCTTCCTTTTCGTCAAGCGCGCGAAAAACGCCTGCCGCCTCCCATTTTTCCTGCCACTTTTTCTCAATTGCCAGATAATCGTATTTCATGATGCTCTCCCGTTATTCCGCACTGTCGGGCGCGACACGCGGTGCGACCTCGACCTTTTCGGTGTCGGAGTAAAGTTTGTCAAGATTATAGAATTCACGTGCGTCACGAGTGAAGATGTGTACCATAACGGTGCCGTAGTCAAGCACCATCCACGAATTTTTGTCTCCTCTGCCCTCCGAGGCAAAGGGCTTGACGCCTGCCTCGCCGAGCTTGAATTCGACCTCATCCGTAAGCGAACGGACGTGCGTGGTGGCGTGCGCGGTGCACAGCACAAAGTATTCGGTTATGTCGATCTTTTCGCCGACGCGCAGAACGGCAATATCCTCGCCGCGGTGTGCGTCAAGCACATGGTATATCTCCTCCGCAAGAGAGCGGGGATCCGGCGTTCCGTCTGCCGCAAATTTAAGTTCGATGCTCATTTTATTTGTCTCCTTTCGGATGTTTACCTGTTTTTGAGTCCGCAGAGAATGAAATTCCTTGCGTTCACGGTGTCGGCGCTGATAAGACTGCCCTTGCCGACAAGCTCGGCAAGCGTCATATCGAACGACATGACGATGAGCCTGTCAAAATGCCTCATGCGCGCGTCGGCATCCATCTTTTCCGGCTCCGCGCCGAAAAACAGCCCGCGCAGCTTTACACAGTCGTCGTATGTGCGCGTGTCGTCGATATAATCGGCAAAATAAATTATCTTGTCGTATACCGTCATTCCTTCGCGCCCCGTTGTATGCCAGCGCACCGCCGAGATCAGGCGCGGGTCGGCAAATTGCGGATATCTGTCGGGTATCAGCAATGCCGCGGTACGCGCGTGCAGCGTTTTCGGCGACATCATGTCGTATTCCGTCGGCTCGACGCCGTGCGCACGCATTATCGCGGCGTGCTCATCGGCGGAAAGCTCTTTTGTTATGTCGTGCAGGAGCGCGGCGCCGCGCAAAAGGCGGATATCGTCCTCGCCCGGTGTAAAAAGCTCACCGAGGCGCACCGCCATTCTCTCGACTCCCATAACGTGTGCAGCGCGTTTGGGCGACAGCACGGAAGGTATCTGCTCACGCAGACTGTCAAGCGTCTCGTCTGTCACGGCAGTTGCGGTGCAATTTTTTTCGCACATATCCGACACTCCCTCACTTTATCGCCGCGGGCGGCGCTCCGTAAAGACCGTGCTCGCGTATGTACGCTTCGACGGCGGGAGGTACCAGCCCCGCAAGGCTTTTGCCCGCAGCGGCGGCACGTCTGACCTCGGTCGATGATATCTCTATCGGCGGCGTCACGACGCGGCGCACCACGGCGTTGTATTTTTCTTTGTATTCGCTGACCTTGGCAACTATACGCCTGTCAAGCGACTCGTCGCTCTCGCGGCGTATGTAGATGGGGTAGCAGAGCCTGAATATCTCTGGCGCCTCATGCCACGTGTCGAGCGTCAGCATCATATCGGTGCCGCACAGCAGAAAAAGTCGTGTGTCCGGCGCCGAAAGCTCGCGCAGGGTGTCAACGGTATAGCTCTTTCCGCCGCGCCTCTGCTCTGCATCGCTGACGATGACTCCTTCGATTCCGCCGAAGGCAAGCTCGCACATACGCAGCCTGTCTGCAGGATCGTCAATAAAGTCGAGCCGCTTGTGCGGCGGCAGAAATGCCGGGATCACATAAAGATAGTCGAGCCGCATCTGCGAAAGGAACGCCCGTGCGGCTGCCACATGCCCGTTGTGCGGCGGTGCGAACGTACCGCCGTAAATACCGATGCGCCGCATCCCGAAGGGATTGGCAACGGTCATTTCTCCGTTCATAGCAGCTCTATCGTCTTGCGCGTTGCCGATTCGCGGTAAAGGATCAGCTTGCGCCCGATGGTGGCAACGATGGTGGCTCCCGTCGCCCCGGCAAGCGCCTCGGCCGCCGAGCGCGGAGTCTCGCCGCAGCTTTCGAGCACCGAGAGCTTGATAAGCTCGCGCGCCTCAAGCGCATCTCCTACGGTCTTTATAAGGTTTTCGCCGATGCCGTCCTTGCCGATCTGCATGATCGTCGGGATATCGGCTGCAAGCGAACGCAGCTGCGCCCGCTGTTTTGATGTAAGTTTCATTTTATTTCCCGTTTTTATTTATTTTCTTCCGTTTCGGTATTCTCTGCGGCGGCGATGCGTTCGGATATCATATGGCACAGCTTAGCCGCTGCGACACCGCGGTGGCTTATCGCGTTCTTGTCGTCCTGCGAAAGCTCGGCAAAGGTCTCTCCGTACTCGTCGTACCAGAAAAGCGGATCGTACCCGAAGCCGCCCTCACCGCGCGGATTGCAGAGTATCTCGCCCTCGCATCTGCCCTCGACCTCGATGGGCTCGCCATCAAGCCCGCAGCCCTCGGGGAAAACGCACGCCATATCGCAAACGAACGCAGCGTCGCGGTATGAAACGCCCTTCAGCTTTTCAAGCAGCTTGCGGTTGTTTGCCGCATCGTCGTGTCCCTCTCCCGCATAACGGGCGGAAAGCACCCCCGGCTCGCCGTCAAGAGCGTAAACGCAAAGCCCCGAGTCATCGCCGACAGAGATAAGTCCCGAGAAATCCGCCGCCGTCTTTGCCTTTATCATTGCATTTTCGGCAAACGTTGCGCCGTTCTCGACGATCTCTCCGGTAAAGCCCACATCGTCGAGCGTGAGGAGCGTAAGCTCCGCTCCGTCTATATAGACCGAGAGAAGCCTCTCAAGCTCTGCAAGCTTGCCGCGGTTGCGGGTCGCTATCAGTATTTTCAGTTTCATTACACTTACTCCTTGTCAGACGCTTCCGGGAAAAGCGCGTCAATAAACTCCTCAGCGTCAAACGGCTGCATATCGTCGATCTTTTCACCGACGCCGATAAACTTCACCGGCAGCCCGAGCTCGCGGCGTATCGACAGCACGATGCCGCCCTTTGCCGTGCCGTCAAGCTTGTTGAGCACCAGCCCCGTGATGTTTGCCGCCTCGCCGAATTCCTTCGCCTGGATGATGGCGTTCTGCCCCGTCGTTGCATCAAGCACGAGCAGGTTCTCGCGCGACGCGCCGGGCAGCTCGCGGTCGATGACGCGGTTTATCTTGGCAAGCTCGTTCATAAGGTTCTTTTTGTTGTGCAGTCTTCCCGCGGTATCGACTATCAGCACATCGGCGCCCTTGGCGCGCGCGTAGTTTGCCGCATCGTAAACGACGGCTGCGGGATCCGAGCCCTCGCTCTGCTTCACGAGCTCGACGCCCGCCCTGTCGCACCACACGGCAAGCTGATCTATCGCCGCGGCACGGAAGGTGTCGGCGGCAGCCACGACCACTCTCTTGCCCTCGGCTTTGAGACGTGCCGATATCTTACCGACGGAGGTCGTTTTGCCCGCGCCGTTGACGCCGATGACAAGTATCACCGACGGCTTTGTGTCAAGGTGCAACGGCTCGCTCTCGCCTATCATACCGGATATTATCTCACGCAACGCCGCCATAGTGTCGTCGCGCGTTTTTATGCGGTCGTCGCGTATGCGCTCGCGCAGCTCGTCGATTATCTCCTCGCTCGCGCCCACTCCGACATCGGATGTGATAAGTATTTCCTCAAGCTCTTCGAGAAAATCCTCGTCTATCTTCACAAACGAGCGCATCACCGATTCGATGCCGCCCATCAGTGCGCTGCGGGTCTTGCCCAGACCCTCGCGCAGCTTACTCAAAAAGCCCATCCCATTTACTTCCCTTCTGTTTGCTGATCTCCGCCACGTCAAGCTCAAAGACGTTCGAAATACCGTGCTCCGGCATCGTTATGCCGTAAATACGGTCGGCGGCGTTCATCGTACCGCGGCGGTGGGTTATCATTATGAACTGTGTGCCGTCGGAATATCTCTTGATATACTCGGCAAGACGTTCGACGTTCACCTCGTCAAGCGCCGCCTCTATCTCGTCGAGGATGCAGAACGGCGTGGGGTTTACCTGAAGTATCGCAAAGAAAAGCGCTATGGCAACGAAGGCCTGCTCGCCGCCCGAAAGCTGCATGAGCGACTTGATTATCTTGCCGGGAGGCGCCGCCTTTATCTCTATCCCGCTCTCGAGCACATGGTCGGGGTCGGTCAGCGAAAGCTGCGCCGAACCGCCGCCGAAAAGCTCGGAGAACGTGCGGCAGAAGTTTTCGTTTATCTTGTCGAACGACTCGGTGAAGGCGTTCTTCATTTCGGTCTCAAGCTTGGATATGATCCCCTCAAGCTCGTTTTTCGCCTTGGTGAGATCAGCCATCTGCGCCGTGAGGTCGTCATACCTCGCGCGCACCTCGTTGTATTCGTCGAGCGCGCCGGTGTTGACCGAGCCGATGTTTCTTATCTTGTTGCGGTATTCCGTCTGCGTCGCCGCGACTGCGGGGCGCTCCTCTTCGGTTATCGCGGGATATCCGAGCTCAAGCGCCTCGGAGCGCGTCAGCTCGTGATCCTCCCACAGACGTCCGGAGAGCGCCTCCATATCCGCTCTCTGCCGCTCGAGCCTTGTCTCGCAGCGCATTTTGTTGGCGGACGCGCTCTCGCGCAGATCCTGCTTGTCGCGTATCAGCCTGCGCAGCTCGTTTATCTTGCGCTCGAACTCAAAGCCCGAATCCTCGGCGCTACTCCTCTCGCGGTTGAGTTTTTCAAGAGCCGCCTCGCCCTCGGAGAGCCTGAGCGCCGTTTCGGTCTTCTCGGCGGTCAGCCGCTCTATCGCGGAGCGCGCCTCGTCCGCCGCGCGTGCCTGTGTCTCGGCATCGGCAGTGAGCGTGCGTATCTTTTCCTCCGACAGTGCAGCCATGGCGTTTGCCGCCTCTATGTCCTTGCGCGTTTCGGATATCTTTACCGCAAGCGCGGCAGCCTCGCGTGAGTGCGCGTCGCGGTCGTTGAGCAGTGCTCCGCGCTCCGCCTCACGGTCGGAACGGTAAGCCGTAAGCTCGCTGATCTTTGAAGCAAGCGAGCGCCTTTCGGCTTCAAGGCTTTTTATCTCCTCATCACACCGCTCTGCCTCTCCTTCGATGCCCGAAAGATCGGAACGCAGGCGCTCTATGAGCGTGCGGTCAGCATCAAGCCCCGCCTTCTGCTTTTCAAGCCGCGCGGCCTCGGCGGCGCGCAGCGTGCCTATCAGCTTTTGCGAATCGCTGTTCGATGCCAGCTCCGCTTCTTTGTTTTTTATCTCCTCCGCTATCGCGGCAAGCGCCGCGGCGGACTTCTCCGCCTTTGCCTGCCTGTCCGCAAGCTCGGCGGTCAATTTTTTTATTTCATCCGCACGTGTGAGTATCCCGCTGCCGGTCCTCACCGAGCCGCCGGTGAACGTACCGCCGCGGTTTATCTGCTGCCCGTCAAGCGTTACGGCGCGCACCGAATATCTCAGCGCACGGCTCATCGCAATGGCGTTGTCAAGATTGTCGAACACCACCGTTCTGCCGAGCAGAGAGGATATGACATCGGTGAATTTGGGGTCGTACTTTACAAGCTCCGACGCAACGCCGACATACCCGCGGCAGCGCGCCGCTTCGGTCATCTCGCGCGTCACCGAGCCGCCGTAGCCCTTTACCGCCGACACGGGACAGAAGGTCGCACGCCCCGCGCGGTCGCGCTTCAGGCATTCGATAGCCGCCTTTACGGTGTCCTCATCGTCAACGACGATGTTCTGTATCGCCGCTCCGAGAGCGGTATCGACGGCGGTCACATATTCGCCGCCGACCTCTATCAGCTTCGATACGGGACCGTATATCCTGCCGCAGCCGCCCGCAGCCGAAAGCCTGCCGTCGGCGCAGCACTGCATGACATGACGCACGCTGTTGTTATAGCCCTCGAAATGCTCCTCCATGCGGCGAAGCGTTTCCGCCTGTCTCGAAAGAGCGTCGCACTCGGCACGCAGCCCGGAGAGCACTGCCGTTCCGTTTTCGCTGCGCTGTCTCAGCGCGGCAAGCGCACGGCTCAGCGTGTCGGCTGCCGCAAGCTTTGCCGTCTCGGCATCGTATCCCGCAACGGTCTGCTCGGTCGCCGCGCATTCGGCGGAAAGAGCGGCTGCCGCACGCTCATAGTCGGCTATCTCTTTTGCCGCTGCGTCTTTTCTGTCCGCTCCTTCGTTTTTGGAGCGCCCGATAAGCTCAAGCCTCGCCGCGGCGTCCGCGTCGTCCGACTGCGCACGCACGATCTCGTCAAAAGCCGTCGCTATCGCGTCCTCAAGCGCCGCAGCGTCCTTTTCGGCTTTGTCTGCCGCATCGCGCTCGCGCTTTTCGGCGCCGACAAGCCCGTTAAGGCTCCCCGCGCTCTCGAGCGCCCGCGCGCGGTGCGATTCTGCCGTCGCCTTTTCGCTCTCGGCAAGCGAACGCTGTGTCTTTTCGGCGGCACACGCCGCCGAAAGAGCGGATTCCGTGTGACGGAGGTTGTTTTCCGTCACCTTGATCTCGCTTTCAAGCGCAAAGTTCTGACGGGTACGTTCCTTGATCTCGCCGAGGAGCTTTTCCGACTCCGCCTTGCTCGACCTCGACAGTTCGCCGAGATGCTCGTTCTGTGCCTCAAGCGTTTCAAGCGTTTCAGACACGGCGTCAAGCTCGTGCGCGGCAAGCTTGAGCTCGTCCTCGCTTTTGGCTATCTCGCGGCGCAGATTGTCGGTATCGTAGAGCCAGAGCTGAACATCGGCTTTCTTTTTTATCGCCGTATATTCAAGATATCTTTTTGCTTTTACGCATTCGCGCTCAAGAGGACCGAGCCGCCCGCATATCTCGTCTATGATATCCTGCGCGCGCTCCATGTTGTCCTGAGTCGCGGCAAGCCGACGCTCCGCCTCGTTCTTTTTATGACGGTATTTCGCAATGCCCGCGGCATCCTCGAATATGCCGCGCCGCTCATCGCTCTTGCGGGAGACGATGTCGGCGATCCGCCCCTGACCGATTATGGAGTAACCGTCTCGTCCGACGCCGGTATTGAGAAACATCTCATAGACGTCGCGCAGGCGAACCTCCTTGCGGTTTATGAAGTATTCGCTGTCGCCGCTGCGGTAGTAACGCCGCGTGACGGTGATCTCGTCGTAAGGGCAATCTATCCTGCCTGTCTTTGCGGTGTTGTCAAAGGTGACCGACACCTCCGCATATCCCATCGGCTTGCGGCTGTCGGCACCGCCGAAGATGATATCCTCCATCTTGGTGCCGCGCAGGCTTTTTGACGATATCTCGCCAAGCACCCAGCGCATTGCGTCGGCAATATTTGATTTTCCGCTTCCGTTCGGTCCCACAATGACCGTAGCGCCGTGACCGAAGGTCAGCTTTGTGCGGTCGGGGAAGGATTTGAAGCCCTGAAGCTCAAGTTGCTTAAGGTACAAAAGACGCCTCCGTTGTTGATCTTACGTGCAGTAACGCGGCAGAGCCGCGAAAAAAGATAATTATAATTAATTAATGCTTATTTTTATATTATAACCGAAAAGCCCGCAACTTTCAAGCACAATTACACGATTTATGCCGCCCGGAGTGCAATATTTTTCCGTGAGCCGCCGTATATTGCGTCTTTTCTGCCCCACGGCACACGACGTGCCGCCGCTGCGCACCCACACGGTCATGGTCCTGCCGGCAAGCGGCGCGTCAAAGGATGCGACCGCATCGTCGGCGGCCTTGCATATGCGGCGGTAGAAAAGCTCGCCCATCGCAAGTTCGCCCATCGCCTGGTGATTCGCTCCGCCCGCAACGGTGTCGGGCGAGGTGAGCCCCTCTCCCGCACAAAGCCCCACGCGTATGACAGGCACACCGGCGCGGTCGAAAACGTCGAGCACCGACGCCGTGCGCTCCGCAGCCGTATCGTAGTCGAGCGGCTCATAGCCGCCCGCCGCAGCCATTGCCTCGAGCTCGGTTCCGCGGAACACGACGGTCGGGTACACCCGCGCCGCATCCGCGCCCCATGCGCATATGTCGCGCGCAGTCGCTGTCTCGCTCGCACTGTCGGCACCGGGCAGCCCCGTCATCATCTGACCGACGAGCTTCATCCCCGCCGCCTTCACCGCGCGGCAGGCGCGCTCGGAATCGGCTGCGGTATGCCCGCGGCGGCACGCCGCAAGCACACTGTCTGAAGTGCTCTGTATGCCGAGCTCTACCGTCGTCATACGGTGGGCAGCAAGGATATCGAGTATTTCACCGTCAATATAGTCGGGGCGTGTCGAGCAGCGCAGCGTGCGCACTCTGCCGTCGGCGATATATTCGTCCGCAAGGCAAAGCAGCCTCAGCATCAGCCCGCGGTCGATCCCCGTAAACGAACCGCCGAAAAACGCGATCTCAACATCGCTGTCGGCGGGTACGGTGGCAAGCGCACGTTCTATTATGCCGCGCGCCTCCTCCTCGTGAAATTCCCGCGTTCCCGATATCGTGCGCTGATTGCAGAAAACGCAGTTGTTCGGGCACCCGAGGTGCGGTATGAAGACCGGAATGTTTATGTGCCTCACTTTTTCGCCTCCGCCGTTTTCATAAACGGATTGCACGCCCGCTCGGTATCAAGGTCGGTCACGGGACCGTGACCGGGCAGAACGGTATAATTGCCCGGCAGCGCGGCGAGCACCGCAAGGCTCCCGGCCATTTTCGCAGCCGAGCCGCCGGGAAAATCGGTACGGCCGCAGGAGCCGCAAAAAAGCGTATCGCCGGTAAAAAGCAGATCGCCGCACACAAGGCAGACAGAGCCCATGCTGTGGCCCGGCGTTGCGATGACACGGAACTCCATTTTGCCGACCGCGACAGTGTCGCCGTCCCCGTAAAGCTCTGTGTAAAACCCGTCGCCTGCCAGCGGCTGCGGCAGCTTTGAATCCTTATCGGAGCGCCACACGGGGCAGCCGTATTTCTCATTCAGAGCGCGCGCCGCACCGACATGGTCGAAATGCCCGTGCGTGATGAGAACCGCGCCCGCGCGCAGCCCTTTGTCCTCAAGTAATTTTTCAACGGCTCCCGGCTCGTCGCCGGGATCTATGACCGCGGCGATCGACCGTATAGCAATTTGTTTCAAGCCTGCCGAGCGGCAGGCGAAAATATCTCTCACTCATCATAATAACCGTCCCGGTATCGCACCCCGCCGTGCCGTCCGGCGGATGCGGAGCGCGATGACCTCCTCCGTGAATTGCAAAAGGGCTGCCGCATTATCGCCGACAGCCCGTATCATCAAAGCTCGCCGAAAAGCTCCAGAGCCTGACGCGCTGCCTCCTGCTCGGCTGCGCGCTTGCTGTGTGCCTTGCCGGAGCCGATTATGTTGGAGTT
>CAJLZE010000010.1 GCA_905210995.1 uncultured Anaerotruncus sp.
GTAGGAGCACATCTTCTGCGCCAGGTCGATGACCTTCTGCTTGGCGCGCTCGGAGGTGTACGGCGGGGAGACAAAGTGGATGGCCTGGATCTCCAGTCCGCGCTTTGCCATCATCCATCCCGCAACGGGTGAATCTATGCCGCCCGAGAGCAGGAGCAGCCCCTTGCCGTTCGAGCCGACGGGCATCCCTCCGGCGGCGTGCTGCTGCCCTGCGGTGATGTATGCGCCCTCCTCGCGGACCTCGCACATAACGGTCACGTCGGGGTGATGCACATCCACTTTAAGGTTGTGATAGTTGCCGAGTATCGCTGCGCCTATCTCCTCGCATATCTGCTGCGAGTGCAGGGGAAAGCTCTTGTCGGCGCGGCGTGCTTCGACCTTGAAGGTGCGGGCAGCCGAGAGCGTATCCGAAAGATATTCGACCGCGGTGCGGCAAAGCTCGCCTATCTCCTTTTCGGCATATGCCGAGCGGCTGACGGCGATGATGCCGAAGGTGTGCATCGCAACGCGCCATGCGGCGTCCATGTCGGAGGAATCATCCTCCGGTTCTATGCGTGCAAGGCTTCTGCCCTTTATGACGCGGTATTTGCCCACCTGCTGAAGGCGGTATTTCAGCTCGCGGCTGAGAAGCGTTTCAAAATAGCTGCGGTTTGCGCCCTTGAGGCAGATCTCACCGTACTTGCAAAGCAGTATTTCTCTGAATTCTGACATTATTCGTTCTCTCCGTCGTCGGTGTCGGCGCACTCCTCCGCATCATCCGCAGGGGCAAGCAGAGCAGCCGCGTCGTCAAGGATATCCTCGGGCACGAAAAAGTCGATGCCGCCGAGGTCAAAGCCCATCATGACGCGGTTCCAGCTTTCGCGCGAGTGCGGGCGTGTGATATACGGGATATTTTCGCCGCGCAGCACGCTTTCGATAAACGCGCCCTCGGCGTTGTCGCGTGCCGTTGTTAGCAGGGTGAATCTTGCGTCATCTGCCGCGGCTGCCGAGGTCTCGGCGGCGCCGGGGCGTCTTTCGGTCTCACTCATTGATAGCTTCCTTCCTTGCCGTGCCGCATCAGTCGGCTTCGGCGTCGTCTTTCTTGCCCTCGTTATCTTCTTTGCCGTCGTCAGCCTCGTCGTCAGAGCCGTCGTCGGCCGCAAGTGCGTAAAGGTCGATGTCAAACAGGGTCGAACGCTCGGAGGGGTCGAGCTTTGACTCTTCCTCGTCGTCCTCGTTCTCGTCGTTGTCGGCGTCATAGCCGGGGATCCTGGCGGTGTGCCCGTCCTCGGGATCGGGATCGGCGGCGCCGGTCTCGATGTAATAGTTGGGGAAGAGCTTTGCCCATACCTTCATGCAGCCGATGGTGTCGGCAATGGATGTGTGTGCCACGCCGTCCCATTCGATGCCGAGGCACGCCATGGCGTCTGTGAGGCTTGCGTGTTCGACTTCGGGACGGCACTCATGTATGTACCGCACGAATTCGTTTGCGCAGCAGCGTATCTTTGCCCAGAGCGCACGGCGCTCCTCCTCGGTCGCGTAAATATATTTGATATGGCTGTAATCGGTCGAAACGCCGTAGGCGATTATGCGGTCGGCGCCCGCAAATATCTCCTTGATGCGGGGCGTCAGCTCTTCGAGCGTCGGCGCGTCTGCGGTCATTGCGGGGGTTATGCCGTGGATCTTTTCGGTCTTGTTCCACTTGCGGGTGTGCGTGGGGCGAACGAGGGTGTTCATTATCATGTTGCCGTTCGCGTCGCAGATGCTTATCGAAATTATCTCGTCGCGGTCATAGAACCCGGTGAGCTCGAGGTCGAAAAAGAGCACGCGGGAGCGGTCCATACCGTAATGACGGGCGCGGTGTGCGTTGCCCTCGGCGCGGCGAACTGCCATTTCCGCTTCATAGCATGAGCGGCAGAGCTTTTTGCGGTATCTGACATCCTTGCCGCACTTTACGCAGAGCAGCGGCATGCGGACGGTGGTCGCCTTGTCGTAGAGATAAACGGGCGTGCCGTCTGCGCGGCGCGCGAACGCCACAGGTTCCTCAACGACCTCAAGCTTCATGCCGGCAAGGCGTTCTTTGGTATAATAGCCGAGCGACGCGGCGCGGCGGATGCTGACACGCTCGATAACATCTCCCGACGAGAGGGCGAGCGTTTCGCGGCGCGCGCGGGGAGCGTACCACAGCTCGGGGTCGGCTTCGGTAACGTTTTCGGGGTCGAACCAAAGGCGCAGACCGTCGGCGGTCTCTTCGAACGCGACAGGCGCGCCGGGCTGCAGGTGCAGCTTGGCGAGGTCTGCACGCGTGAGATAATTCTTTGCCCGCGCTTCACGACCGCGGATAGCCGTTACCGCGGCGCCTGAGCGCAATTTTATTGATTCCTTCACAATATTCCTCCAATATATATACGCCGCTTGCGGCGGCGTCACGATCACATACTGAATTATTATATCATACCGGGGTGTGATTTACAAGTGCGAACGGGAAATTTATCGTCATATTGAAAGAAAAAAGTCGCGCGCGGAGCCGAAATATCATAATTATTTGCATGATCTGCGCGTCGGACGGAAAAGAGCCCCGGCAGGTCCTGCCGGGGTGAATTTTATAAAACACGATATAACGGGTACAATGCTACGCTCCGGCAGTCCGCAGGGACAGCTCTCACCGAGAGAAGCCCTCACAGAAGCGACAACAGGCGGTCGCGGATATATGCAACGATGTCCGTGATAATATGCGCTCGGAACGACCGAAACGCGACGGTTAAAAAAGTGAAGATCCATCCTTCTCTTTCGCGTGTCTTGACCCCGGCATAGGGGTGGTGGAAATGCAAGTGGCAACAGAGGCGGAAGAGAAGGTATCGATATTTTGTCTCGAACTCTTGCAATTAATGTTGATTAATGGTATAATTATTATACAATAGAGACATTATTGTGGGGGATAATGAGACTTATGAAAGAGCTTGGGATTTTTTTTAACCGTCCGGCTGTTAAGGCCATTGTTAATTACTTGTTGGGTCTTGCTACTGCAACATTTGCGGGCATTTTCTTTGGTCAAATATCTCAAAAAGAGCCCCAAGGAAAAACATGGCTTTGGGGAGGATTATTTGGTATCTCTTTTGTGGTGGAAGTTGTTTGTGTGATAGCATATAAGCGAAGCGAATCAAAGGCTAACAAGCAAAACAAGTACGCGGACGCGGCAAGTCAGTTGATGGAAAACCTGCAAGCTTGTTACCGTGATTCGGCTGCCAGCATATATTCGTTAGTGGAGAATGGGCGCAAAACGGGAGAAATCAATTTGACCATATGGAATTGTCACAAGATATCCGACTTTGTTTGTGAACAGTTATATAGCTTCGTAAGAAGCATTGCCTGTAAAGGTGGAAGTTTCTCCGTGAGTTATATTATACCCGCAGAAGGAAGGACGAAAGGATACCTTATGATTTCATACGGTGGGAGCGGAACAGACCGTCCAAGTTTATATCAGCGTAGCATATCCCATTCGAAGGCTTCTGATTATTATTTCGCCAAGTTATTCAAGGAAAACAACCCTGCGGTCTCATATTTAATGAATGCAAAAGAAATTTCAGAGCATTTTTGTTTTCCCAGCTCGAAATCAAGGGGCAAGTACTCCCAATACATAGGAATACCCATATATTGTGCCGGACATGATATGGTTGGGCTACTGCAAATCGTTGCTTGCCATAATTTAATTATTGAAGAAGACAAGGAGCAATTGGAACGGATCGTGGACAGATATATAATGGGATATGCTGATTTGATATTGTTTGCTGAAAAAATACAAAAGGGCATTGTGTTTCCACAATATTATTGAAAGGAGTTAAAGCATGAAAAGAGAAGACCTCTTGGACAAAATGCACCGCAAGATTCGCATTGATTCCGGAATTAGAATCACAGTTCGAAAGATCGATTACGATGAAATCATGCGACAGCGAAATGTCTCTGGAAACAAGTCGAACGGAACAGCGCGTGCATACATGCGTCTAAGGCGCAAAAATGATTCGTGAGACATTTCAGTAAGTAAATGTTTGCCGCTTGCTGATGGCGCGGGGTATAAGTTATTCGGTTCGCAAATGTCTGTCGCTACTCGATACGCGACTCATAAAAGGTCGAGTTGTAAATACCGCACTTGGATGCTCATATTCCACGACCAAAAGCCCACTCGACGGTGGGCTTTTTTTGGCGTTTGCGATCAAAACTTTGCGCCGCAGTTATTGCACTTGAATTGCGATTTTGCCGTCTTGCTGAAAAGACCGAACATGATCCCGCCGAACGCCTTTTGCGCCAAGGTTATCTTTTCGATATCGGGAGAGCCGCAGATCGGGCAGTGGGGGGTGTAGTCTTTGTTTTTGACGGGGACGGCGGGGGTGCGTGAAGGAGTGACCGGCTGTGTGTACGACGGCGTGTCTGTGGGGTGAGTGATATATTTCCGGTTGGCTTCGGGGATGTTGTTCGGATCGGGCATAAGAACGCCCTCAACACCGCTTGGGAAGTATTCCTTGATGGTTTTGATCCGTTCCTCGATGGGCTTAGCACACTCTTCGAGGCTGAAAAGGTGCTTGTACATGGCGATTTCGTCGGGGGATGGCAACGCGAGAGTTCTGTAACTCAAGTAGAATGTTCCATATATTTCTACTTGCTGTTTTCCGTTGCCGTCAATTATCGTGCGATTAAAACGGAAATCGGAGCTTTTCCCGAGTGCATTGTAATTAATGTTTATGGCAGATTCTCCAAATGGCTTAATGTGTCCGAAGGCTTCGATAGATTCAATCGCATTCCTTAGGTTTGATAGCTCAGCGTCAAATTCTTGGGGCTCCTCGTTGGGGGATACTTTAAGCCCTTGCATAAAGATTATATTGCGATTTGGCATAGCCTTTCTCCTTATGACATTTATTATTGTCATCTTATCATATTTGCGTTTATTTGTCAAGCGGTTTCAAGAGCCGCAAAGTTCGATTGTTAAGAAACTATCGCAAATTAATAAGTTATTCGACGGGGGCGACGGCAGCAAAACTTTTGGTGGGAATTTCGCTATCGCTTTAGAAAGTGACACAAAAGCAATAAGCGATTATGCCTTTGCGTTGACTCAGCTCCCAGTTACGGCTAAGGACGCCTTTTCTTTGTATGTGGGAAGCGCCAGTGGCGAGGCACAAAATTTCGTTAAAGCTAATCAAGCGATGTTTGAGAGTGCATCAGACTGGTTCAATATGGGAGAACGGTTCAAGACTCAGGCTCTCATGAAACAGCTCGGCAAATCTGTCGACGGTTCATTTACGGGTGCTATAAACGCCATAAGGTTGTACAATTCGGGGCTGAAAACGGCAGGGCTCACCCAGAAGAAATTTCACGAGGCGATAGCCGAAACCAACCCCGAGCTGGACGCCTACATCACGAAAATGGAGGCTGACGGCAAGAAACCGACCGAGTGGGGGTACATCTGGGCGACCAAACAGGCGGCGATCGAGACTGCCCTGTTTACAAGTGCGATCGCTGCGGGGCAATTGGCTTTAAACGCTGTCGCAAAGAACGCCGATCCCCAAGCTGCAAAAATCGTCGGTGCGCTCACCTCGGTCGCGGGAGGCATTACGGCTGTCGTAAGCGCAATCGCGATGGCAAAAGGAGCGTTGAGCTTAACGGCGGGAGTCGGATGGCTTTCGGTGGGGCTTGCTGCACTCACTGCGGGGATCGGGGCTGTCAACACAGCGTCGCAAAGGATGCGCGAGGCGTGGCAAGAGGATATCGACAAAATCGAGGATGTCAAGCAGAGCTCTGAGGAGCTGGCGGATGCGTATGTCAACGTCAGTAAGTATTTGAAGGCGCTTCGGGACGGAGAAGAAGTTGGGAGCGAGGTGGAAAAACGCCCCGGCAGGTCTTGCCGGAGCAAGACCTGCCGGGGTGAATTTTGAAAAGCCGGAATGCGGTCTGTTTTTCCGGGCTGTCAGCCATTTGCTGTCAGTTTCCCGCCTTTTCCGCTGCGAATCTGACGAGCTTCATTATATCGTTCGTCATTATCGATCGCATTCCGAGGTTATACATCCTGCCC
Source organism: uncultured Anaerotruncus sp. (assembly GCA_905210995.1). Taxonomy (GTDB): domain Bacteria; phylum Bacillota; class Clostridia; order Oscillospirales; family CAG-272; genus CAG-390. Next base: position 6,041 of record CAJLZE010000010.1, read on the forward strand.
CATGTCTTTTCGTTGTCGCTCTCGTCGGTTATCGTCCAGCCGGCAAGGAGCGACTTGGGATATCGTGCGGCAAGATCGGCTATATCGGCGCTTGCAGACATATCGAACGCGCCGTTGACGAGTATCGCGGCGTTCGTCAGGCTCTTTGAGGCAAGCTGCCCCGCATACGGCGCGGCGGTGTTGCGTGTCGTCCACCCGCGCAGGAGGAAATATGTCTTCTCGCCGGTCTTTTCGTAGATATACTGCTGTATCTTCAGCGCATCAACGGCGCTCAGCGTTTCGGCGGACGATGTGCCGATCGTGCCGTAGGAAATGAGCAGCGAGGTGACGTTTCCTGCTTTTTCGGCTGTGGGGAGCAGATAATTCGGCAGGCTGTTGCTCATTATGCCCGGAATATCGCAATATCTCCACTGATCCGGTTTGTCGCAGATGACGAACAGCCTGTTTTTTGCGACTCTCAGCACCTCTTCGAGCGTCGGGATCCTGTATGGCGTCAGCGCTGCGTCACCGCCGCCGCTGCCCTCGCGCAGGCAGAGCTTCGAGAGCTGCTCTGCCGTCCAGTCGGATATCTTATCCGAGGTGGGAAGCCCGTTTTTGCCCGCCATGAGCGCGAAGTTCGTCGTGCGCTTGAGGCTTGCGTCGTGCATTATGACCGGCACACCGTCCTTGGTGAAGTGTACGTCTATCTCAACGCAGTCGCCGCCCATTGCCCATGTGCTTATGATGGCTTCTATCGAATTTTCGGGATAGCGCAAAAAATCGGCACGGTGCGCGACGGTGAATATGCTTTTTTTGTCGTTGCACATCAGGCGGTCGATCTTTCGGTTCCAGTCGGTCATTGCGGGATCGGGCTGCCACGAATTTTCAAAAAGCAGCGGCATGCGTGACGGGTCCGCTATGTAAACATCGCGCTCGGGCATCGTGAGCGACCATATGGTGCTTCCGTCGTCGGGCACCGTGAGCGCCACGTCGCCGGTCCTGCCGCCGATCATTTTGTATATGAAGTATTCGACGGTCGCCGCTGCCGCCCTTGCGCTGCCGCAGTCAAGATAAAGGTTGCCGTCTTTGAAGTAGACCTTTGCATCCCCGTAGGCACATTTGCTGCCGTTGCCGATGATTATGCCGTGCCCGCCGGATTGTGACGAGGACGTCGCAAGGTCGATGCCTGCGTGCTCCGAGATATATGCGGTCAGCGTTCCCGCAACGGCAGACATATCTGCACCCTTGGGCACAGAAACGGTAAAGCTTTCTATCGGAGTGCCGTTCAGCGTCAGCGATGAGATCTCATACTGCTTGGAGTCAACGAACATATAGTCGCTGTATATCGGCTCGGCTGAGGAGACGAGCTTTTCAAGCTGTCCGGCGGCGAGCAGAGTCAGCTCCGCATTTTTGCCGACGGCAACGATCTTTTTGCCGATAACGCGCACGGTGTATTCGCCGCTGCCGAGCGCGCCGAGCGCCTCTGCTGTCTCGGGACGGTCGGTATTTCCGATAAGTATTTCATATTCCGGCGCCGCTGTGCCGGGGGCGAGCCAGTCGTCGGCGAGCTGCGGCTTTTTGCCTGTCTTTTTTTCAAGGGCGGACTGTATGCCCTTTGCCGCGTCGCGCAGGGAGCTGTCCGAGCGCTCGGGACGCACGATATACCATTCCTCCGCAAGCGATATCTCGCGGCGCTCGGCGGCGGTCGTATCCGGCGGTATTTCCTGTCCGTCTTTTTTGCATCCGCAGAGCAGTGTGAGCGAGAATATCAGCATTGCCGCGGCGAAAAGCGCGATCGATCTTTTCATTTTACGGTTCCTTTCTGATTTAACGGAATCATTATACACGCATTATACCACATCCGTGGCTGTATTTCAACAGTATGTAAAGTCAAATCGCCGCAATACGCCGTTTTGACGAATCTGCATTAATACATTGCAATTATATTAACAGTGTTGACAAATGAGGTCCGCAATGATATAATATTATCAAAGCTGAGCACACGGCGGGCAGATAGCGCAGCTCGGGTGCCGAGCGTACGTTGCCCGCGTAAACACAAACAGGCTCAGGATATTAAGGAGGATCAATAAATGAAGTTCTGTCGCATTGCATCGGTTATTCTGGCAATCCTTATGCTCTTCTCGTTTACCGCCTGCCGGAAGGAAAACGGCGGAGACGGCACAAAAGCGCCCGAGGGCTCTTCCGCTGCACCCGCGAACACCACGGCGGGCAAGTCCGAAAGCTCAAAGGCTCCCGCCGAGAGCACCGCAAAGCCCGACAACACCACAAAGAAGAATGACGAGACCACCACTCCGGAGACCGACCCGCCTCTTGCCGTCGATACCATCTCCGAAAGCGAAATGACCATTCTGCGCATGGCAATGCCGCAAAAGCTCCCCGACAATTCCGATTTCTCTATCCTTACCCGCATGATGTGCGGCGACAACGCCGAGGATTATCAGGTCGGCGGCAATTCCAAGGGCAGCCTCAAGTATGTTGACGAGACAGAGGGCGCCGTTTACGGCAAGGCATTCCGTTTTGCCGGCAAGGCTGACGAAAAGGACAGCCGCGGCGAGATACAGATCAACCCTCAGAATGTCAATATGGTCACCGGCGCACGCGGCATTCTGTTTTATGTTGACTTCTCGCACATAAAGCCCGCCGAGGGTAAAAAGATGTGTGCGTCCGTCACCATCAACGTCAACAGCATCCGCTCCAAGGGTTCCGACGGTCAGAACGGCTCCGCCATCGCATGGTACTATCAGGACGGTATATGGACGCAGACCACCAACATCAACGCCTGCCGCCTTGAGATACCGGATAACTTCAAGGGCTGGATCTACGTTCCCGCGACATCCTTCACCCAGACAGACGGCGAGTATTGGGATACCGCGACCGAGCGCTTCAACGACAAATTCTTCGTTGAAAATATGCGCTGCTACACAGACGGCTATACCTACGATGCCGATTCCTATGTGATCTTCGACGAGATCACCTTCATAAAGTAATAGGTCGATAAATAAAACGTCCTCCCCGACGCTATGCGTCGGGGAGGACGTTCGTTATCTGTCGGATCATACGGAAATTCTCCGTTATTTGCCGCTCGTTCCGCGGGACATCACCAGTTCGCCGTTTTTGCGCACCGCCGACCAGATTATGCGGCGCGGGCATTTGTTTTCGCAAAGTCCGCATTCGGTGCACTTTGAATAGTCTATCGCGGCGCCGAAGCCGTCTACGGTAATTGCTCCCGCAGGGCAGTTCTTTTCGCACAGGCGGCATGAGATGCAGCCCGCATCGCAAAACTTTCGCACCTCGGCGCCGCGCGTTTTGGTCGCGCAGCCCACCCAGTGGGCGCTGTCATACGGAATGAGCTTTATTATACCCTTGGGGCAGGCTCTCGCGCAGACGCCGCAGCCCTCGCACTTGTGATAATCCACCACGGCAACACCGCCCACTACCGTTATCGCGCGGAAAGGACATGCCGCGGCGCAGGTGCCGAGCCCTATACATCCGTTGGGACATACCTTATCGCCGCCGCCGAGACGCTCTGCCGCAATGCAGTCGTGCGGTCCGCGGTAGTTGTATTTGAAATGCGCGTTGTCAAAGCCGCCCGAGCACATCACCTGCGCTCTCATACGGACGGGAGCTGCGACCTCCACGCCCATTATCCTGCCTATCTTTTCGGCGACAGCAGCGCCGCCCACGGCGCAGGCATTTGCGGGAGCTTCCCCCGCCGCTATCGCAGCCGCAAGAGCCGCGCAGCCCGCCTTTCCGCAGCCGCCGCAGTTGGCGCCGGGAAGGACCTCAAGTATCTCGTCGGCGCGCGGGTCGCTCTTTACTTCAAATATCTTTGAGGCGACAGCCAGAAGCACGCCGAGTATCAGTCCCATGCCGGCAAATATCAGCACGGGTATCAGGATCTCAGTGAAATTCATTTTGCGATACCCCCTTATTTGCCGAAGCTGATCCCCGAAAAGCCGGAGAATATCATTGCCAGAAGCCCTGCGGCGATGAGTATCAGCGGCATCCCGCGGAAGGCGCGCGGCGGATCGGCTATCTCAAGGCGTGCGCGCACGCCCGCAAAGATGACAATAGCCATTGTAAAGCCGACGCCAGCGGCAAAGCCGTAGCACACCGACGGTATGAAGCCGTAATTTTCCTGAATGTTGACGAGTGCCGCGCCGAGCACCGCGCAGTTTGTGGTTATCAGCGGCAGATAGATGCCGAGTGAGCTGTAAAGCGCGGGCACGAACTTGCGCAAAAACATTTCGATAAGCTGTACGAGCGCCGCGATGACGAGAATGAACGCCACCGTTTTGAGATATGTAAGCTCATATGGGAGCAAAAGCAGATAATATATCGCCCATGTCACGGCGCTTGAGAGCGTCATTACGAATGTGACAGCCATGCCCATGCCGAGCGCCTTATCGGGACTGTCCGACACGCCGAGGAAGGGGCAGCAGCCGTAAAATTTCGAGAATATAAAGTTTTCGACAAATATCGCGCTCATCATCATAAGGAGCACGTCGGTAACGGTAAGCTGTGTAAAATTCATGTCAGCCTCCCTCCGGTCATTCCGGGCTGCCCGCGGAGGGCTTTTTCGTATTTTCGCTTATGTCCGAAAGGCGGCGCAGGCGCGCGCGGTCCTCGGCGGTGTTGCGCAGCTTCTGCACGACGGCGATTATAAAGCCGAGCGTGAGGAACGCACCCGCGGGGAGCACGAATATGACTGCGGGCGAGTAGCTCTCGCCGAATACGGGATGCCCGCAGAAGGTGCCGGAGCCGAGTATCTCACGCACCGTCGAAACGAGCAGCAGGGCGAGCGTATAGCCGGCTCCCGTTGCGATGCCGTCAAGCGCCGACGGCAGCACGCGGTTTTTGGAGGCGAACGCCTCGGCGCGCGCAAGGATTATGCAGTTGACGACGATGAGCGGAATGAATATTCCGAGCGCGTCGTAAAGCTCGGGCAGATATGCCTTCATAAGCAGCTCGACAGCCGTCACAAAGCCGGAAATTATAACGACGTATGCCGCTATACGCACTTCCTTGGGTATCACGCGGCGGAGCAGGGATATCATCACGTTCGAGCAGATGAGCACCGCCGAGGTGGCAAGCCCCATGCCGAACGCGTTTTTGACTGAGGTGGTGGTGGCGAGGGTCGAGCACATTCCGAGAAGCTGGACGAGGACCGGGTTATTGTCGATAACTCCGTCCTTCAATATTTTGAATGCACGTCCGAGCCATGCGGGCGAACCGCCGTGTTTTTCTTTTTCTTCGGTCATTCTGTCTCCTCCTTTCTTATTCGGCGGGAACGAGTTCCATGCCGACGACCGCGGCAAGCGCGCGGTTCACGCCCGAAAGCACCGAGCGCGAGGATATCGTTGCGCCCGAGATCGCGTCAACATCGGTGCCGAGCGCCGGCTTTCCGCTGATGCCTATGTATTGCGAAAGATAATTTGCGTCATTGACGCGGCTCCCGAGCCCGGGAGTCTCGGAGAGCGCCGTTATGTTGACGCCCACGATCTTTCCGTCGTGCCCGATGCCGACGATCATGTCGATGTTCCCGCCGAATCCGGAGGGTGACACCGAAACAGCCCATCCGAGGATGTCGCCGCTCGCCGAGCTGACCTCAAACACCGCGCTCACTGTGTCGGGCGCGCCGTCAAGGGAGCGGTATTCTATTCCGTCCGCCTCAAACACCGCAGATATGGCGGCGCGTTCGGTGGCTATCCGTTTTTCTTCGATCTTGTCGCGCGTCAGCGTGTACGAGACCGACACCGCAAGCGCAACGCAAATGCAGATAACGGTGAGAGAGAGGGCAATGCGCAGGGTGCGGCGCAGCATTGTTTCGCTTTTTATGTTCATTTGCCTGCCGCCTCCTTCGGTGTTTCTTCGGGCTTCTTTTTCTTTTCTTTGCCGCGCTTCGTGCCGAAAACGCGCGGCGCGGTAAGACGGTCGATGTAATATACGAGCATATTCATCATGAGTATCGCAAATGACACGCCCTCGTTATATCCGCCGAAATAGCGGATGAAGACGGTAACGCACCCGCAGCCCGCGCCGAATATCAGTCTGCCTGCCGATGTGACGGGCGATGTCGTATAGTCGGTCGCCATGAATATAGCGCCGAGCATGAGGCCGCCCGCGGTAAGCTCGCTGAGCATGAACGCCAGTGCATTGTCGCCCTTGGGGAATATTAAGGTCAGCAGCGCGACGGTGCCGATGTATGCAACGGGGATGTGCCAGGTGATTACGCGGCGGCAGATGAGGTATATCCCGCCGGCTATCAGCAGCACAGCCGATATTTCGCCTATCGAACCGGCGCAGCGCCCGAGAAAGAGGTCAAGGGTCGATGTGCCGGGCACCTCGCCTGCCTTCAGCGACGCAAGCGGCGTTGCCTCGGCTATTGCGTCGATCTTGCCGGTGAAGGAGAAGACCCGCCAGTCGAGCCGGTCAAAGGGAGCGGGGAAGGCCGTCATTTGTCCGGGCCATGCGAAAAGAAACGCACGTCCCGCCAACGCAGGGTTGAGAAAGTTCTTTCCTATGCCGCCGAAAAGCTGTTTTACCACGACGATGGCGAAAAACGCACCGACTACGGGTATCCAGTACGATACGGCGGAGGGGAGGTTGAGACCGAGCAGCAAGCCGGTCACTACGGCAGAGAGATCGCCGACCGTGCAGGGGCGGTGCAGTATCAGGCGCACGAGGTATTCAAATAGCACCGACGACGCGACCGAGATGAGTACGACGACGAGAGCGCGCGGCCCGAAAACGTAAACGCCCCATAAAAGCGCGGGCATGAGCGCGATTATAACGTCAAGCATTATCGAGCGTGTGGTGTCTGTCCGTTTTATGTGAGGCGACGGCGATACCGTCAGCCGTTCGGGATATCCGATCTTATCATTCATTTCAGTATCATCTGCCTTTCCGGTTAGTTCCGCTTATTTTCTGCTCCGCAGCGCGCCCTTGGCAACGCGTATGTACTGCACTATCGGAACATTTCCGGGGCAGTTGTAGGAGCAGGTGCCGCATTCAACGCAGCTCATAACGTGCAGCTTTGCCGCCTCGTCGTATTTGCCTGCCATGGAATACTGGGCAAGATAGACGGGCATTAGGTGCATAGGGCAGTTCTTTACGCATTTTCCGCAGCGTATGCAGGCAAAATCGTCGTGTATTGCCGCAAATTTTTCGGAAAACACCAAAATCGCCGAGGTTCCTTTTGCGATGGGCGCGTCAAAGTCCCATATCGCGGCGCCCATCATGGGGCCGCCGTTTATGACCTTGAAGGGCACGTCGGTAAGACCGCCGCAGTATTCGATAAGCTCGCGCACAGAGGTGCCGAGAGGGACGCGCAGGTTGCGCGGCTCGGCTATGCAGTCGCCGTCCACCGTCACACAGCGTTCGATGAGTGGCATTCCCTCGGCAAACGCGCGGTAGATAGCCGAGCAGGTCTCAACGTTGAATACGACGCAGCCCACGTCGGCGGGCAGCTTGCCCTCGGGGATCTCGCGTCCGGTGAGCGCAAAAATGAGCTGCCTTTCATCGCCCTGGGGATATTTTGTGCGCATTATCCGCACACGCAGAAGGGGACTGTCGCCTATCGCAGCCGAAATGCTGTCGGCTGCGTCGAGCTTGTTGTCCTCGATCGCAATATCGCCGTGCGGGAGCCCCAGCGCGCGCAGGAGTATCTTTGCGCCGCCGACGATCTCGTCGGGATGCTCGAGCATAAGGCGGTGGTTGACTGTTATGAAAGGCTCGCACTCGGCACAGTTGATTATCATTTTTTTCACCTTGCCGATTGCGCCGGAAAGCTTTGCCCATGTCGGGAAGGTCGCGCCGCCCATGCCGGAGATGCCCGCGCGGCGTATGACATCCACGATCTCCTCGGGAGAGGTGTCGCCGAGCTTTTTTTCAAACGGCTTTATGTCGGGCGACAGCTCCATGAGACCGTCGTTTTCGATTATGACCGTCTGAACGGGGCGTCCCTGTGCGTTCGGACGGGTGCCGAAGGCGCGCACTGTTCCCGAAACGCTTGAATGCACGGGACATCCCAAGCCCTCGGCTGCCGCGCCGATCAGCTGACCGCGCAGCACGCGGTCGCCGGGTTTTACGGTCGGCTGACACGGTGCGCCGATGTGCTGAGAGAGAGGGATCTCCACCGTGGGCGGCGCAGGCATATTCTCAACGGCAAGCGCGCGGGTGTTTTTGTATTCGCGGACGTGTGTCCCGCCTTTGAAAGTATAAACCATGTGTTATCTACCAAACGGCATGAGCCGTCCTTTCGGATGATCGATATGCAAAAAGTTTCAGTTTATATTATACACTTTTAAAATCAAAAAGTCAATCAAAGTACCGCCGAAAATAAAAAAACGCGGCGATGTCAAAAAAATAATAAAAAGGTATTGACAAGCTCTCGCGGCTGTGATATAATATCAAAGCATTACGGCGGGATAGCTCAGCTGGCTAGAGCAATCGGTTCATACCCGATAGGTCGTGGGTTCAAATCCAACTCCCGCTACGGCCCGTTGGTCAAGAGGCTAAGACACCGCCCTTTCACGGCGGTAACATGGGTTCGATTCCCGTACGGGTCACCAACAAAAAAGGACGGCTTTTGCCGTCCTTTTTTGTTGCTAACCCATTTAGATAAATCGGACCCACTCAAGCCCGCCCATGGCGGGCTTGATGGGGTTTGCGCCCAGGTGAGCGAGGAAGTCTGATTTTCAGACGCGCAAACCGGGGTTCAGATTCCCGATACCGTGTCCAAAGCAAAAGGACGGCTTTCGCCGTCCTTTTTTGTTGCTGATCCGATTGGAAAAATCGGACCCACTCCCCCCCGCCCTGCGGCGGGCGTGATGGGGTTTGGAGTGTGCAGACTTCTTCAAAAAACAAAAGGACGGTCAAAACCGTCCTTTTGTTTTTTGGTGGAGATGGTGGGATTCAGAACCCCGCTTTGCGGTAGAATGAAAGCGTATTTTGTCGTTCACCTTGCGCAAAGCATATCAACCCCGTCTTGCGGCGGGCTTGATGGGGTTCGGATCGTAGAATTTCCGTGCAAAAAAGAAAGACGACCGTAAAGGTCGTCTTTCTTTTTTGGTGGAGATGGTGGGATTCGAACCCATGACCTCCGCGTTGCGAACGCGGCGCTCTCCCAACTGAGCTACACCCCCGTATGCGGGAAAACACGCGGTCATTTCAACCGCGAAAGTAATTATACCACAAAGCGGCGGCTTTTGCAATACCAAATCGAAAAAAAGTAATAAAAATTTGCGCGGCGCACAAAAGAGGGGCGTGCGCCGCGCGTAGGTCAGCTCTTTACGAATCTTGCAGCCTTTATCGCCGCCGTGAAAAACTCTCTGTCGCTCATCCCGGCGGGATGCTTGACTTCAAGCGATATCACGCCGTCATAGTCGGCTATATTTCGGCGCACATAGTCCCAGTCAACGCCGGTCGAATAGCCGGGCAGCAGATGCTCGTCATGCTCGTACCCGCCGTCGTTGTCATGCAGGTGCAGCGCCGAGAGGCGGTCGCGGTACTTGGGCAGTGCCAGCTTTGTCTGCGAAAAGCACGCCTCGTGCCCGCTGTCGTAGCAAAAGCGCAGCCGCGCGGAATCTATCCTGTAATATATGTAGTCGATAAAGTGGAAGAACCGCTGATTTTCAAGGCACATATCTATGCCGAGGCGCTCTGCGCTTTCGACCAGGCGCTTCATGCGGTCGATGCCGAGCTCGCTTATCGGCGGATAATTGTTGCCCGCCGAAACGTGATAGACTATGCGTCTCACGCCTATCGCAGCGCATTGCTCCATGTGGTCGAGCAGCATACGGGTGACAGTTTCGCCTTTTTCGTTGCTGCGCCATATGTTGTTTATGCCGTCCCACGGCGCGTGAACATTGTCGATCACAAGCCCCGCCGCCGCGATGTCGTCGGCAAGCTGCGCGTTCGGATACTTCCCGCCGAGGTGCAAAAGCACCGCGTCGAATCCGGCAGCGCGTATCTCCGCCAGCGCCGCGCGCGGGTCGGTGTCTATCTTGCCGAGGTGGATGCCGTATTTTATCATTCCGAAACCCTCCTTATATATTAATATGAAAAACGGACTGCCGCCAAAGCGACAGTCCGCAATGATATACTATCAGGCTTTGCCTGCGGAGCCGAGGACGTCGCGGATCTTGTGGATGACCATTTCCTTGACGGCGGTGCGGCCCTCGCCGAGATACTCTCTGGGGTCGAAGACCTGGGGCTTTTCCGCAAATACGCGGCGGATCGCGGCGGTCATGGCAAGACGGATATCGGAGTCGATGTTGATCTTGCAGACAGCCATCTGAGCAGCCTGGCGCAGCTCTGTTTCGGGAATGCCGATAGCGTCGGGCAGCTTGCCGCCGAGAGCGTTGATCTCGCGGACGAATTCCTGCGGGACGGAAGAAGCACCGTGCAGCACGATGGGGAAGCCGGGCAGTCTCTTTTCGATCTCCTTGAGGATGTCGAAGCGGAGCGGAGGCGGAACGAGCAGACCGTCGGCATTGCGGGTGCACTGCTCGGGGGTGAACTTGTATGCGCCGTGAGAGGTGCCGATGGCGATAGCGAGCGAATCGACGCCGGTGCGGGAGACGAACTCCTCGACCTCTTCGGGACGGGTGTAGGAGGAATCCTCTGCGGAGACGTTCACATCGTCCTCGATGCCGGCGAGCTTGCCGAGCTCACCCTCAACGACGACGCCGTGTGCGTGAGCATATTCAACGACCTTCTTGGTGAGGGCGATGTTGTCCTCAAAGGAGTGCTTTGAACCGTCGATCATAACGGAGGTAAAGCCGCCGTCGATGCAGGATTTGCAGATATCGAAGTCCGCACCGTGGTCAAGGTGAAGGGCGAAGTCAACGCCGCTGTCCTTAACGGCAGCCTCGGCGAGACCGAGCAGATAAGCGGGCTTGGCGTACTTGCGCGCGCCGGCGGAGACCTGAAGGATAACGGGAGACTTTTCCTCGGCGGCAGCCTCGGTTATCGCCTGAATGATCTCCATGTTGTTGATGTTGAAAGCGCCGATGGCGTAGCCGCCCTCGTAGGCTTTTCTAAACATTTCCTTGGTTGAAACAAGAGCCATATCGAATGCCTTTCTCAGAGCCGGACCGCAATGGACCGACCCGGCGCGGTAAGGTGTATTTGGAAGCCGACGGCGTTCCGGATCCCGCGCCTTGTTATTCATGATATATTTTACTCTATTTGCGCGCGAAAATCAATAGCAAGCGGAGAAAAAAGTGCAAAAACAGCGCAAAATGACCGCAAAATAAGACAAAAAACGACCGAAAGAGCGCCCTCCCGCACTTTTGGCGATAAACAGGACATATTTTTTTCGTTTTTTTATGGAAGGTACTTGAATTTCGGAGACGGAAGTAGTATAATGTACTCTGTAGATATATATTCGTGCGCAAGACGCCGCAGCCGACCGCAGGGAAGGCGCGCCGAAGCAAAAAACAAACGGCAGCCGCCGTCCGCGAGGGCGAAAACGGAGCCTGCGCACAGAAGATCAATTTGGGAGGAAAAACATGAGAACCAAAGCATTCACAAAACTCCTCGCACTGTCGATTGCTCTGATAATGGTGCTCGGCGTTCTGCCCCTGTCCGTGTTTGCGGATTCGGACACCGAGTCAACCGTATTAAAGAATCGTATAGTGCATCTTGACTGCGGCAGAAAGTACTTTTCTGTCGATTACATCAAGGGTGTTATCGATGCAATGTATGAAAATGCATTCAACCAGCTTGAACTTGCATTCGGTAACGGTGGGCTTCGCTTTGTATTGGATGAAAGCGGAATGGATATAAAGTCCGGAAGCAGCACACTGCATTATAGCGAAGATGTGATCTCGGCCATTAAAGAGGGCAATAAGAAATTTTATGATGATCCCAACGGTAATGTGCTTACCGAAAAGGAAATGAAAGAGATCATCGCATACGCAGCAAAGAAAGATATTGAGATTGTACCTCTTCTAAATATGCCGGGACATATGGATGGGCTTTTGAGCAGTTCTCTGTTTTCTGGCTATAAGCTGTCCGGTTCTGATGGTTCGCTCAATCTTAACAATTCCTATGCAGTGGATTTCGGAAAGGCTTTATTGAAGCTTTATGTTGACTGGTTTAAAGAAAACAGTCCTAAAACAAGCCATTTCAACTTTGGGGCTGACGAGTATGGGCAGGGCATCCGCAATCCGTATATTGAATCATCGCAAGCAAGTGTAACGTATAATCAGCTTATCAACTATATGAACGATTGTGCTAATGTTATTGAAAACGGAGGCATGACCGCACGCTGCTTCAATGATTTTGTGTGCTACAATAAGCGCACGACTTGCAATCTTTACAAAACAGTTGAAGTTTGCTATTGGTCGAACCAGTGGAACGGCAGCGAGTATAATACCCCAGATGTCATTAGTGCAGCCGGGTATCAAATGATAAACACCAGCCAAAAGTGGTATTATGTTCCCAGCAAGAGCAACGAATACGGTAAAGATACTGTTCTGTCCAATTTCCAGAAATATGACGTAACCAAATATCAGAATATCAAGAGCGGATATAATTCTGATAGTACTACCTATACAGAAATTCCTGTCGGCACGACAAATGTCGGTGCAATGTTTGCGATTTGGTGCGACACTCCTTCTGTTGATGTTTCACTTACCGATGTTCAGGAACTTATAGCGGCGATGGCGGCTGCCAATTCGAACTATTTTGTGAAGAACACAACTCCCGCGATCGGTGATGACGGTAATGTGGAACAGGTCGGAGATATTCTCGTAGCCATAATCAATAAAATCTTCAGGCTTTTCCTGAGCGGAAACGCAACAGCCACATGGACGGTTGACAATTCCGACATTGTCGAGATATCTGCAATAAGTGCCGCACGCACTCTCAAAGCGGCGGGCACAACGTCACAGACTGTTGAGAACGCAAATGCCATTCAGGTCAAAGCGCTCAAAAAAGGCACGGCAACAATCAAGGCGATGCTTGATGACGGAACAGTGCTTGAAACCGTTGTTTCTGTCAAAGACCCGGCAAGTGAGGATATCGAACTTGTCGTTGACGGCACGGAAAGTCTTGTAATAAAAAATAAAGATCTTCGCGGAGACTATACGCCGATGCCCGAAGGCATTGCAAGTGTCAGTGCGGAATATACCAATGTTCCAGGGGAGCCGAAGGTAACAAAGGTAAGCTCCGTTACGAGCGGTGAGGCTTATATTATCCAGACATCTGACGGTAAGTATTTGACTGCCAATGCCGGAACGACCACAGATGTTAAGCAAGCTGCTAAATGGACTGTAACAGGAAGCAACGATAACGGTTATACTTTAAAATCCGGAAGCAACTTCCTGCGCTACTATAATAGTAGGTTAACAACAACCCCCTACTCATGGCTCGCCACTAGTCTTTACCTCAATCCCGATGACGGAATATTTTATGAGGGGTATTATCATTATTATAATAGGTATTATAATAGCATAGGTTGCTCACCTGCAACTTTGTCGGTGACCGAGAAGGTAGAGGAAACAACGCTTACATTCACCGGTTTGAAACCCGGGAAAGCAACTGTTGAAATAGACGGTATTACGTACAATATTGCGGTCTCCAAGGATGAGTATACAGTGCCTGTCACATTACAGGTCGGCAACAACTACGGACTGGAGTTCAAGCGCTCGATTCCGACCGATTGGACGCTCGACTATACGGTAACAGACGGGAACGGTGTAATATCTTTTGATAAAGCCACGCAAAAGGTAAAAGCCATAAAAGAGGGCTCCGCCAAGGTGGTTGTTAAAGCGACTAAAAACGGTGTTGAGGTCGGAGCATATACATTTGTGTTTGCCGTTTCCAAAAAGGATATGTCAGCGATAACTCTTCCGGTAAATCTCTGGATCACCAACACAGGTGTTGTTCCTACGGGATGGAGCAATGGAACAGGCAACTTCAGCTATACGGATGACGCCGGAAACCGTCGCAGCATATACACACTGAAAGCAAATTATTCGGGAGTATATAACAAAAACGGAATAGAGTTAAGCAGCATTTTGCCGGAGGGGAAAGCCGGTACGGCGAAAAGCTGGGATGGAAATGAATACGATGTGGTGTACTGGAAGAGTGCATATCATACATCGGAAAACAGACAGTCTACTGACGGGTGGACGAACAACTCGCATAAAGGCATATCATTTAAATACATACGTTATTGGGATGATGAATGGGCGTATTCTGCCGACGGAAAAGAATGGGTCCCTATCAGCAATGTAGGAGCGGGAGCCGAAGACACTGCCAAAAACCAGGTCAATATATGGTTCCGTCAGAAAACCACTATTACCGACGAGGTTGTTACCGTAATAGTGGACTGGGGACCTATCGAATACAGTGCCAATCAGTGCTTGCTTGATTTTGCCGTGAAATATGAAACCGGAGAGCGCTCACCGAGTTCATTCCCTGCTTCGGGCAAGACAATGGGATTTGATTGCCCGACAAATCAGACAGTTCCGCTTGGCAATGGTTATGTTGTAAAGGACACGGACGGAACTTATTATCGTACGGTGTACGGTATCGCCGGTATTGAGACATCCAATTACGAAGTTTACATGATTACGGTGACACCGAGCAGTGACTCGCATACGACGTATATTAACAAGGGTACCACGCCGAGCACTTATACATACAGTGGAACCGAGAAGATCGCTTGGGCTAAAACAGATGAAGACAGAGCCAAATACAGTGATTTGACTGCAACCTCCGATTATAAGGTGGGCGGCGAGGCATTCCTTGAAAGCGTAAAAATATATCAGTTCCAGGGCTTGCTTGTTACCTATTACGTCCGTGCAAAACAAACAGAGGATTCGCTGACAGTTCACTATATCAACAAATCCAACGGTGATGAATTCTACAGCTACAATATTGCCGTTGCGACGGGAACGATTTTCAAAAACGGCATTGCGTTCGGTAATCCGCGAAAGGGCTATCTTGACAATGGTGATGTGATTAACCTGAAGGGAGAAACCCAAAGGGTTTCCTCTGATCTTTCTTCAATGCCGGAAATCAGTGCACAGTACAGATGCAGCAACTACGAATGTGATAGTGTAGAACGTCGCGATGGAAAGAATGTTTATCTGTACTACGTATTCGTCAACGCAAAGAGCTATGTTGTTGATTTTGGTTTGCCGCTGAAGATCAAACTTACAGATCTGAACGCGGATCTTGCCAATGCAACGATTACCGTAGTCACGATTACCGGTGCGACACATGGAAAAGCCGTATATTCCGATAATATTATCACCTATACGCTCAACAGTATTTTGGACGAAAGCGAACGACTCACTGTAACTGTGACAGGTACTCGAGGAGGAAATACGGATACGGTTTCGTACAATGTAACTGTTATCCCCGCGTCGACGGTCTATTATGAAGACAGCTTTGTGAATTTCACAGGCGGCGCAGGCGCGGCGAGCGGTGCGAAGTGGGAGCCTGACACTGACGGCACAACTCAGAGCAACATTTATCAGGCTCTTGAGGAACTCGGAAGCAAGCAGAATCCCTACGGCTACGATACTGCTTACAATAATTCCACCAAGTTCTCCATGGGCAGCGCCATGAAGGTCACCGTTTCCAAGAACATGGCGTCCGCTTGGGACACTTACGCTGATTCCGCATGGCCGACCGCGACGTTCACCTTCAAGGGCACAGGCTTTGACGTGATCTCGCTGACGGATAATAACTCCGGCATCGTTATCTGCAAAGTCACCAACTCTGAGGGTAAATCCGTATACAACAGGTTCATCAACAACTACTACGGCTACAAGTATGTTGACGGTAAGATGGTACAGACTCCTGTTGATGCGAACGCGCTTTATCAGCTGCCGGTTATCAAGGTCAAAGATCTTGCTTATGACACATACACCGTAACGCTTACCGCGGCATACGGCGAGGTGTTCGACAAGACCGGAGACTCTGAATACACTTTCTGGCTTGACGCTATCCGCGTTTACGATCCGCTCGGAGAGGATAACGAAAATTACGTCAAGGACGGTGAAGGCTATCCGCAGTTCATCGAGCTTCGTGATAATGTCGTTGCAAAGGAAGGCGGATTCCTGATCGAAGGAAAGGTCGACGCAGATATTACCGAATATAAGAATTTCGGTCCTAACCACGAGGTATATCTCGGAAAGGATCAGAGTCTGACATTCGCGCTCAGTACTGCTGATTGGAGCAAGGTTGCTTCGGTTCAGCTCGGCTTGAAAGCCGTTGACGGTGCTGCATATTACAGAATCAACGGTATGAAGAACAACGAGGTTCAGACCGTCAGCACCGCTACCGATATGTACTATGACATCACCGATGTTGCCAAAAACGGCGGAACTGTTGTCATAACGAACACAGGCGACAATATCCTCTCGCTGACAAATGTCAAGGTAACGTATACAACAGCCGGTAACAAGGCGGATATGACCATGACCGAAGCGCAGAAGACGCAGGCTGTCGAGATGGTCCGCGCAATGTTCGCTCCCGCAGTCTTTGAGCCCTCGCGCTTTGAAGCCGCATGGAGCAGCAACAACGTCAAGGCAGGCAGACGTGCATATCTGACCGTCAAGACCTCCACCGACGTTAACGCGATAACCGTTAACGGCGAGACCGTTACGACCTACATCACCCGCACCGAGCGCAAGGGTTGGGGCTGGAACGCCACGCGCGTGACCTACCGTGAGTTCATCTGGTCCGTCACCGCCGAGGAGACTGCCGACTACACCGTCGCCGCCGTCAACTCCGAGGGCGTTGCAAGCGAGCCCGTTACCGTAACGCTCACCGTGCAGCCCAAAAAGCAGCAGTCGTCCTGGTGGGACAGATTCAGCCGCTGGTTCTGAGAAAGGAAAGGATAAGTTGAAATGAAAAAGACCTATGTAAAGCCCGAGCTGTCCTTTGAAAGCTTTGAGCTGAGCGCAAGCATCGCTTCCGGCTGTGGTGCAAAAACTTACCATAGTGATGTGACGTGCTCACCTTTTCCGGGAGAGAAAGTTTTTACATCTTTCGAAGGAGGATGCGAAACGTTTCCCGATGATAGGGGTTTGTGCTATCAAATGGCTACGGACGCAGATAGACTCTTCGCATCATAACTGATCTTTTTGCCCCGCCCGGTGTGGGCGGGGCAATTTTGGGGTAAAAGCCGGGGGCGCGCCCGCGCACGGCGCTGAAATTCGAAAGGCGGTTTTGTTTTTATGACACAAAAGTCCGGAATATCAAAAAAAACGCTGATGGGGCTGATATGCGCCGTCGGCGCGCTGCTCGTTTGCCTTGTCACGGCGCTCGTGGTCGTTTATCTCGTCAGGCAGAGCGATCCGCCCGCGCCCGATATCGAGGGCAGGATCGACGTCAGCCCCACCACCCTTGACGGCACCGACATCGGCGACGGCATCGTGGTCGAGAGCATCGGCAGATATGCCGGTATGTTCGTTGAGGACGGCACCGACGAGACCGTCTCCGAGGTCTTTGCGCTGACGGTGAGAAACACGTCCGAAAAGACCGTGCAATACGCTCACATCGTGCTGAGCCGCGAGGGTGAAAAATACGAATTCGACCTCACCACCGTTCCCGCGGGCGCCGTGGTGCAGCTGCTCGAAATGGGCAGAAAAAAACTGCCTGCCGATGTAGCCGGGCTCGAGGCATCCGTCACGCTGTGGGCGCCTTTTGCCGAGGAGCCCTCGCTCTGTGCGGATATTTTCGAGATCGAAGGCACCGAGCGCGGCATTACGGTCAAAAATATCTCCGACAGGGATGTCACCGGGCAGATCTACATATATTACAAAAGCGCCTACGGTGACAAGCTGATAGGCGGGATAACATACCGCGCCGGTGTGAAGGATCTTGCCGCCGGTGCGAGCGCGACCTGCTATGCAGGGCATTATTCAAAGGATTACAGCAAGGTGCTGTTTGTAACGTATGTTCCGTGAGTGTTATGTTTTCGGCGGGGTGACCTTCGCGCTCGAATCGGATGTTCCGTTTGATCCCGTCGGTATGTGCAGCCCGTTTGCGTGCGGGAACGTCGCGGCGGATCACACCGTCGGCGTTTCGTATTCCGGCGTGCTGCCGTGCGTTCCCGCCGGGGCGATGAAGAGCGGTATAATCACCCGCTGGTATGATGGCGGTGCGCGCCACACGCTGCGCCTTTACGACGCGTCGGTAAGGCTGCGGTTTTCCTATGCGGTGAGCCGCGGGCAGCGGACAGACGTGGTATTTGCCGAGTCATACCGTAGCACGGTGACCTCCCGCGCGATATTTGAGGCGGCGGGGCTGTTTGAGCTGCTGGCGGACGCCGGAATGCCGGTGCTGCACAGCTCGTATATAATTTCGGACGGGCGTGCGATACTGTTTTCCGGTCCGAGCGGGATAGGAAAAAGCACGCAGGCGGCACTTTGGGAGAAATACTGCGGCGCCGTGACCGTGAACGGCGACAGGACGCTGATCGATCCCGCCGCCGGTACTGCGAACGGGATATTTTATGCCGGCACGTCCGGTATCTGCAAAAATATTACCGCGCCGCTGCGCGCCGTCGTCATTCTGCGCCGCGGCGGACACACCGAGCTGCGCCGCGCCGAGCCGCGCGAGTCGTTCAAGGCGATACTGTGCCAGAGCGCGTATTACAGTTGGGATCCCGTGTCGGTCGATCGCATGACCGAGCTGGCTGCGCGGGTCGTGAACGGCACGGAGATTTTCTGCATGGACTGCCCGCCCGACCGCGATTCCGTCCTTATGCTCGATGACGAACTCAGAAAAGAAAGGTAACCGAAAAAATGGAACCCTCAGGCGTTGAACCGAGACTGTCGTCATATCTGCACGCCAAGGCGTGCCGCGACGGCACACCGCTTGCCGGCAACTTTGAGATCACGCCGCGCTGCAATTTCAACTGCCGTATGTGCTATGTTCACCTCACCGAGGAGCAGCAGCGGGCGCGCGGCAGCGAGCTGAGCGCCGACGAATGGCTGGCAATCGCCGAAAAAGCGCGGGCGCAGGGAATGCTTTTTCTGCTTCTTACGGGCGGCGAGCCGCTAATGAGACAGGATCTCAGATATCTTCTTACCGAGCTGAAGAAAATGGGGCTTCTCATTTCGATAAATTCGAACGGTTCGCTGATAAACGACGAATGGCTTGAATTTTTCCGCCGCGAACCGCCGTTCAGGTTCAACATTACACTTTACGGCTGCTCCGATCGGTCGTACAGGGAGCTGTGCGGCAATCCGGCGTACGAGAAGGTCATTTCGAACATACGAGAGCTGAAAAAAATGGGCATCGGTGTCAAGCTCAATGCGTCGATGACACCCTACAATATCTGCGATCTTGAGCGGATATACGAGACCTCCGAGAGCCTCGGGGCGCCCGTGCAGGTGGCAACGTATATGTTCCCGCCGACAAGGCGCGACGAGAAGAGCGTCGGAAAAAACGATCGCTTTACCCCTGCCGAGGCAGCCGGGTACAGCGTGATGTGGGACAGGCTGCGCCTGTCGCCCGAGCAGTTTAAAATGCGCGCCGAGGCAATGGCGCGCGGAGCCGAGATCCCCGGCGGGGAAGCGTGCGAGGGCACGCCGGGCGAGAAGATATCCTGCCGTGCGGGGCGAAGCTCCTTCTGGATAAACTGGCGCGGCGATATGACGCCGTGCGGCATGATGAATTCTCCGGTGTTTTCGGTGCGCGAGCTCGGCTTTGACGAGGCGTGGAAAAGGACAAAGGAAGCCACGGCGGAGATACGTATGCCGTCCGAATGCGCGTCGTGCGGCATGAAGCACGTCTGCCGCGTGTGCGCCGCCATGTGCGTGACCGAGACCGGGCGCTTTGACAGGCGACCCGAATATATCTGCGAGATGACGCGCGAGACCGTGAGACTTACGATACAGGAAAAAGACTGAAAAACAGATCCACACCCGCCGTTTTGTGATTTTTGCTGCCCGAAGGACAGCGACCATGCGTCACAGGACCGGCTTCTTATCAACAAGAAAGGCTATGGTCATAAAAAATGAAGATTCTTAAACAGCTTTCAAAAAGAAAGATCGTTGACGATGTTATACTTGTACCGATCGGGGATACCTCTCTCAAGCTCAAGGGGCTTATAACGCTCAATGAAACGGGCGAATTTCTGTGGGACAGACTGCCCGACGCCAAGGACGCCGCCGAGCTTGCCGACGCGCTTGCCGCCGAGTATGAGGTAGACCTCAAGGATGCGCTTGCCGATGTGGAGAGCTTTCTCTCCGGGCTGCGCGAGCTTGAAATAATCTGACCCGGCAGCGCTGCGGTACATTTTAAAACAAAAAATATTTGCGGGAGGGGCATAGCCCCTCCCGCAAACGTTATATGTCGTGTGACTTATTCGGTATCAACATTTTTTATAAGTGTGTGATCGCACCCCGTGCACCGGACATCGTTCACGTCACAGCTTCTTCCGCACACCGGGCAGCTTACCGATGCGGCAGCGCCGCGGGGAATGACAACGGTCTGATCCGTGCCGTACAGATGAAACACGGTGTCTCCGATATGCCAGAGCGACGATGTGTCGTCTCTGCCGGAGTAAACACGGCGCCGCACGGTTCTGCCGTCCGGTGTGACCACGGTCAGGTAAACGTTTCTTTGCGTATACAGCGTTTCCTGCGACGGCTTGACCGACGATTCGGAGCCCGTGGTCAGCTCGGTGTTTATATCAACGATTTTGCCGCTCCATGTGCTGTCAATCAGCTTGGCGGGAACGCCGGATATCCAAAAAGGGATGAGAAGCGTCACGGCATAGCACAGAATTTTCAACCCCGTGTTTTCAAAGTCGAATATCCTGTCGCCGAGAAAAAACAGCAACGTGCCGATGGCGGCAATAAGGATGATAAGCACCGAAAGTCTTTTCAGTATGCGGCTTCGTATGTATTTTTGCAGATCCTGCGGCAGCTTTTGTGACATGGCGGGCTCCTTTCCGAATGCGGCAGCGGCTTTTGTGTGCGCCGGCTGCCGGATATTTTAATGTGAAGAAGGTGTTTTTACAACGGTATAGGGGCGCTTGTTCCGGCGGTTTACGGAATATCGTATTTGAATTCGCGCCGCGGGGCTGTCAGCCCCGCGGCACAAAACGATCAGTTGGCTGTATTCTGCCCGCCTGCGGCTGAGCCGAGGATGGGCAGCACGGTGCCGTCGCTCGTTACAAAGTAAGAGGGCAGCTTGCCGTCCCACTGCTTGGCGGTGAGGTATTTTACAAGTTCATCTGTCACCGATTCCGCAAGCTTGCGGTTGACCTCAGCCTGCTTTTCGCCGGCGTATGCGTCGGCATCCGCCTGGACCTTTTTCACATCGGCATCCGCCTGAGCCTTTATCTTGGCGACATTGGCGTCGGCGTCGGCCTGTATCTCCTTGACCGATGCGTCGGCTTTCGCCTGAATCTCGGCGCGCTTGGCGTCCTCCTGCTTCTGCATGGTCTTCTGCTCTTCCTCCGTCTGGGTCTTCAGCTTGGTCTGAAGCGCCACGACCTTTTCCTCGACCGAGTTCGTAAAGGCGTCGGAGAAGTCGATGTTCTCGACCGATGTGCTCACGACCTCGATATTATACGAGCCGAGCTCGGAGACGAGGGTGTCGGTTATCTGCTTTGAGAGCGCGTCGCGGCTCTCGACAAGGCTTTCGGCGGTGTATTTGGCGATAACGCTCTTGACGACCTCCTGGATGCGGGGCTGCATTACGGTCTCGTAGTACTGCGTACCGATATTTTTATATATCGTCTGCGCGTTTGATTTGTCGATCTGATAGTTCATCGAGTAATCGACCATGACCTCCTGGATGTCGCTTGAGAAGCAGGTGAGCTTCACGCGGGCGACCTGTGTGCGGTTGTCCATGACGACGACCTTCTGGAAGGGCGATTTTACATGAACGCCCGCCTCCAGTGTCACGTTTTCGACCTTACCGAAGGTGGTAAGTATACCGGTGTGACCGGTGGGAACGGTGGCGACCATGCCGCCCGCTATCAGAATAAGTCCGAAAAGAGACAAAAGCTGACGGCGGCGCAGCTTCCAGCCGGTGCGGCTGAAGCCGAGAATTACAAAAAGTATAAGAACAACGAGTAAGCTTGCAAATATCCAGCCCATGATAAGATCCTTCCTTTCAAAGATGTGTGCGCGGCGGCTGCACCGCCGTGCGGACCGTGTGGTTTGTTGATGTGATTATATTATACCATCATCCGAACGCCTTGTCAAGAGCTTTGAGCCGAAAAACACAAAAAATTTTTACCCATCAGACGTTTTTATATCATGAAGGTGCGTTTTGGCGCAAAGATATTTACTTTTGACGATTTTTATGGTATACTATCATACTGAAGAAATATCTTTTGAAACATAAACAAAGCATGAGGAGGGACAAGCGTATGAACGATCGCAAAGACCGTGCGGATATAAGCGGCGGGGCGCCGCAGGAAGCTGCGGCGGAAGAAAAAGCGCACGCACCCTTCCTTTATGCGCTCATGCCCATGCTTGCAGCCGCCGCGGGCGCTGCGGCATACTGCTCATACAGGCATGAGACAGCCGCAGGCGTTTTCATGCTTGCGTGCGCGATATTCATCGGATTTTTTGCGCGCGAGTGTCTTCCTGTCGTAGGCATCATAGTTCCGGCATATGCGGCGGTGCTTTTTACCGGTAATTTCACGCTTTCGGCAGCTTATGTAGGCGTATGCACCGCAATAGGCGTCGGTGCGTTCATTTTCCGCATCAACCGCATATCGTTTGCGGTCTCGGCAGTGCTTGCGGCGGGCGCGGGTGCGCTTTTGCTCGGACCTGCGGGTGCTCTCGTCGGTGTTGCATTTGTCATTCCCGCGCTTGTGCTGGGACATATCTATCCGCGCTCCTCGGTGGGTGAGGCAATGGCTTTTACAAGCCTTGCCGCTGTTGCGGCCGCCGTTTTCGGCGGGCTGTTCGTTTTTCTGTCTCCCGGACTCGGCTTCCCAGAGGGCATCACGGGTGTCGGAGACATTGCGGACCGGCTGCGCGAGGCGTTCATATCGCGCGTTACGGCGGCTTATACCGCCGCGGGACTTGATGTCGGCAGCGGCGCCGTCGAGCAGTATGTCGATTCTGTCATACGCATGCTTCCCGGGCTTCTGGCGGTCGCCGCCGAGGTCGTCGGCTTCTTTTCAGCCGGGGTATGCGGCGCGCTCTTCCGCACTCTCGGCATCGAGCCCGAGGAATTTACCGCGGCTCCGTCACGCGCAATGCTCTCTCCGATGGCGGGCATCGTGTATTTTCTTTCGTCGCTTACCTATCTTATAATATCCGGGAGCGCGGGCGACGGTGTGGCAGCCGTCGTGTGCGAAAACATTATGCTCACGCTGGCGCTTCCGCTGGCGGTGTTCGCGGTATCCGCCGTGCGCCGCACGGCTGCGACTGCGGGAATGCATTTTCTCGGCTCTCTGGCGGTCGCGGCAGTCATATTCGCTGCGATATTCGGCGGGTGGCAGGGAATATGCCTTTTTGCCGCCGTTGGCGGTGTGATCTGCTTTGTCATTCCGCTGCGGCGCATGATCGCCGGTCGCCGTGACGGCGGCAGCAATGACCGTGACGGTGAAGAATAATATCACGCAAAACGAAAGGAACGGTGCTGAAATGTCCGACCCCAAAAAACGCGCGACCGAAGATCTGCCGCTGCTCATATGCATTGCCGCAGGCGGAGTGTTTCTTGCGGCTATTGCCCTTATCGCGGCGCTGACCGATATTCCCGCCTTTCCCGCGGCGCTGATCTTCCTTATAATCTACTGTGTTGCGGTCGCCGCCGCATATTTTCTCATGCGCGGTCAGACCGCATTCGGGATAGGCGAAAAGGAACGTGCGGCGATAGGTAACCTTATGACCGAAACGATGCGCGGCATAGAGCAGCCCGCCGTGATCGTGACCGCCGAGGGAAAGATCGTGTGGTCGAACGACGCGATGCAGCGGGCGGCATGCTCCGATGATACGCTTGCGGGCGTAAACTTCGGCTCGGTATCGAAAACGCCGGTGTCGGAGATCGCGGCTTTTTCCGCCGATGAGGGCATGAGGATCGAGATCTCGGGGCGTGCGTATCTTGCGCGTGCTTATGAGATGAGTACTGCCGAGCGCAGATATTATCTGCTCATACTTGAGGACCGCACCGAGCTCGACGCCGCGGTCGCACGCGCCGACGACGAGCTGTCGGTCGTGGCTTATGTGACGCTCGACAACCTTGAGGAGCTGGCGCAATACGCGCGGGTCTCTTACCGCGAGGCGGCAAACAAAGCCGAGGAGCTGATAAAGGCATGGGTGGACGGCATGGAAGGCATCATGCGCGAATTCGACCGCGACAAATTTCTTGTCGTGTTCCCGCACAAGCAGCTTTCGGCAGCCGTTGCGGATAAATTCGGCGTGCTCGATGCCGTGAGAGGCGTCAAAACGGGCGATTCGGGTATGTCCCTTACCGTTTCAATGGGTATGTCGGCTGCCGGAGCGAATATCGCCGAACGCGAAAAAGAAGCTGCTGCGGCGCTTGAAACGGCGCTACAGCGCGGCGGCGATCAGGTGGTCCTCAGGACCGCACAGGGGCTTGAGTTTTTCGGTGGCCGCACAAAAAGCTCGCGCGGGCGCACCTCGGTCACCTCGCGCGTGGTATCCGACAGACTTGCCGAGCTTATTTCCGCGTCGGGCAACGTCCTTATTATGGGGCATAAGAACCCCGACTTTGACTGCATCGGCGCCTGCATCGGTCTTGCGCACTTTGCCTCGCGCTATTCGGGCGAGGTGAAGATCGTTGTTGACCGCACGAGCCGCAACTTCACGGTGTGCACCGACGGGCTGCTGGCAGACCCGGCGTTCCGCCGCCGTGAGCTCTTCATAAACGAGGCGGACGGGCTTGACATGATCCGCTCCGACACGCTGCTCATAGTTGCCGACGTCAACAACCTTGCCATATGCGAGTCGCCCGAGATCGCGTCGAACGTTTTCCGCACCGTGATAATAGACCATCACCGAAAGGCACAGGAGTTCGAGAGCGAGCCCGAGCTCACATATATAGAGCCCTCGGCATCCTCCGCCTGCGAGCTCGTTGCCGAAATGCTTGAGCTTTCCGGCGTCGGCAAGCCGGAATCGGACGGCGAAGGGCTTACCCGCCGCGAGGCGGACATTATGCTTGCCGGCATCATGCTCGACACGCAGGACTTCACCCGCTCTACCACCGCGCGCACATTTGCCGCGGCGCTCTATCTGCGAGAGTGCGGCGCAAGCTCCGAGATAGCGCGGACCTTCTTCTATGAGGATCTTTCGAGCTATATCACCGAGTCAAGGCTCGGCGCCGAGGTCTGCATCTATCGTTCGCGCATTGCCATTGCGGTCGGGCGCGGCAGGGCAGCATCGGTCGATCCGGGCAATTCCCGTGCGCTGAGCGCGGCGCGCTCGGCAGACCGCGTGACCGCCTCCAAAACGGCAGACAAGCTTCTGACCGTGCGCGGTGTCGATGCCGCCTTCGTTCTGATAGAGACCGACGGCGAGGTCATGATCTCCGCGCGTTCCGACGGGTCGATAAACGTTCAGCTCGTGCTTGAACAGCTCGGCGGCGGCGGACATTTCGACGCTGCGGGCGCGCAGGTGCGCGGCGACAATATAAAGGACGTTCTTACAAGGCTCAAATCGTGCATTGACGATTATCTGAGCCAATAAAAGCGAAAAACAGATCAAAGAGAGGTAACGATCAATGAAAGTCATACTTACAAAGGATGTAAAAGGTCAGGGGAAGAAGGATCAGGTCATAAACGTATCCGACGGATACGCCCGCAACTTCCTCTTCCCTCAGAAGCTGGCAGTGCCCGCCGACGCAAAAATGATGAACGAGATAAAGAACCGCGAGGCGGCGGAAAAGCACCGCATCGAGGTCGAGCGCGCCGAGGCGCAGAAGATCGCCGCGGCACTTGAGGGCATTCAGGTCAAGATATACGCGTCGTCCGGAGCCGACGACAGATTTTACGGCTCGGTGACCTCAAAGGATATCGCTGAGGCGCTTGAGACTCAGCACGGGATAGTCATCGACCGCCGCAAACTGTCGCTCAGCGACCCGATAAAGGCTTACGGCTCCTACACCGTCACGGCAAAGCTTTACGGCGACATCGACGGCAAGGTCAACATTCTCGTCTGCAAGAAATAAGCGCTCTGCGTTTTTCTTTCCCTGCGGCGGCGCCGTAAGTTTTTTTCCGGAGTGAATTCATGAATAACGATATCGCCAAAAAAATGCCTTTTTCGATGATAGCGGAGCAGGCGCTGCTCGGTTCGGTGCTCATCGACCCCGAATCGATAAGAAATATCGCCGATACGGTGTCTGACAGCGATTTTTACGTCACCGAGCATCAGCAGATATTTGCGGCAATGCTGCGGCTGTTTTCGACGAGCAGTCAGATCGACGTCATAACGCTGATAGACGATCTTGTGCGCGACGGTGTGTACGACAAGTCGGGCGGAGAGAATTATATCAGAATGCTGATAGACAGCGTGCCGTCGGCGCTGAACATCCGCGACTATGCGAAGATAGTCAAGGAAAAAAGTCTGCTGCGCCGTCTTGTCGAGGCGGGTGAAGATATCGCCGAGCGCGCATACTCCGAACAGGACAGCGTGGGCGATCTGCTCGATTATGCGGGCAACAAGATATATTCGATCGCGCAGGGGCGCGACGACCGAAATTTCATAACTATCGACAAGGTGCTCATGCAGGTATATGAGCATCTCCATCAGCTCCAGACCGACCCCGAGGCGTCGCAGGGCACGAAAACGGGTTTTTCCGACCTTGACAACGTGCTTGCGGGCATGGGCAACTCGGACCTTATCCTTGTCGGCGGCAGACCCGGTATGGGTAAAACGAGCTTTGCCATGAACATTGCCACAAACGTGGCGCTGAAAACACACAAGAAGGTCGCCATATTCTCGCTCGAAATGTCGGCGGAGCAGCTTGCAACGCGAATGCTGGCGAGCGAGGCGCTGGTCAGTTCTTATGCGCTGCGTACGGGCAACATCAGCGACGACGACTGGACGCGCCTTGCCGGAGCCGTCGACAGGCTGAGCGGCAGCCGCATCCTTATCGACGACACGCCGGGCATCAGCGTTACCGGCATGAAGGCGAAGTTGCGCCGCGAGGGAGACATAGGGCTCGTCATAATCGACTACCTACAGCTCATGCAGGGTGAAAAGCACACCGACAACCGCGTTCAGGAGGTCGCCGACATCACGCGCGGGATGAAGCTGATGGCTAAGGAACTCAACGTTCCCATCATATGCTGCGCGCAGCTCTCCCGCGGACCCGAGGGCAGACAGGACAAAAAGCCCATGCTTTCCGACCTGCGCGACTCGGGCTCTATCGAGCAGGATGCCGATACTGTTCTGTTCGTTTACCGCGACGAGTACTATAAAACGAGCGAGGACGCGGGCCCCGAAAAAAACAGCATCGATATTGTAGAGTGTATCGTCGCAAAGAACCGTCACGGTTCTACCGGCTCGGTCAAGCTGAGCTGGAGCGGTACGTACACGCTCTTCCGCAGCATCGAAAACAACGCGCCCGAGCCTCCGACGGGCTATTGACGGACATGGCCGATCACAGCATTGGCGGCAGGCGCGCCGCGCGTGCGGGGCTTCCCGCGGGCTTTGTTCCGCCTTGGGAGCTCGCCGCTATGGAAAAGGGTGAGCGCGTCCTGCTGGCGTTTTCGGGCGGCGCCGACTCGTCGGCTCTGCTTGATATGCTGATGCACGCGGGCGCCGCAGTCGAATGTGCGCACCTCGACCACATGATACGCGGATCCGAGGCGGAGAGGGACGCGGAATTCTGTGCCCGCGCCGCAGAGCGGTACGGCGTACCGATCCATATCGGGCACGCGGATGTTCCCGCGTCGGCAAAGGCGCACGGCGAAGGGCTCGAAGAAGCCGCAAGGCGCGAGCGCTATGCTTTTTTTGAGCGTGTGATGAGCGAACGCGGTATACGTCTGCTCGTAACCGCGCACAATGCCGACGACAATCTTGAGACGATGCTCCTGCGCCTTGCGCGCGGGTGCGGAGCGCGCGGAATGTGCGGCATCCCCACGGTACGTCGGCTGGGCGGCGGCAGAGAGGTCGTGCGCCCGATGCTCGGCATGACGAAAGCGCAGGTGCTCGAATACTGCCGTGAGAGGGAGATCCCGTTCGTGTACGATTCTACGAACGGTGACGTCGAATACTCACGCAACAGACTGCGGGCGCTCGTGCTGCCCGAGTTGCGCAGGATAAATCCGGCGGTCGAGGAGGCTGCGGCGCGTCTTGCGGCAAATATCGGCGCCGACTGCGCTTATCTCGATTCGCTTGCCGACGGTTTTGCCGCCGCGCACTGTACCGACGGCACGGCTCCCGCGCGTGAGCTTTATGACCTGCCCGCGCCCGTTGCCCGCCGCGTGTTACGGCGGCTGTGCGACGAGAACGGAGTCACCATGGCTGAGGAGAAGCATATCTCGGCTCTGCTCGCCGCGCTCGGCGAGGATGCGGCGAAAAGCTTTTCGCTGCCGGGCGGTGTTCGTGCATCGGTCTCGGACGGTGTGCTGCGCTTTTCGCACGGAGCTGCGGATGCGGCGGTGCTTCCCGATGCCGAATACCCGCTCAAGTGCGGCAGCAACCCTTTGCCGGGCGGTTTTTCGGTCGATATCTACGATGCGGAGCATGGTAAAAGCGAAAATATAAATATAATTTACAAAGTATCTACAAAGACATACCTTTATACTGATAAAATTAAAGGAGCTTTATTTGCACGTCCGAGACGTCCCGGAGACAGGATAGTCATGGGCGGAATGCACAAAAGTCTCAAAAAACTGTTATGCGACAAAAAGGTCCCGCTCGGCATACGCGGCATTCTGCCCGTCATATGCGACGTGGACGGCATTCTTTACGTGCCCTTTGTCGGGGCGCGTGACGGGGCTGCTCCCGCGGCATCGGCGGCGCACGAAGGAACGCTTGCCGTCACAGTCCGGCTTGCCGCCGACGGAACCGTATGACTTTTCCGGAGGATTACATCAGGTGATAAACGATATTGCGTACAAGCTCGTAACAGAGGAGCAGATAGACGAGATCACAACGCGCATTGCGGGCGAGATCGACCGCGACTATGCGTCCAGCGGCAAAAAGCTGCTGCTTCTCTGCATCCTCAAAGGTTCGGTCGTCTTTATGGGCGATCTTATGAAAAAAATACAGCGCCCGGTCGAGATAGACTTTATGAAGGTCTCGTCATACGGCTCGGGCACTTCGTCCTCGGGGCGCATCAATATTCTGCTCGATCTGCACCGCGGAGATCTCTCCGATATCGACATAGTGGTCGTTGAGGACATCGTTGACAGCGGACGCACGCTCAGCTATCTTGAAAATTACCTCAGGCTCAAGGGTGCAAACAGCGTGAGCTGCTGCACGATGCTCGACAAACCGTCGCGCCGTCAGGTCGATTATACGCCGAAGTATGTCGGCGCCGAGATCCCCGACGTTTTTGCCGTGGGCTACGGGCTCGACTATGACGAGCGCTACCGCACACTGCCGTTTGTAGGCGTTCTGAAGCCGGAGGTTTATCAGAACTGACCCATTTCCGATACCGGAGCAAAAAACAGAAAGGCATTTTCCATAATGAAAAAAAACTCAGCATCCAATCTGCGGATAATTGCCCTCTATCTTATCGTGATAGGCATCGTTATCTTCACCGTATCGGGGCTGCTCAGCAATTCGAACAGCGACAAGACAACATACGCCACTGTCGTTTCGTATTTCAGGAGTGAAGAGGTCACCGAGTTCAAGGTATCGAAGACCGACGTCATCACCATGAAGCTGAAGGACGGCAAAACGGTGTCCTACCGTCTCAAGGATGTGGATTACTTCCGTGAAGATCTCGGCGATCTTATCATGGAGCAATACAACAGCGGCATAATCACCAACTTTGAGTACGAGCCGGATGCACTGCTGCCTTGGTGGATATCGCTTCTTCCTTACCTTGCCGTTATCATTATAGTTGCGGCTATGTGGTTCTATGCGATGAACCAGATGGCGGGCAAGGGCGGCAAGATGAACAGCTTCGGCAAGGCGCGTGTCAAGACCTCTGCCGATACGAATGAAAAGGACCGCGTGACGTTCAAGGACGTCGCGGGCGCGGATGAGGAAAAAGAGGAGCTTCAGGAGATCGTCGAATTCCTGAAGGATCCCAAAAAATTTGCGCGTCTCGGCGCAAAAATACCGCACGGCGTTCTGCTGATGGGCCCTCCCGGTACCGGTAAGACGCTGCTTGCAAAGGCTGTCGCGGGTGAGGCGGACGTGCCGTTCTTCTCGATCTCCGGTTCGGATTTCGTTGAGATGTACGTCGGCGTCGGCGCATCGCGTGTGCGCGACCTGTTCGAGACCGCGCGCAAGGCGCCCGCATCGATAGTTTTCATCGACGAGATAGACGCGGTGGGACGTCACCGCGGAGCAGGGCTCGGCGGCGGTCACGACGAGCGCGAGCAGACGCTCAACCAGCTGCTCGTCGAAATGGACGGCTTCGGCTCTCACGAGGGCATCATCGTCATGGCGGCTACAAACCGCCCCGACATTCTTGACCCGGCGCTGCTTCGTCCGGGACGCTTCGACCGTCAGATAACGGTCAACTACCCCGATATAAACGGACGCGAGGAGATCCTCAAGGTCCACGCACGCAACAAAAAATTCGAATCCGACGTTGATTTCTCGGTCATTGCAAAGACCACTGCCGGATTCACAGGCGCCGATCTTGCAAACCTGCTCAATGAGGCGGCGCTGCTTGCCGTCCGCCGCGGTAAATCTCTTATCGGCATGGACGACATCGAGGACGCCTTTATGAAGGTGCTGACCGGTCCCCAGAAGAAATCGCGCAAGATGCTCGAGAGCGAGCGCCGCAACACGGCGTATCACGAGGCTGGTCACGCCATCGTCGGCTATTATATGCCCACGCAGGATCCCGTGCACATGATCTCGATCATTCCCGCGGGTCAGACGCTCGGCGTTACGGTCTCGATACCGACGACCGACAAATTCAGCGTTTACCGCAGCGAGCTCAACGAGCGCATTGCGATGATACTCGGCGGACGCGTTGCCGAAATGCTCACATTCGGTGATTTCTCCGGCGGTGCGTCGAACGATATCCAGCGCGCCACGAGCATTGCGCATTCGATGGTGACGCAGCTCGGTATGTCGGATGTTCTCGGTCCGATACGCTACGGCTCAAGCCACGGCGACGATATATTCCTCGGCAGAGATTTTGCCACGCAGCCCGATTATTCGGAGGAGACCGCGGCGAAGATCGACGCAGAGGTGCATCGCATAGTGAACGAGGCGTTTGAAGCGGCAAAGAAGATACTCACCGAGCACGCCGACAAGCTGAAGTTCGTTGCCGAGTATCTGCTCGAGCACGAAACGATGGACGGCGATCAGTTCAATGCGGTAATGGATCACGATGCGACCGCAGAGGAGCTTGAAAAGATCGCGGAGGATAAAAAACGCCGCAGCAGCGAGGCAAACAAGGCGCAGGCTGAGGCGGATGAAAAGGAAAAGGCGGAAGCCGAAAAGAAGGAGAACGCACCGGAGGAGGCAGAGTCCGGCGAAACGGCGCAGTCTCCCGAGGACGGCGAAGATACCGACGATAACGGCGGCAGCTCCGACTGATACCTGAAAGATCACACCGGGGCTGCGGCGCGTTGGCGCCGCAGCCCCGGTACTATACCGAAAGGATATCCGGAAATGAAAACATCTCACGACAGTATTTTTGAGCACAACGGATTTGCGACCGACCGCCTGATACCCGATTACGACAACAGAGCAGCCTTCGACGGTGTGCTGCGGCGGGCAGTGATGTTTATCACGAGCGCACAGCTCTACGACGAAGAGCTTTATAAAAGATTTTCGGCGCTTTTCGGCACTTGTGCAGATGACCCAAACCGCGGCTGGAGATGCGAATACTGGGGCAAGCTCATGCGCGGCGCGTGCTTTGTCTGCGCATATACGCGCGACGAAAGGCTTTATTCCATACTTGAGGGCAGCGTGCGTGACCTCCTTGCGCGCCGTGACGACGAGGGCAGGATCACGACATACAGCAAGGAATGCGAATTTTCCGGCTGGGATATGTGGGGCAGAAAATATGTGCTGCTGGGGCTTCAGTATTTCTCGGAGATATGCTCCGACGAGGCGCTGCTTGCCGATATCCGCACCGCGATGTGCCGTCATGCCGATTACATAATGAAGCACGTCGGTCCCTGCGGTATACCGATAAACGAGACCTCGGGCAATTGGCTCGGCATCAACTCAATGTCGATACTCGAGCCGTTCGTGCGGCTTTATAACCTCACGGGTGAGAAAAAATACCTCGACTATGCCGCTTATATAGTCGGTGTGGGCGAATCGGGCGCCGCGCCCATCTTCGCTCTTGCCGAAAAGGACGAGCTTGACCCCTGCGAATACCCGGTCACAAAGGCGTATGAGATGATGTCCTGTTTTGAGGGGCTTGCCGAGTATTATCGCGTCACGGGAGAGGAAAAATACCGCCGCGCCCTTATAAACTTCGGCAGGCGCGTGCTTGAGACCGAGGTCTCGGTCATAGGCTGCTGCGGCTGCACGCACGAGCTGTTCGACCATACGTCGCTCACCCAGACCGACGACGATTTTGTCGGCATCATGCAGGAGACCTGCGTGAGCGTTACGCTCATGAAGCTTGCGTCTCAGCTTTTACGGCTTACAGCCGATCCCGCATATGCCGATGTCATAGAGCAGAGCTTTTTCAACGCCTATCTCGGCTCGCTCAACACGCACCGCGTCATGTCCGTAGTAAAGGGGAACGATAAATATCCCGAATTGCGTGGATTTCTGCCGTTTGACAGCTACTCGCCGCTCCGCTACGGCACGCGCGGGCAGAAGATAGGCGGTCTTATGCGCTTTTATGACGAAAACGGAGAAGGGCATTTCTACGGCTGCTGTGCCTGCATAGGCGCGGCGGGCGCCGGCATCATACCGCGCATTGCGGCAATGCGCTCGCAGGACGGCATATGCCTTTCCTTCTGGCTGCCGGGGACGGTCCGCTGCCTGACGCCTGCGGGGAACCTCATGAAATTCGAGATCGAGGGCAATTACCCCATCGGCGGGGATGTGACCGTCACCGTTCATGCGGGAGCGCCCGAAAGAATGACGCTTTCGCTCAGGATACCGCAGTGGAGCCGTCACACCCGCGTAAGGGTGAACGGCGAATGCATTCCCGCTGCGCCGGGATATCTGGATATCCGCCGTGTGTGGCGCAACGGAGACAGGATATCGCTGCAGCTTGACGAATCGGTATACGCCGTTCTGCCGCCCGATGAAAAGGCTCGCGGAAAGTACATTGCCCTCCGCCGCGGCTGCATAGTGCTTGCCGCATACAAGAGGGATATCGGCGATACTCCGCTCGTCGTCCGTGTTGACGAAGAGGGCAGGGTGATCGGCGCGAGCCCCTCAAGCAGTACGAATGCTCCGGACGCCATGTTCGGGATGTTCTTGCATAATGCCGGCAGGCATATCTATTTTATTGACTATGCCTCGGCGGGTAAGACATACGACGAGCAGCATCCGTTTGCCGCATGGGTGCCCGGAAAGATCGAAAACTGAAAACACCGTGGCTGGG
>CAJLZE010000011.1 GCA_905210995.1 uncultured Anaerotruncus sp.
GAGCGTCGTAACGCTCGGGGATCGTAAGGCGCAAGCCTTGCAGGCCGCATACCGGATTAGGTGTCGAGTGCGCTCGGTTATTACTTAGTAATGACCGGGTATTTTTTATTTTTTTGGAGGTACATATGAACAACACAAAAGTAACCCTTGCCCCGCTGGAAGCGGGCGACCGCGAGCAGTTCATCCTTGATAATCAGGAGTCTTTCAAATACGGCGCAGTGGAAGAATTTGGGTTGCGTGACGATCATTTTGAGGAGGATGGAGAGATCATTTCCCGCGCAACCATTGAGCAAAGCATTGATGCACCCGACAGCGAAGCATACCGGATTCTGTATGAAGGCAGAAAGGTTGGCGGTGTGGTGCTGAAAATCGACAAAGAGACACATCACAACGAGCTGGAGCTTCTTTTCGTTTTGCCGAAGGAACACAGCAAAGGCATCGGCTATGGCGCTTGGCTTGCCGTGGAAGCTCTGCACCCCGAAACCGAGGTCTGGGAGACCTGCACGCCATATTTTGAAAAGCGCAATATCCATTTTTATATCAACAAATGCGGTTTTCATGCCGTTGAGTTTTTCTCCGCCATGCACCCGGATCCGAATCCGCCGGAGAAAGACGAACAATCATTCCCCGGCGAAGGGCCGGATGAAATGTTCCGCTTTGAAAAAGTTATGAAGTGAGTTACTGAAAAGTGGTTTGTATTATGCTTGTAACGCAAACCACTTTTCGACTTTTTATTTGGAGATATAACCTAAAAGAGCAAAGGAAGAGCCTCAAGCACATCTTGAGACCATTCCTTTGCTCTTTATCACTTTCCTGCCCGCTTGTATCCCGCAAGCAATTTCTGCAGTTGCACTGTCGCTATTTTCCGCACTACATCCGGCGCGGTGAGGTATCCGATCAGACTTTGTTTGCTGATAAGCACCTTTCCACCAACCACTGCACCGAAGATGTTGCCTCTTGCCACATGGCGGTTGAGCGTTCCCACCGTCAAGCCGGTCAGCTCCGCCGCCAGCTTGCTTGGAATAGCATCCGGGTGTTTGCTCCAACATTTTGCTATGTATTCGCGCAGTTTATTTGCTTCCTCCTGCGACAATACGACGGTCGGTGTCGGCGGTTTGATCCTTTGCGCCGTAAACCGTCCGGTCAGGTCGGCAAAGCGTTCGGGATGATTGGTCATTTCCTTCCGCAGAGCTTCCACATCGCACATCCGCAAGGAATACCGATGCGTTTTGTTGCCGTTATCCTCGTAGCGGATATAGCCGTTTTGAAGCATATACAGGAATTTTCGCTTGGATATATGCAGGTACGCTCTCGCCGCGTCAGCGCTGATGATCTGTTCCATGCGCTCACCACCTATCAGAAATCGGCACCACGATTAGTCGTGATGCCGATCATCGAACAGTGCGCTGATGGTTTCCGCACTGATGTTTTTTCCGCTCTTGTCCAGGTGCGCATAGATATTTGCCGTTGTACTGATGTCCGAGTGACCAAGGTATTTCGATACGTTGAACAGCGGGATATCCTTGTTGATGAGAATGCTGGCGAAGGTATGCCGCAGGTCGTGGAAGCGGATGTGCCGCATACCGTTCTTCTCAAGCACCTGCGAGAAGCGGAGCGTGACATAAGTCACTGTGCAGCCCTGCTGGCTATAGTCCTCAGCGGACGGTACGGAACCAAGGGCAACGCCCTGCTCATGCAGCAGCTCCGGGTTGCCAGCAAGAATGGTTTTCCCATCCACAACGGCACACACGCCGCGCCCCGGGATCATTCGAAAATCCTTGGCTTCCGGCAGTGTTTTCCCGGTTTTCTTGTAACAGCTCACGATCGCTTTTCCGAGCGGATGCTCAGAGAACTGTTCCGCCGATGCCGCAAGGCGATAGATTTCATCTTTGTTAAAGGACACCGAAACGCTTTCCGCTGCGACGACTTCCGGCGTTCCGTATGTCAGCGTTCCTGTCTTGTCAAATGCAATGACCTTTGCATTGGCAAGCCGTTCGAGCGCGTCGCCCTCGCGGACAAGAAAGCCGTGCTTCGTGGCATTTCCGATGGCAGCCATAATGGCTGTAAGTGTCGCCAACACAAGTGCGCAGGGACAGAAAACAACGAGGATCGTGACTGCACGAATGATTTGCCCCGTAATGAGCCATGTCAGCCCCGCGGCGGTGAGTGCGATCACCACTATCCATGTAGCCCATCTGTCGGCGAGTTCCACGATTTTGGCTTTGCCCGCGTCTGCCGACTGCACAAGACGGATCATCCGCTGAATGGAGCTGTCCTCGCCGACCTTGGTCGCCTCCATCTCAAATGCACCGAACTGATTCACCGTGCCGCTGGACACCGTGTCGCCGACTGTCTTATCAACAGGCAGGGATTCACCCGTCATGACCGCCTGGTTGACAGAGGTCAGTCCCGATACGATCCCACCGTCAACGGGAACGCTCTCACCCGGCAGCACTCGGATATGATCTCCGACCTTGACATGTTCGGCGGGAATGATCTCTTCCTTGCCGTCGCGCAGGACCCGCGCGGTCTGAGGTGTCAGGTGCACAAGTTTTTCAATACCTGCGCGCGCCCGTGCCACTGTCAGCTCTTCAAGCAGTGCGCCGAGCTGCATGATGACCGCGACTTCTCCCGCCGCGAAATCCTCTCCGATGCAAACCGATGCAATAAGCGCAAGAGACACAAGCACATCCGCTTTGATGTCAAACTCGGTGACAAGACCGATAATAGCTTCCAGAATGATGGGCAGACCGCAGAGAATGATCGCAAACCACGCCATATCAAACGGAAACGGCTGAAATTTCAAAAGACTGCATACAACCGCGATGCCCGAAATCACAAGCAAAACGATATCCTTTTTGATCCCGCCGAGCGACAACAGGTACTCCAATTTTCCCATAACCCGTTTCATGGACAAGCTCCTTTCATACCATAAGGTGTATATGTATGTTATACCCCGGTGGGTATTGCTTGTCAATAGGAAAAACAAAAAAAGCAGCTTTTTTTCGCTGCCTTTTTTGAAAATATGTCTTACTGCATATTTGCGAAGCGTTCCACCGCTTTTGTAAAGCTCTCGATGGTCTTATCTGCGTCGCCGTGTTCGATACCGTCGCGGACACAATGCTTAATGTGCCCCTCGAGCACGACCTTGCCGCAGCCGTTGAGCGCCGACCTTGCCGCGTTGATCTGAGAGAGAATGTCTTCGCACGGTATATCCTCATCCACCATCCGGTCGATCGCCTGTACTTGTCCGATGATCTTTTTCAGCCTGCGATGCAGATTTTCGAAATCCATACACTGTTTCATTATATTACCTCCGTACCGTTAGGGGTATATGTAATTATAGCGCAAAAACACTGCGGAGTCAAGACCTGTCGATATTCATTACCGGTCAGACATCATACGATCTGTCGATCGCCTTCAGTTCTCCGAAGGTATCGATCTCTATTACGTCCTCCGAATAGCACTCGCGTATTTCTACCTTATAGCGGTCGCGGTGCATTATAAGAGCAGACATTTCCCAGTATTTTTCCTTTCCGCCGGGGGAAGCGAACGTATCGGGAATATCCTCGGCGAGCTTTCTGCCGTCTTCTTCGTTCCAATAGGATATTCCGACCATCTGCCAGCAGTTAAGGCCGCCGACCTTTTCATCGGTAATGATCCCATCCTTGACTTCAAAACACCAGTCATCGGAGCGATCTTTCTTTATACCGAGGAAGTTTGACGTATAAAGGTACTTTTTGATTATACCGGGATTGTTTATAAGCAGATCCGCCTCAAATACATACGCGTTTGAGAACATATACCTCGCACACATGGCGGACGATATATTATTTGCTTCGTTGTAGCTGGGATTTTCAAGAAAACGGATCATCGGATACTTATAAAGAAGCTGATCGAACTGCTCTGCGAGATATCCTCTCACAATATATATTTCGGTTATCCCCACAGCGAGGCAAGCATCTATAAGACCGTCAATTATCCTCTTGCCGTGAACACGCACAAGCGGCTTGGGAGTGTTCAGGGTGATAGGTGCCATTCTCGAGCCAAAGCCGGCTGCAATGAATATCGCGCGCTTGGCACGGTAAGGCTCAAGTGCTTCTATGCCGTTGCCGTTTATCGCCCCGTTTGCCATGCAGCCGAGATCGGTCAGCTCCTTTACCGTCTTGTTTATCGTACCGAGCGAATATCCGGTAGCCTTTTCAAGATCGCGCTGTGTAAGAGCCGTGCCGGAGGTTGCAAGCTCGCGAAGTATATCAAACTGTTTGCGGGAAAGTCCCATTTCATATTCCTTTCACAAATGCATGGATTGTTTTTCTGCCGAACGAACTGCAATGCAGCGGCATACCCGTTGTCGGAACAACGGATAAATTGTCATATATACGTATTATATCATGAATATGATTTTTTGTCAACCGGAATAGTCAAACAATGCCGCCCTTCGGAGACAACATAAAATCATCGCCGCAAGATCCCGCCGCCGGAATTATACCGCGCTCCGACTTTCAAAAAATTAATTTTGCTTTCTATTGACAAAACGGTAATATTGCGATATAATTAAAAGTAATAGTGTCGCATTGCGGAGCGCCATTATACAACCGAAAACAGTTAAGGAGATGGTTTTTTCAATGGACGGTGACAGTTTATGCTGATCGCTATTTTTGTTTTATTTGTAATTCTCGGCGGATATTTTGCCTGCTGCGAAAGCGCATTTTCCGCCATGAATAAGATCCGTATCAAGAACCTTGCCGAAAACGGCAACCGCAAAGCCAAAAACGCGATGTATGTCGCAAACAACTTTGACAGAGCGCTGACCACACTGCTCATAGGGATCAATATCACACATATTGCCTCCGCATCGGTCTCCACTCTGTACGTTACCCGTGTATTCGGCGATGAAATGTCCGAGGGCGCCACACTCGCCTGCACATTCATTACCACGGGCATCGTTTTCCTGTTCAGCGAGATGATACCGAAAAGCTTCGCCAACGACCGTCCGGACACTGTAGCACTGTTTACAGCGTCGTCCATGCGCGTCATGATGAAGGTCTTTTATCCTCTTGCAAGATTCTTCGGATTTATTTCGGACTTTTTCTCGCGCCTCTTCAAGCATGAGGAAACGCCGTCTATCACCGAAGAAGAGTTGTACGACATAATCGATACAGCAGAGGAACAGGGCGTTATGAACGAGGAGCAGAGCGATATGCTCAAATCCGCACTTGACTTTGATGAGATCTGCGCGCGCGACGTCATGACGATGCGCGACGACATTCAGTATGTCGACGTGAACATGCCGAACAGCAAGCTGATCGGAAAGATCAAGACTATCCCCCACTCGCGCATTCCCGTATGTGACGGTTCTCTTGATAATGTGGTCGGTGTTCTTCCGATCCGTAATTATCTCCGTGCATACATAAAGGACAAAAACGTCAATATGCGCACCGTAATGCTCAAACCGCATTTTGTCAGATGTACCGATAATATCGACGATCTGCTCGATTCGATGCGTCAGCACAAGATCTATCTCGGCATAGTGCGCGATGAAAATAATCGCGTATGCGGCATCGTGACCATCGAGGACTTTCTAGAGGAGCTTGTCGGCGAGATATGGGACGAAGAAGACGTTGTTGAAGAAGACTTCATCAAGCTCGGCGGAAACCGTTTTCTTGTCAGCCCGACGCTTACCCTCGGAGACGTGTTCGAGCGCATGGGCGTTGAGCTTCCCGCCAATGCAGACCGCGCCGCTTCTCAGCCTGTCGGAGTATGGGTCCAGGAACGCTTCGGCCGTCTGCCCGAGGAGGATGAATCCTTCATGTTCGGCAATGTGGAAGTATCGGTCGATGAAGTCAGCGACACGCGTGTTACCGGACTTATCTTCCGTATCGTTGACGAAAACACCGAAAATGAACCCGAGGATGCAAAGAAAGCCGAGGTGAGCGTCTGATGTCACCTGTAAAATATCTGGTCTACGGACTTGTGATCCTTGTCATGCTGGTGCTCTCCGCCTTCTTTTCGGGAAGCGAGATATCGTTCAACACAGCAAATAAGATGCGTTTGCGCAAAGCAGCCGAATCCGGTTCGCGGCGAGCGCGTCTGGCATGCAAGATCAGCGATCACTTCACTACGGCGCTGTCGGCAATACTCATCGGCAACAACCTCGCCAATATCGCAGCCTCTACCGCTGCGACCTCCATTGCAATAGCGTTACTTGCAAACATAAACGGCGGCGACGCGCTTGCATCGACTCTTTCCACCGTGATCATGACGGTGATCGTTCTCATATTCGGTGAGATCGTGCCGAAGCTTCTTTGCAAGCAGCACGCAGATACCGTTGTTCTGTGGGTCGCGATCCCCGTTCTTATACTGACGATCATTCTCATACCTGCCGTGGCGATAGTCATGGGACTTCTCTGGCTGCTTCGCCTCATCTGGGGCAAGGACAAGAGCGAGGGCGTCGATGTCACCGAGGAGGAGCTTTCTTCTATCATAGACACTGTTGAAGAGGAGGGCGTTATCGACGAGGGACAGAGCGACCTGCTTCAGTCAACGCTCGAATTTCACGAGACCACGATCGAGGAGGTAATGACTCCGCGTATCGACCTCACGACGATAGACATAGACGATGACCGCGAGGCGATCATCGAAACTGTCGAAAACTCAAAATATTCGCGCCTGCCTGTTTACGAGGACAGCATTGACAATATTATCGGCGTTCTGTACCTCAACCACTATTACCGTGAGGCGGTCGATAATCCCGATGTCGACATACGTTCTCTGCTCATGAAGCCCTGCTTCCTACACAAGACCATGCATCTCCCCGATGCCCTTCGTCACCTGCGTGACCGCAGAACGCATATCGCCATTGTCATTGACGAATTCGGCGGCACGATGGGCGTTGTCACGATAGAGGACATTCTCGAGGAGCTGGTCGGCGATATTTGGGACGAATCGGACGAGATCGTCACCGATGTCGTGAAAACGGGAGAAAACACCTACGAGGTGCTCGGCGAAGCGAACATTTATGATTTCTTCAATGAGATCGATTACGAACCGCGCGACTTTGAGAGCGAATATTCGACGGTCGGCGGATGGGCAGTCGAGAATCTGAATTCCGACCCTCACGTCGGAGACAGCTTCACCTGCGGAAGACTTTATGTTATCGTTACCGAAATGGACGATATGCGCGTCACCAAGGTGACCGCAGTGCTCAACAAGCCTTCCGAGGACGAAGACGAGGATTATGAAGTATCGTCAGACGATCGCGAACGCGACACCGAAAAATCGTAAAAATAAATCACGGGGCTGCCGGGTAAAACCGACAGCCCCATATTGAAAATATCATGAACAAAATAAATTATCAGCAAAAACTCGATGAGTTGATAGCCTCTTTGGACGGCAAGCGTCCTTCCCTTTTGCTGCACAGTTGCTGCGCGCCGTGCAGCAGTTATTGCCTTGAATATCTCGCACGCTATTTTGATATAACCGTGCTTTACTATAACCCCAACATTTCGCCGGAGGCGGAATTTCGAAAGCGTGCAAACGAAGAAGCACGCTTTATTGACGAATTCCCCGCTGCGG
The DNA here is from genome assembly GCA_905210995.1 of uncultured Anaerotruncus sp. Taxonomy (GTDB): domain Bacteria; phylum Bacillota; class Clostridia; order Oscillospirales; family CAG-272; genus CAG-390. Next base: position 7,579 of record CAJLZE010000011.1, read on the forward strand.
CAGGCGTAAAGCTCATTGTGGATGAGTATCATCCCGAGGAATTCTACTCGGCAGTGCACGGGCTGGAGAACCTTCCCGAGGGCGGTGAGCGGTGCTTCATATGCTACAGGCTTCGCCTTGAGCGCGCCGCACGGTACGCGTCGGAGCACGGCTTTGACCTCTTTTGCACCACACTTTCGATAAGCCCTATGAAAAACTGCGAAAAGCTCAATGAAATAGGAGAGGAGCTTTCAGCCGTATACGGCGTGAAATATCTCCCCTCCGATTTCAAGAAACGCGGCGGGTACAAGCGCTCGATCGAGCTTTCGCGCGAATACGGGCTGTACCGTCAGAACTGGTGCGGCTGTGTATTTTCCAAGCGCGATGCGAAAGCACCGCACACATCAGACATCGAAGCAGCTCCCGCCGATAAACTCACGCATTAGTGAGTTGCACGGTATGACAGACTCATCCTCGATCGGTCTGAAATATTTCAGATATTTTATCAGCCTGTTGGCTACAAGAAACTGAGAATCGGTATACTGTATCTCGCGCAGCGCAGGCAGCGCTTTTGTTCTGAGCACACAAAGCTCATATTGAAGCGCCGAGTTAAAAACAAAGTTGGCGCCCTCCTGATTCGGGTATATCCACCTGAACTCGCCGTTTCTGACCGACTGCCACATATCTATCGTTTTTGCGGCAGGGCTGTTGCGGAAATTCATGTCCCTTACGATACGTCTGATGAGCCGCAGATCGGTGATGTTGAGCGGTGAGTGGTCGTCAATATTTATCTGCGCCTGCGGCGCAATGTATATTTTGTATTTCTGATGCTTAGGTATCGATCCGGTGAGCTTTTCATTGAGCGCGTGTATGCCTTCGATTATTATCGGGTGATTTTCCTCAACGCGGATCCGCCTTCCCTCCTCACGCCTGCCTGTTTTGAAATTGAAATGCGGGAGCGTGACCTCTTCTCCGTTTATGAGATCGAAAAGGTCGCGATTGAAGCGTTCGATATCAAGACAGTTTATATGCTCAAGATCGACCGTGGCGGGAGTGGCATTCTGAATGCGGCAGATGTCGTCGCGGTCGCGGTAATAGTCGTCCATCGAGATCATAACGGGATTAATACCGCGCGAAAGCAGCTCTATGCGCAGACGGTTGCAGAATGTCGTCTTGCCGCTCGAGCTGGGACCCGCAATGCCGATGAGACGTATATTTTCAATATCCTCTTCAATACGATCACCTAAGTCGGCAAGCATATTCGAGTGCCTCGCCTCACACATCTGAACAAAATCGCGCGCATTGCCGGTATCGACCTGGCGGTTGATATCAGCTATCGTCTGAAGATGTGCCTTTTTTGACCATTTGTACGCGTTCTGAAGCGTTCTGCCGTATGTCGTTTCCTCAACAAATTCCGGGATCTCGGCGTCAAGCTCATACCTCGGGTACTGGATAATGAGCCCCGGACTGTACGGCTCTATGAGGTATTTTCCTATACAGCCCGTCGAGGCTGCCATATATGCGTGCATATAGTCATAGTACCCGTCGCAGACATAAAGATTGACCGTGCTTTCCGGGCGGTATTTCAGGATATCGAGCTTATCAAGATGCCCGAAGCGGCGATATATCTCCTCGGCTTCAGCCTTGCTGACGGTAACTCTTTCTATCGGCAGATCAGCCTCGATTATGCGGCTGACCTCTTTTTTTATGCTGTCTGCCGCCCGATACATATTGAAACCGGGAGTAAGCGCCTGACAGAACACCGAGCGCGACACATTATAGCTGAAGAAGATGCGCACATCGGGGTAAATATTGCGGAAAGCCATTGAAATTATATATCTGAGCGTTGCCTCATAAGCTTTTCCCGCTTCTATATTCTCAAGCCCCTTGAGCGTGATCTCCATGCCGTTGTTTTTCTCCGACATGCGGTAGCGCAGCTCCTTTATCTGCGCGCCTATCTGACAGACAATATATTTTTTTCTGTCTTCCTCTTTCAGAAGGTCAATAACACGCGTTCCGACGGGAACGCTCATTTTTTTGCCGTAAAGTACGATCCCGACCATTTCCGACCGGTCTCCTTTCTTCTTTCATTATGATAGGAATTTCTCCTACAGCAGTGTATGCCAACCGAACAATGCTTCTTGCGAAAAACTCAAATTATCAATAAATAATATCCTTGTCGGTATTTTGAATTCGTATTCAAGGCTCAGAGTACAGATTCTTCCAGCCGAATGCCTTAAAAATTCTTTTTAGTCTTTTTTTTCTGAAGCCTTCGTTGTTAACGTTATCATATGGTTTTTGAAGATAATAAGCCAAAGTGTCTGCATCTTTTAATATCTCATCGTATATATCATCGACTTTTGACTTATCCGAATGCCTTGCGACAGAAGAAACGATCGTATCGATATCATTTTCAGAAAACGACCCCAAAGAAACCAACATACCCCTTGCCATGATAGAACTGTGAAAAGCATGATCTGCATTATAGCTATTCACTAAAACGTCAATATCGTGCAACAAGCCTGCGGCAGCAGCTAATTCCAGATCAAGAGAGTAGTTCATTGCAAAAAAAGAAGCTAACTGTGATACACAGTTAAGATGGATCAGTGTAGCGTATGATTCGGTAGACTGAGGCTTTGTCAAAGTTAAATCAATAATTCTTTCTCGCAGATTATCAATTCTCGTTTTCATTGCATACTTCCTAAAGCGCATTATGTATTATTATATTCGGGATTAGCCGCCGGAATGCGGACGCGCAAGCTTTTTTGCCCTCACGTCGGTGCCCGTAAGCATAAACGCGGCAAACTCACCGAAAATACGGCTGGTTATCCTGTCCCCATAGCGGCTGCGCATTTCATCCTGCCGCAGATTCGTGCTTATCATCATCGGCAGTCCCTTGTTTATGCGCGTGTTTATCACATCGTAAAGTGCGCTTATCGTAAACTGATTCGACATCTCGGAGCCGAGATCGTCGATCATAAGCAGATCGCACCCGTAATACCGCTCCGTTTTCTCCCCGGTTTCCTGACCGGATGAATTTCCGAACCGCGCACGTTCAAAATCTGAGAACATTCCGATAGCCCCGGAATAAACGACATCGTAGCCGCGTTCGATAACTACCTTTGCCGTCGCCGTGGTAAGATGCGTTTTTCCGAGTCCCGTTCCGCCGAAAAGCGCTATGCTGCCCGACGTGCGCGGGTAGAACGTCTCGGCAAACCGACGTATTGCATTGTATATATAACGCATATTTTCGAGACTGCGGCGGTCGTCGGCGTAATAATCAAGCGAAAACGTCTCAAATGTCTGCGTGCGCATGAGTCTGCCGAGCCCCGACGACTCATATTCAGCCATAATGAGCCGTTGCTTCATGCATCGGCACATGCGACCGTTGATATACCCGCTGTCCTCACATTCCGGGCAGTCATAGCGCGGTTCCGAATAGTCCGTCGGATACCCCGCGACGGAAAGCAGCGCGTCGCGCCGCGCTTTCAGCCTGTCAACATCCGCGCGTATGTCCGCGACCGTCTCACCGGATGTTTTCAGAGCAGCCCCCATAAGCCGTATGCCGGTCATTCCAAGCCTACTGTCGATCTCTTTCGTTTCCGGGATCACGTTATGAAGCTCGCCGCGACGTAATTCTGCTGCGTTAAGCGCCTTTTGACGCTTTTCTTCATACTCGGCTCGAACAAGGCTGTAATTCTCTTTGGTATATCCCATTTACTTTTTTCCCTTTCCGGACGGAATATCCGGCGCTTCCGCACCGTCGCCGTAGCTGCGTCTGAGAGCGGCCTCAAAGAAATCGTCCGTATTGAAGCTCGCTCCTTCGGGAACGCTTTTTTGCCCTGCTTCGCCCTTCTTCGCGGTCATGTAAGCATCCACATCATCCGCATTTTTCAGACCGGCGGCGTTCCACGCCTCAAGTATGGCGTTTGCATACGGAAGCGACGCTTTTCCCGTGGCATCGGCAGTGATCTCATATGCCTTGCCAATAACATCCATGCCGTACCCGAATTTTCCGACCCATGCGTCTATAAATCCGCGTTCACGGGCAGTCAAAGCCCTGTCGCGGTTTATACCGAACATTGTGCGGATCTTCCCCTCTGTTTTCGACGCCTCTTCGGCAGTGCGGAGATAACCGTCAAGTGATTCCGGATCGGTGATGCCGCGGTCGTAAAGATCGAACGCCACCGTTTCGACATATCTCAGCGATCTTCTTCCGACCCTCGCGCAGTGAGCGCAGAGGTTGATTATGTATTCACCGTCAAGACCGAGATAATCCATCAACCCCATGACCTTTGCCGTCTCGGATGTGGTAAACATCTTCCCCAGCATGCGCTCGCATTCGTCAATGATCTCGGAGGCTCCCGCACGCCGCTCTATAATATCTGAAAGCTCGTCGGTCGTGTAGACCGGCAGCGGAGCTGCCGGGCGCTTCAGCTTTTTGGTGCCCGCGTCCCCGACGGAACCGCCCGCGTCGGACTTTTTGTCACGTTTATCGAGCTTATAGGCAGTCTGCTCATCGGCAGACGAGAATATCCCGACTCCGCGCCAGAAAGCCAGTGCGGCATCGGGGTCATCCTCAGCCGCGGTTCCGAAAGCCGCAGCAGCATCGTCGCGGGACCATCCCGACGATTCCGCAAGGCAATACATGAGAGCCATGATATCCTTTTTTGTAGCGGATGCGAATCTTTCGGCGGCAGCGCGCGGCATTACCAACACGCTGTTCCCGAAATTTATCTTCGGGCGCGACGAGGGGGACACGCCGCCTTTATTATTTGTATCCTTTGCTTTGTTATCCATGGTGATCAGTCTTTGTTTTGCTCGCTTGAATGCAGACGATAGCACAGCGTCATGAGCGAATCTCCGAGATGGACATTTTCCACAATAGCCGACTTCTGCTTAAGATCCAGTTCGTTGCTGGTAAAGTTCCACACCCCCGGGACACCCGCGTCTTCAACAGTGCGCAGCACATCGGCAGCGCACTCACGCGGCAGCGTAAGAACGGCAATATCCACCTTGTGCTTGCGGCAGTAGTCACCAAGCTCGGATGAAGGGTAGATAGTAACCCCCGCGACTGCATCCCCCGTTACAGCCGGGTTTGTGTCGAACATCGCCATAACTCTGACGCCGCGACGCTCAAACATGGGCGAACGCACAATAGCGCGCCCGAGGTTGCCCGCGCCTATTATGACAGCCGTATATCCGTTGTTCGCGCCGAGAATGTCAAGTATCTGAGTATAGAGCTTCTCGACATTATAACCGTAGCCCTGCTGACCGAAACCGCCGAAGCAGTTAAGATCCTGCCTGATCTGCGAGGCGGTCACATTCATGATCCCGGCAAGTTCGGCTGAGCTTATGCGCGTTCTTCCGTGCGAAAGCAGCTCCCGCAGATATCTGTAATATCGCGGAAGACGCTTTATAACGGCGTCCGATATATTTCTGTCGTGGTGAAGCTCATCATTCTGAATGCTTTTGTTTTCCATGATATTCATTTCACCGATCTCCGTTCTTTTGAATTTAAGTGTCCTCAGTCGCCGTCGTCGGCATGTGCATTGAGGTCTGTGCCGCCGCACACACCGGCTTTGTAAAGAAACGTTCCTTCGGCAGCAACCATTGCAGCATTGTCTCCGCACAAAGCTACGGGCGGAAGTATAAGCTCCGCTCCGCGTGCCCGGCAGACTGCGGCAGCAGCCTCGCGCAGATGGGAATTTGCAGCCACACCGCCGGCGATAACGAGCTTGTCGCATCCGCTCGCCTCAAATGCGGCGGGGATCTTTGATACTATCGCCTCGACTATCGCGCCCGTATAAGCTGAAGCAAATGCGGCACGGCGCTCGCCCTCAAGCACTTCACCGCGCTGACGCATACCGTTGATGAGATTCAGCGCCGCAGTCTTGAGCCCACTGAACGAAAAATCAAGATTGTCTCCCGCAAGTGCCGGTGACGGAAGCCTGAATCCGCGTCTTTCGGGACTTTGGTCACCCTCGCGCGCCAGGCGATCCATATCGGCGCCGCCCGGGTACGGAAGTCCTATGACTCTTCCGATCTTGTCAAACGCCTCGCCTGCGGCATCGTCCCGCGTTCCGCCGATCTCGCGGTATTCGGTGAAGCTTTTTACATGATAGAAGGATGTATGCCCGCCCGAAACCACGAGCGACAGAAAAGGAGGCTTCAGCCCCGGGACGGTCAGATACGCCGCTGCCGTGTGCGCATAAACGTGATTGACCGGGATTATGGGCTTGTCCCATGCATATGCAAAGGACTTTGCAAAATTCACACCGACAAGCAGCGCCCCGATAAGCCCCGGATGAGATGTTACCGCGACCGCGTCAAGAGCCTCCGGCGTTACCCCGGCTTCGTCGAGAGCACGGCTGACAGTCGGGCATATCGCCTCGATATGTGCGCGTGAGGCTATCTCGGGCACCACACCGCCGTAAAGTCTGTGCGTTTCTATCTGCGACGCGACTATATTCGACAGCGCTTTGACAACGCCGTCCTTTTCCTCGACGACAGACGCCGATGTTTCGTCACATGATGATTCTATTCCAAGTATAAGCATCTCTCGTGTATTTCCTTTATTCTTTTACGAGGTACTTCTCCATGACGATCGCATTCTCGTCCGGGAAGCTGTAAAAGTGCTTTCTTATTCCCGCGGGCGTAAACCCGAACGAACGATAAAGCGCCTGCGCGGGGAGATTGTGTTCCCTCACCTCAAGCGTAACGCGTGTACAGCCTTTTTTCTTCGCTATATCGAGAAGTCCTCCCATGACCGCACGTGCGCAGCCGCGCCTGCGATATTCGGGGCTCGTGGCGATATTCACGATATTTGCCTCGTCAAGCACGCACTCGATCCCGCCGTATGCCGCGAGCGTCCCGTCCGGCGCCTCGCATGCTAGCGCCGAGATGCTCCCGCACGCGCCGGACTCGCCGCCGAATGCACCGTCGGCAATATCCGACGTAACACAGCCGCCGAGAAACAGATCGCGTATCGCCCGCAGGCTCCACGGTTCCGAAAATACTTCTTTTTCGATCATTGCGGCTGCCTCGGCATGACGCTCGGAAAATGCGGTGACGGTAAACCCGTCGGTCATCACTGCATTCTTATCGTTATCACTCATCTGCCAGAAACTTTTCGAGTGCCGCAGTGCCGTCCACACACCGCGCATCTTCGTATTTGCTGTAAAGATACACCGTGCTTCCGTACTCAAGCGCGGAAACGGTGTAGTAAAGCCCGGGGTATTTTTCGGATTCAAATCTTACAAGATAAGCGTTTGACGGCTCGGAAAGAGGATATTCCGCAGCCTCTCCATCAGCCCAGCATTTCACTATGGCATCAAGATCGGCGCCGCTTATTTCAACGAGCGCAATGTTGACTGTACCCTCGGCATTGCATATATAGGCTTTTGAAGGTTCAAAATCGGTAATGGTGAGTATGCGGTCGCTGCCGGAGTAAAGAACATCGCCCCACTCTGTGCACAGCCACTCGGATGCGTCAAGTCCTCTTATCGTATAGAGATCCTGCTTTGCACCGGATATCGTTGCGCTGGCGTATGCTTTTTTCGACCTTTCCGCGGGACCGATATATGCAGGCATATATCGGTATGAAGCGCCGCTTTTGCGATCGATTATGCTCATACCGCTTGAATCAAGCTTGCGCTTGCAGCCGCCGAGACAGACCGTGGTGCCTAGCATCACACATACAAGCGCCGAAAGCAGCACCGTTCTTGCGGTTTTTTTCCACAAATGTTTGTTTTGCATTTCAAATCAGACCTTTTCTTTCAATATCCCGTCTTGCCGCCGAGAGAATCGTCGTTCTCTATCCATTCCGACACATCTATCACGCGGTAATTCTCCCTGTCGTCGCGCACTATCACGCGCGCAATGCCGGCGTTGATTATCTGCCGCTTGCACATCATGCAGGATGTCGTGCCCGGCATTATACTACCGTCAACGGGAGACGTACAGCACATATACAGCGTTGAACCGAGCATCTGCTCACGCGGCGCGGCAATTATCGCATTTGCCTCCGAATGGACCGAGCGGCAAAGCTCATATCTTTCTCCGCGCGGAATGCCGAGCTTTTCACGGTAGCATATCCCGAGTTCGTTGCAGTTGGCGCGTCCGCGCGGAGCACCGTTGTACCCGGTAGATACGATAACGTCATTTTTTACTATTATCGCACCGAAGCGGCGGCGCAGACATGTGCTGCGCTCCGAGACCGTTTCGGCAATATCGAGATAATAATTATCCTTTGAGCGCCTTGCGATACCTTCGGAATTCATATGATCCCCTTTTCTTTGGCAAATCCGCGCAGGAACTCACGAAAATCCTCACCGAGCTCCGGGTCGTCAAATGCGCGGGTCACATTTGCGCTGAGAAAGCCGAGCTTTGAGCCGAGGTCAAAACGTGTGCCTTCAAAATCAAGCGCCGTCATGCCGTCGCGCTGCGCAAGTGTGCGCATAGCATCGGTAAGCTGTATCTCACCGCCCGCTCCGGGAGACGTCGCGTCGATTATATCAAATATCTCGGGCGTCAGCAGCACTCTGCCAAGTATCGAATAATTGCTGAACATCTGCTCGCGTGTCTGCGGCTTTTCGATCATGTCGTCAACAAAAAATTCATTATCGCTTCCTTCGATCGTGTGCGTTTTAAGCGAGCAGTATTTGAACACCAGTTCCTCGGGCACCGGCTTTACGCCGCACACGGCTCTCCCGTAGCGCTCGTAGCTTTCTATCATCTGTGCCACGACAGGCTTTTCGGAGAAAATGATATCATCGCCGTAAAGCACCGCAAACGGCTCGTCGCCGATAAATGAACGCGCACAGCCGACCGCATGTCCGAGCCCGCGTGCTTCCTTCTGACGGATAAAATAGACTCTTGCGCCGTAGGCGTCGCCGGTCTTGCGCATTTCGGCTACAGCACCGTCCTTGCCCTTGGCTGCAAAATGCACCTCGTATTCGGGTGAATAATCGAAATAATCCTCCATAGCACCTTTTCCGCGCCCGGTGATTATCAATATATCTTCTATGCCGCTTTTGGCTGCCTCTTCTACAAGGTAAGAAACAGCGGGTCTGTCAACGATGGGGAGCATCTCTTTAGGTACGGCACGTGCGATCGGCAGCATGCGCGTTCCGAGCCCTGCTGCCGGAATGACCGCTTTGCGCATCCTCGGCATTGTTTTTCCGTTTCCGTTTGACATAACAGCCTCCTCGGTAATCAAGTTTGTTAAATAATATTATAACTCTATTTCTCTCTCAAATCAATACTTTTCTTTAAATTCGACGGATACAGCCATTTTTTTCGGTTTTCGTCACGTTTGCATCACTTTTTCGGTGCAATCACGGCGTTTTATTTGATAAAATCAATGCGCATGATCGTGAAAACATTGATTTTCGCCCCCTAAAGTGATATAATTAATAAAAAGGCGTATCAATGTAAACTGCGATAGCGGAAGAGGGACCGGAATGAAAAAAACAAAGGTAGACAGAATAAACGCGCTTGCACGCAAATCGCGTGCCGAGGGACTCACCGAGGCAGAGGCAGCCGAGCAGGCGGATCTGCGCGCGGAATATATTGCCGAGGTACGCGCGAATCTGCGCGGTCAGCTTGACAGCACCGTTATCGTAAGACCTGACGGGACGCGTGAAAAAGTAAGCGAAAGACGGACGGAAAAATCATGAGATCGGTCATGCTCACTGACACGGTGACTCATTCGCCCGAGGAGACCGAAGCCGTCGGAGCACGCCTTGCGAAAATGATGGAGGCGGGCAGCCTTCCGACGTTTGTTGCGCTTTACGGCGACCTCGGCGTGGGAAAAACGGCATTTGTGCGCGGCTTTGCCTCGGTGACGTCCCCCGGCTCAGCAGTCCGCTCGCCCACATTTGCGCTTGTGAATGAGTACAGACACGGGACGCGCCCTGTCTTTCACTTTGATATGTATCGTATCACCGATGACGACGAGCTTTACTCAGCCGGTTTTTACGACTATGAGAGCCGCGGCGGGTTCTGCCTTGCCGAATGGTGCGAAAATATACCGTGGGCGCTGCCTGCGGACTATATCCGAGTTACGGTCGCAAAGACCGGCGCCGAAAACGACCGCCGCATAACGGTCGAAAGAATAACGAGAGAGGAGCTGCAACAATGAAAATATTAGCCGTTGACAGCACCGCAAAGACCGCTACCGTCGCACTTTGCGATGACCGGACGATGCTTGCCGAGTTCACGCTCAATAACGGCAACACGCACAGCGAAACGCTGCTGCCGATGATCGAATCTATGCTGAACGCATTCGGCATGAAGCCGCATGACGTCGATCTTTTCGCCTGTTCCGCAGGTCCCGGATCATTCACCGGAGTGAGAATAGGCGTTGCGACCGTAAAGGGACTGGCTTTCGGCTCGGGGCGTCCCGCCGTCGGTGTTTCGACGCTCGAAGCACTGGCACGGAACCTTGACTTCGGGGACGACGCATCGAAGATAATATGCCCCGTGATGGATGCACGCCGCGGTCAGCTCTACACCGCCCGCTTTGTAAGACGCGGATCCGAGCTTGAGCGCCTTACCCCGGACCGTGCGATATCCTACACCGAATTTGAAAACGAAACTCTGCCGCTCGGCAAAGTATGGCTCTGCGGCGACGGGTACGGGCTTGTACAAGGCCTCATGCCCGAGGGGACGGTTTATGACACTCCCGAACCGATGAGATACCAGTCGGCATACTCTGTCGCACTATCGGCATGGCTTGCATACCGACGCGGCGAATACGGCGACGCCGATTCATTGCGTCCGGTATACCTGCGGCTCTCACAGGCTGAGCGTGAACGCGCCGAGCGCCTGGAAGCCGAAGCAGGCGCGAACAATTGACATACGCACATAGCACATATTTATATTCCGAAAGGCAACAAAAACAATGAACGAACAGAAAAAGATCATAATCGGCTGCGACCATGCGGGCTACGAAGCAAAGCTCAGGCTTATCGCAAAACTTGAAAGGGACGGCTGGAGCGTAACGGATGTTGGCTGCTTCTCGACCGAAAGCTGCGACTACCCCATTCCCGTGCATATGCTCTGCAAAAGAATACAGAGCGGTGAATTCACGCTCGGCATACTCATATGCGGCACGGGTATAGGCGTTTCCATTGCGGCAAACAAGCACCGCGGCATCCGCGCGGCTGTATGCTCGGATCTCTTCTCCGCCGAAATGACCCGCAAGCACAATGCTGCCAATGTTCTCTGTATGGGTGCGCGCGTGCTTGACGACGAAAAGATCGCCGCCATCACCGATACGTTCCTTGCCAACGAGCCTCTTGACGAGGAGCGCCACAAGCGCCGCCTGCGTATGATAAGCGAGCTTGAGGACGGCACATTTGACGAGAAAAACTACACATTATGAATCACCGTGACAAGAAAAAATTCGATGACGCGGCAGACATACTGCGCACAGTCATCGGCAAAACGCAAAACCGCCGCACTGCCGCAATAATCGTTGCCGCCGGCTCATCCGAGCGCATGGGCGGCACAACGCCGAAGCAGTTTCTGCCGCTTTGCGGTATGCCCGTTGTCGCAATGACGATACGCGCATACGAGGATGCAGATTGCATAAACGATATAATTATCGTCATACGTCCGGGAGACGAGCATTATTATGACGAATACCGTGAAAAATTCGGGTTTACAAAAATACGTGCGCTCGTGCACGGCGGCGCGACGAGGCAGGAATCGGTAATGAACGGCATACAAGCAGCAGATGACGGAGTGGCTTTCTTTGCGATCGCAGATGCCGCACGCCCGCTGACAACGCCCGATATCATACGCTCGGTCTGCCTTGCGGCATACAAATACAGCGCCGCGACCGCCGCAACTCCCGCAGTCGATTCGATAAAAACTGCCGACGAACGCGGATTTATCTCCGCAACGGTCGAACGCAGCACCGTGTGGCAGGTACAGACGCCGCAGGTGTTCGGCGCCAACCTTTACAGAGCGGCAGCCTACACCGCGCGCGACGAGGGCTTTGCCGCGTCGGATGACAATTCTCTTGTCGAGCATATAGGATACAAGGTCAGACTCGTTGACTGCGGCAGAGAAAATATCAAGATCACCACCGAGTGCGACATTCCGATAGCGGAAGCCATAATAAACTTCCGCCGCGCAAATAAAGCGGAAGCAGGTACAGGAGCATGAGGATAGGACACGGATACGATGTGCACAGGCTCGTCCGCGGGCGTGACCTGATAATCGGCGGAGTTAAAATAGACTATGAATTCGGTCTGCTCGGTCACTCCGACGCAGACGTGCTGACTCACGCAATAATGGATGCTCTGCTCGGCGCCGCCGCGCTCGGAGATATCGGAAAACATTTTCCCGACAGCGACCCCGCATATGCGGGTGCCGACAGCCTTGCGCTTGCAAAAAATGTCTCTGCGCTGCTCCGCTCGAACGGATATCGCATAATCAATGTAGACTCAACGGTCCTGGCGCAGCGGCCTAAGCTCGCGCCGTTCATCCCGATCATGCGCGAAAGGCTTGCTGCCGCGCTGGGTGTGAGCATAGATGACGTCAGCGTAAAAGCAACCACCGAAGAAGGTCTCGGCTTCACCGGCAGCGGCGAGGGCATTGCTGCCCACGCCGTTTGCCTGATAGAGAGGCTGTGACCGATCGGAGCGCCGCAGACTCCGCGGGATATCCGCGACGCTCCGTAAGAAAAGCGGCACGCTCCGGGATAATATTCCCCGACGTCCCACCGTAAGCTTTGAAACTTCCCTTCCCGGCGCCTCACCGCACTCTCTCATATACAGGATATGGCGAAACGTCCCCGTGCGTCACCGCCGCAGATCCGAGTAAAGCAAAGGAAAACGATAATGAACACCAGTAAAAACATATACATATCGCCGTCGCTTCTCGCGGCAGACTATACCGAACTCGGCGCCTCTGTGCGCCGTATTGAAGAATCGGGCGCAGATTTTCTGCATCTTGACATAATGGACGGGCATTTTGTGCCGAATATCAGCTTTGGTCCCGACCTCATTGCCGCGCTCCGTCCGCGCACGTCGCTTATATTCGACGTTCATCTCATGATAAGCGATCCGGCAAAATATCTTGATCGCTTTATTTCCGCCGGAGCCGATATCATCACCTTTCACCGCGAGGCTGTCGCCGATGCCGCACCGCTCATAGCACGTATAAAGGATGCGGGCGTTCGTGCGTCGATGGCGATATCCCCCGCAACTCCGGCAGACGAAGTGCTCCCATTCCTTTCAATGCTGGATATGGTGCTCGTGATGACGGTCGTTCCCGGCTTCGGAGGTCAGAAACTGATGCCCGAGACACTTGAAAAGGTGCGCTTTCTGCGCCGTCGTGCAGACGAGCTCGGACTTGACACCGACATAGAGGTCGACGGCGGCATTTCAGCCGACAACACCGCGCTTGTCACCGTGGCGGGAGCCAATGTCATCGTTGCGGGCTCTGCAATATTCGGCTCGCCGCGTCCGCGTCAGACGATCCTCGCAATGCGTGCCGCCGCAAAGGATAACCCGTACTGCGAAGAATAAAGCACCCGGCACATATACGCAATAAAACCGAAAAGGACCGCACAGTGCGGTCCTTCTCGGTTTTATTTTCTTCCCGTCAGCTCGTTCATGCGGGCAAACCTCCCGACATCGACAGATGAGAGCTGATCGTATGTAATGCGGAACGTCCAGTTGCCCTCGCCGACACCCGGGCGGTTCATACGCGTATCGGCACCAAAGCCGAGAATATCCTGCATGGGTATGATAACAGTCCCCGCCGCGGATGCCATAAGTACCCTGATAGCCTGAACACACGCCGCATCGAAGTTATCCGGACAGCCGCAATAATCAAAAAGCTCGCGGCGGCAGTCGGGCGGCATTTCATAAATATCGCCGAGCAGCGTGTTGTTGTCGTGTGTGCCGGTGTATGCGGCACATTTTTCGGGATAGCTGTGCGGTCTGTGGTGCATATCTCGCCCCGGCGTGAAACCGAACTGAAGCACACGGATACCCGAAAACCCGCATTTTTCGATCAACTCGCGCGCTTTAGCGGTATCGTCTCCGAGGTCTTCGGCGATCACGAGCTTATCTCCCGCAATATCTTTGATGATCTTTGCAAATCCGAGCCCCGGTCCGCGCCGCCAGCCGCCCTCGCGAGCAGTCACGGCATCTACGGGTATGGCAAAATAGGATTCCACCGCGCGGAAATGGTCTATCCTTATCCCATCGAGCATCGAAAGCATAAACGAAAGCCTGTCGCGCCAGAAGGAATATCCGTCAGCCCTCATGTGCTTCCAGTCGTAAAGCGGGTTTCCCCACAGTTGTCCGTCCTCCGAAAAATAATCCGGCGGAACTCCCGCGACAAGGTCCGGTCTTCCGTCACTGCCAAGCAGGAATTGTCCGCGACTTCCCCACACATCGCTGCTGTCAGGCGCAACATAAAACGGAATGTCACCGATCACACCGATCCCCTTTGAATTCGCATATGCCTTGACCTTTGCCCATTCGCCAAAGAATTCATACTGGATAAACCGCCATGCGGCAAGCACGGCGGGATCATACCCGTCGGTCGTCCATTCCTGCCATGCCCTATCGCCGTTGGCGGCACGTCTTGCCATGAAAAGACAAAACTCGGCGATGCGCGGCTCGGTGTCCATAAAGGTATCCACGGCTGCTGACGTATCCGCATCACGCAAAGCACGCTCCGCAGCACGGAACAAAAGCGGCAGTCTCCCGGCGGCAAGGCGGTCAAATTCGCAGGCATACGGGCTTCTTTCTTCAGCCGACGCAAGCTCCTCAGCCGTAAGAAGACCGCGTTTTTGCAGTTCTTCAAGGTCGATAAAATAAGGATTGCCAGAAAAAGTGGACATTGAGCTGTACGGCGACGCAAACCTGTCGGGCACGCAGAACGGCAGCACCTGCCACCATGAAAATCCGCACGCCGCCATTTTATCTATAAAATCGGTCGCACCTCTGCCGAAATCACCGCAGCCGTATTTACCCGGCAACGATGAAACGTGAAGCAGCACTCCGGAACTTCGTTTCATTAAAAAGCACCAACCTTTCACCCTTAATTATAGCATCGCCGGTGTTTCATGTCAACAAAATGCAGCAAAGATAATATTGCCTGTAAATTTTATTCCTTTTTTATGCCGCGCCGCACTGAATATTGACTTTTCGCAATATAAATGATATAATAATTTGATTGAAGAAAGGCGGGTGAGCGGATGAACACTGAAATGTGCTTTCCGGGCATAAAAGGCAACGATGCTCTGCGTGCACGGCTCGCGCGTGACATCATCTCCGGTTCCGGTCTTGCCCACGCCTATGTAATCGAAGGTCGCCCGGGCAGCGGCAGGAGAACGATGGCAAAAAACATCGCCGCCGCACTCTGCTGCGAGCGTGCGGGAAGCGGATTGCCGCTCCCGTGCGGTGAATGCCCCGCCTGCCGCAAAATATTTGCCGGCATCTCCCCCGACGTTATAACAGTCACGCGTGAGGACGGCAAAGCGAGCATAGGCATCGACACGATAAGAGACCTGCGTACCGACGTTCACGTAATGCCGAACGAGCTTGACAGCAAGATATACATCATTGAGGACGCAGATACCATGACGGCGCAGGCACAGAACGCGTTGCTCCTGACACTTGAAGAACCGCCGGCATATCTCGTTTTCCTGCTGATCGCGGAAAACTCACGGAATATGCTTGAAACCATACGCTCGCGGGCTCCGTCGCTGAGAATGCAGCCCCTGCCGCCCGAAACAGTCGCCGCGATAGCAGCGGAAAGCTCCGCCGAAGCCGCAAGGATGCGAACGGAAGACCGGAACGCTTTTCGCGGTATCATTATGGCGGCTGACGGCAGTGCAGGACGCGCAATAGAGCTTTTCGAAGGCAAGGAAAAGGACGCTGTAACCGCACGGCGCGCCGCTGCGACGGAATTCTGCCGCATTGCTTGCTCACGCGGTCACGGACGCGAGCTTCTCTCGGTGCTGTTCCCGTATTCGTCGGGAAAGCGCGATGAAGCAGCAAAGCTGCTCGGCGATATTTCGCTTGCACTGCGTGACCTTGCGCTACAGAAAAAAAGCGAGACTGCACCGCTGCGCTTCTTTGCCGACCGCGACGAAGCCGAGGCGCTGTGCGGCGAGTATACGCTCTCGCGTCTGATTGCACTCTACGATGCTACCGAGAAAGCCCGTGATCTTTTATTGCGCAACGCCAATACACGACTCACGATATTCAATCTCATGCAGGCTGCCGAATCCGTCGGCACACATAAAAACAAAGGATAATCATTAAGGAAACAGATAAAATGGACGAGAACAACGAAAAAATACCGCAGGAAAAACCGGCGCATGCCGCAAGCAACGGAGGCAGTGCTCAGAACCGCGAACGCCGCAGCAGAAATAACGGAAGGCGCCCCGGTAAGCGCCCACCGAACAACCGCAAAAACGATCGCCAACCGCGTGACGCCGCCGAAGGTGCGGAAGCGGCTCAGGCAAAACGCCCGCAGACAGATGCGCGTCCGCAGAAAACAGCGCAGCCGAAAAGCCCGGACGGGCAGAAAAAACGCCCCGAAGCGGTCAAGGGCACCCCTAAAAACGATAAACGTGACCGTGGCGGAAAGCGTCGCCCTCAGCAGCAGAACGAGCCGCCGGAGCGCCGGGGCGCATCCGCAGTTCCCACCGATGCAGCAGAACGCCCGCGCAGAACTGCCGGTGACGTGCAGCCGGCGACGGATACGCTCGATCGCTTTGCCGATATCTCGCTTTCGGGATCCGGAAGGCTCGGTCTTGCCTCCTCAAGCGTAATCGCCGACGAGTCAGACGATGCTCCCCTCCCCCCCGATGCGTTCCGCATACCAGACTCCGAGATCCTTCCGGAATGCCTGCTTCCTCATGAATCCGCTCCGGCTGAAGTCCAGACGCCGACACAAGACTTGACCGAGGTGGTCGGGGTACGCTTTGAAAACTCGGGAAAGACATATTATTTCGCCCCCGGCGCCGACAAATTCAAACGCGGCGAGCATGCCATCGTGGAAACATCCCGCGGCGTTGAATACGGCGAGATAAGTATGGGTAACACATTTGTACCCAACAGTGAAATAGTTCAGCCACTGCGTGCCGTCGGACGCCGCGCCAATGAAAACGACGCAAAGCGCAACGAGGAAAACCATCGCCGTGAGGCCGAAGCTATGAAGGTCTGCGCCGAAAAAATAGCTGCGCACGGGCTCGACATGAAGCTTGTCGGCTCAAGCTATACCTTTGATAATTCAAAGCTGATATTCTACTTCACCGCTGCAGGACGCGTTGATTTTCGTGAACTTGTCAAGGATCTTGCAGCCGTTTTCCGCACACGCATAGAGCTGCGGCAGATAGGCATACGCGACGAAGCAAAAATGATAGGCGGCTGCGGCGTGTGCGGCAGAAAGCTCTGCTGCGCCAGCTTCCTGCCGAACTTTGCGCAGGTCTCGATCCGCATGGCAAAGGAGCAGGGGCTCTCTCTCAGCTCATCGAAAATCTCCGGCTGCTGCGGCAGACTCATGTGCTGCCTGCGCTTTGAGCATGAGACATACGAGCGCGAGATCAGGCTCACCCCGCCGGTGGATTCCATTGTCGAGACAGTGGACGGCAGGGGCACCGTTACCGAAAACAGTCCAATCGCGGGCACCGTAAAGGTCCGACTTGACGAAAAGCCCGGCGATCCGCCGCGCGTTTACAAGCGCGACGATGTAAAGATCATCTCACGCGGCAGCCGCCGAAATGACGACGTGGGTAACGGAGATGACGACCGTGACGTCGTAACCGACGAATAAACCGCCCGTTTGGACATTTTCGGAATATTTAAGCTGATTTTTAATATTTATTTTTCAAAAAGCACTTGCATATCTCTGCATTTGTGCTACAATATAATCATTCTCATATGGAGGTAAACTGCTATGGCATACAAGATCAGTGATGATTGCATCGCCTGCGGCACCTGCGCGGCTGAATGCCCCGTCGGCGCTATCAGCGAGGGCGACGGCAAATACGTAATCGACCCCGATAAGTGCATAGAATGCGGCGCCTGCGCCGGCGTATGTCCTGTCGAGGCTCCCAAAGCCGAGTAAGGCATCAAAGCGGGATATTCCCGTCAACCGGGCTGTCGTGCATAAGCGCGTCAGCCCGGTTTTTACTCCGCCAATGAAGATCAATAAAGAAAGGTCTTATTACTTCATGCATCCGGATATAAAACTGATGCCCGATGAACGCCTGTGCGCCGTCGGGGAGCACCTGAACATAATTCAGAAAACGCGCGGGCTCCGATGGGGCACCGATTCATATCTGCTTGCGGCATATATGAGAAAAAGCAATGCGCGCGCCTGCGAACTCGGCTGCGGCACGGGGGTCATTTCCCTGCTCTGCGCGGCGCACGGCAAATTCCCCGAAATACGTGCGCTTGAGATACAGCCCGAATACGCCGAGCTTGCGGAAAGAAATGCACGGCTGAACGGATTTGATAAAATATTCATTCCCGAATGCGGCGATGTGCGCGACGCGCGCCCCGAACGGCTCGGCGGGAGGTTCGACGTTGTGTTTTCGAACCCGCCCTATATGCGCGCCGACACGGGACATCCCTCGGACGTTCCGGAAAAGCTGATAGCTCGGCATGAGATATTCGGCGGGATCACGGATTTCTGTGCGGCTGCCGCACGACTTCTCAACTTCGGCGGGCTTTTTATATGCGTATTCCGCCCCAACCGCCTGCCGGATCTTTTTGAGGCGTTGCGCGTCAACAATCTCGAACCTAAACGCATGACCGAAATATACCCCGACGCCGCCTCGCGCCCGTCGGCTGTTATAGTTGAGTCAAAGCTCGGCGCCGGTCCGTCGCTTGAGGTAACGCGTCCGCTCATATTCTATGCAAACGACGTAAGCGACGGCACGCCGCGCACTATGACACCGCAGGCTGCGCGCATCTACGATACCTGCTCATTCGCCGAAAACGACCGTTATCAAGGAGACAACACATGAGTTCCGAATTAGCCTTCCGCTGTCTTGTGCTCGACCACGACGACACGACCGTTCTCTCAACACCGGAGGTAAACTATCCGGCATTCCTCGACACCATGAAAAAGCTGCGTCCCGGCGTGCATTACGACTATGAGACATTTATTGATTACTGCTGTGACCCGGGGTTTGAACCGTTTTACCGCAACATTCTCGGATTTACCGACAGCGAGATGAAATACGAATTCGACAATTGGCAGGAATTTGTAAAGCGCACGATACCCGAGGCGGTCCCGGGACTCGGCGAAATAATAAAAAAATATCGCAGCGCAGGCGGCAAGCTGTTTGTCGTATCGCATTCATACGCTTCAAACATCTTGCGCGACTGGCAGCACGATTTTGATATGCAGCCCGACGGCGTTTACGCGTGGGAACTCGGTGAGGGCAAACGAAAGCCGGATCCATATCCCCTGCTTGATATAATGAAGAACAACGGCTTTGCCCCGCAGGATCTTCTTATGGTCGATGATCTGAAGCCGGGACTTGATATGTCACGCACTGCCGGCGTGCGCTTTGCCGCTGCGGGATGGGCGCGCCAGAGCCGCAAGATCGAAGAGCTTATGCGCCGCGAGAGCGACTATTACCTTAACACCGTCAAAGATCTGGAGGACTTACTTTTCAGCATATGAGCGACACAAAACGAATTCTCAGCTATATACGCCGCGCCTGCGACGATTACAATATGATAGAAGAAGGCGACAAAATCGCCATCGGCATATCCGGCGGCAAGGACTCTCTGACCCTCCTGACCGCGCTTGCGGAAATGCGGCGGTTTTATCCGAAAAAGTACAGTCTTTGCGGGATCAGCATCGACATGGGGCTTGAAGGCATGGATTTTTCAGCCGTTGCCGACTATTGCCGCAGTCTTGATGTTGAATATCACATAATCCCATCCGACATTTCAAAAGTCGTTTTCGAGTACCGTAAGGAGCACAATCCCTGCTCGCTCTGCGCAAAAATGCGTCGCGGCGCGCTGAACAACGCAGCACACAGCCTCGGCTGCAACAAGGTCGCTCTCGGGCACCATTTCGATGACGTTGTCGAGACCTTCATGCTCAATCTTTTCTTTGAAGGAAGGATAGGGGTGTTCAGCCCGGTCACATATCTGTCGCGCAGCGACGTGACGGTCATCCGCCCGATGATATATATGCCGGAAAAGGACATACGCTACTTTGCAAAAAAGGCAGAGCTCCCGGTAGTGGAATCCACCTGCCCTGCCGACAAGCATACCGAGCGTGAGGAGATGAAGCAGTTTTTGGCGCGCCTCGACCGTGAGAACCGCGGGCTGAAATACCGTATTTACGGCGCGATACAGCGCGGCGAGGTCGACGGCTTTCGCGATTTCGGCAGAATGGCAGGCATAAAAGTATATGCCGAAGATAAAAAAGAAGATGAATGACAAAAAACGGTTGCCGCTATGCGGCAACCGTTTTTTTGTCGGCCTGATCAAAGTAGGAATATCCCCGCCTTTTCGCAAGCCTCGATCTCGGCACGCGGCCAGCAGGATGCCTGCACCTCACCGATATGAGCCTTACGGAGGAAAAACATACATATCCTTGACTGACCTATACCGCCACCGATCGAATACGGCAGCTCACCTGCAAGCAAAGCGCGATGGAAAGGCAGTTCTGCTCTCTCCGGGCAGCCCGCAACAGCAAGCTGGCGACGCATGGCGTCCTCATCCACACGTATGCCCATGCTTGAGAGCTCAAGCGCAATGTCAAGCACCGGGTAATAAACGATTATATCACCGTTAAGTGACCAGTCATCGTAGTCGGGCGCTCTGCCGTCGTGCGGCTTGCCGTCGGCAAGTGCGCCGCCTATTCCCTGAAGAAATATTGCTCCATGCTCCCTTGCCGCACGGTATTCGCGCTCCTTGGGAGTGAGTGTGGGATATTTTTCCTCGAGCTCACGTGTAGTCACAAATGTGATCGCAGGCGGCAGCAAATGACCTATAAAGTTATAGTCATCGGCGATATAGTTTTCTGTCTGACGGAGGGCGTCATATATATATCTCACCGTAGAATGCAGCGTCTCAACGGTCCGCTCCGATCTCAGTATGACCTTCTCCCAGTCCCACTGATCGACAAATACCGAGTGTATATTGTCGGTATCCTCATCGCGCCGTATGGCATTCATATCGGTATAAAGTCCTTCGCCCGGTGCAAAGCCGTACTTTTTCAGAGCATAGCGCTTCCACTTCGCAAGCGAATGGACCACCTCATAGCTGCCGTCGCAGTTCTTGATATCAAACGCCACCGGGCGTTCGACGCCGTTAAGGTTGTCGTTGAGTCCGGTAGCGGAGTCAACAAAAACGGGAGCCGACACGCGGCGGAGGTTGAGCTGGTTGGCAAGGTCGGTCTGGAAGAAATCTTTGACCTTTTTTATTGCGATCTGTGTCTGACGCGCCGTCAGACGCGACTTATAACCATCGGGAAGAATGAGTGCCATTTTAGGTGTACCTCGGATTAAAAATATGCGCTTATTATATCATCCCGAGGGCAGCGTGTCAACCTCCGACGCAAAATTTTCAAAGATTTTCGTTTTTCAGGGCGTCTATGGGGTTATCATTTCTTATCATGTGCATCGAATACATCATCGCGGCAAACACCACGGCAAAAACACTGCAAACGGCGATCGCAACACTGTACCACGGGATGTAAAATTCGGTCGTATATGCGTTGCACACTGTTCGCCATATCAGATATGTCACCGCGAATGCCGCGGGAAGTCCCCATTCAAGCCCGCGTATACCGTAACGTGCGCACTCGAAATTCATCATGCGGCGAAAACCTCCGCTTGTAAGCCCCACCGATTTGAGCATTGCAAACTCACGGCGGCGCAAAAGGATATTCGTTGATATCGTGTTGAACATATTCGCCATGGCGATAAGGGATATCAGAACTATAAAACCGTATGAGAATACGTTTATGACCGTGACCATGCGGCGCTCAGATTCAACGCTTTCAGCCTGATCCTCAAGCAGAGCCGTATCAAGTCCCGCCGAAAGCAGGAGAGTCTTCATCGCGCTGTAAGCCGCGGTGTGATCGTCGACTGAAAAATTGTAATACACCCTGCTGCGCAGATTGTCATTGCCGGAAAATTCACTGTCCTTTATCACACCGTCAAGGACAGATGCCGGATATATCAGCAGCACCGTGCCGGAATTTATGCTGACAGTCGGTTTTTTATCTATCTGTGCTCCTACTGTGAAATCCGTGCGTATAACAGCTTCACTGTCCGGCAGTGCAAGCGCCCGCGAGCGATCGGGAGTTTTGCCCGCATTGTAGACCGAATCAAGGTATTCGAGCGGATAGTAGTAATTTATATTTTCCCCGTCATCACCCGTGACCGTCTCGTCAAGTCCATAGCCTTTGATCCTCTTTCGTGTTTCCGAGTGAGCGGTAAACGGCAAGCCGCTCTTTTTTATCACAGATGTGCCCACCCATTTGGTCGATTCTCCGCTCTGACGCATGCCCGCGGTTATTTTGTCGTATATCAGCGCCTTCGGTCGATCCGCATCGAAGTATTCATTCGGCGAAACGCCGTTATCACTGCAGAGCGAGCGGAAGGAACCGTCGTCGATAAACATAGCGGTCGTTAGTATGCTCACGCTGTCATTCTTGGTTATTGCCATAAATTCCTCTGCGTGAGCGGCAAAAAAGCCGTCGATATCGGATGCTGGAAAGTCCAGATAAAAGGAAGTATATCTGAGCCACATGCCGTCCCGCACACCGGAAGCGCTCATGAGCATTTTATAGATCGCGTCAGGGTCGGCGGACACATCTTCGCTGTCGCTCCAATATGAAATGTCTGCTCCTTTGTCAATAGTATCCGAAATGCCGTTCACCATACCTGTCATATAAGAGCAGAAGGATGAGGCGGATATGAACAGCGTCACGCTGAGAAAGAGAGAGATTATAGTTGAACGGCATCTCCTGCGGTTGCGGGCAAAGTTTTTCGCCGAAATCATACCTTCAAATCCGAATATCTTCTGCGCAAGACGCGATGTGCGCACACTGCGGCGGCTCAGCTTTATATCGTCGGACTGTCTGAGTGCATCAATGGGAGATAGGCGCATGGCACGTCTCGCGGGTATCCACGCCGACACGAGCGCCGTGACAAGGCATATGAGCGCTGCCGCAAGCAGCCCCCATGGGGTTATGACAAGGTACATACCCACATTTTCGCCGCTTCTGAGCAAAAAGCCGAATGAATCGCGCAGACACCACAGCGTGATCCCTATGCCCGCACACCCTGCAAGCATTCCGAGCGGTATGCCGACCGCGCAAAGCACGAGCGCTTCGTATATGACCGTGCCGCGTATCTGCCGACGCGTCGCACCGATCGATTTCAGCATTCCGAACTGACGTGTACGCTCACTGACCGATATTGAAAAGGAATTGTATATAAGCGACACCGAGCCGCAGAATATCATAAGCACAAGTATCGCCACCATACCGTAAAGCACGCTGACGATGCCGCTGTTTGACGATACACCGTAGTATATAAGCAGATTGGTGTGTTGTGTAAGCTCTCCCGGTATCTCACCGCTCACCGCCAGTCTGTCGAGCTTGTAAGGATGGTCAAGCGTAAAGAAAGCACGGTATGCTCCGGTACCGCCGCCAAAGGTCAGCGCCGTATATCCCGGGCAGTCAAACACCTCGATGTTTGTTGACAGCCTTTCGAATATACCGACGACGGTATAGCTCTTCTCCACAGTATCGGTAACGGAATCAAAGACGGTAAACGAATCGTCCGTAGACTCATATACAAGCGCACGATTCTCCTCTGCGGGCACTGTTCCGTCTGTCACGCGTCTGCCGACGTCAAGCGTTACCGTGTCGCCGATCTTCCAGTCAACATCGCCGTTGCTTTTCAGGTGTGTGGGAATAGCGATCTCACTGCCGTTCTGCGGCATTCTGCCGTCGATCATATTTACCGAAACAAGGTCGCAAAAATCGCTGTCAACAGATTCGATGAGCAGATACGGTTTGTATTTGTTGCTGCTGCCCACATTTGCCCAGCCGACCTGCTGCCACGTCACGACCTTGCTGACGCCGTCTGCGCTTCTGAGCTTTTCAACCCCCTCGGCATCCATGCTGCCGAAATATGCGTGATAAGACCCCGTCTGCTTTTCCTCCGCACGGAGAAGAAACGCCAGACCGCTGTATGCCGCCTCAATAACAGCCGTGAACATTGCCATTGAAAGCATGATACCGACCACCGTCACGATGCTGCGTACACGGTTTTTGCGCAGCGATCTCCATGTGAATTTATGAAAGATATTCATCTTCAGCGCACCCGTATACGCTCATCGCGCACTATTTTTCCATCCTCGATCGCGATAACGCGGTCAGCCTGAAGCGCAATATTCTCGTCATGCGTTATGACGATAAGCGTCTGCCCGTATTTGCGATTTGATATCCTGAGAAGCTCTACTATCTCCTGACTGTTTTTGGAGTCAAGATTGCCGGTCGGCTCGTCGGCAAGCACGACCGCCGGCGCATTCATAAGCGCCCTGCCTATCGACACGCGCTGCTGCTGTCCACCGGAAAGCTGATTGGGAAGATTTTTGCGGCGTTCTTTAAGCCCCAGTGTGCCGAGAAGCTCTTCAAGTCGCTCTTCGTTTACCTTTCTGCCATCCATAAGCACGGGCAGCGTCATATTCTCAACAACATCAAACACGGGTATGAGGTTGTAGAACTGATATATGAGCCCCACCTCGCGGCGGCGGAATATAGCAAGCTGATCCTCATTCTGCGCATAAACATCCTGACCGTTCATAAACACCTTGCCCGATGTCGGACGGTCCACACCGCCGAGAATATGCAAAAGTGTGGATTTTCCCGAACCGGACGGTCCGATTATCGCAAGAAATTCCCCTTTTTCGACCGAAAAAGATATATCATCGACCGCTCTGACCTCGTTGTCGCCGCTGCCGTATACTTTCATAAGATGTTCAACTCTTAAAATTTCCAAAACATTTCCTTCCTTTCGCGTCGTTCACCGTATATAAGTATACAGATCAAAAGTGACACTCCGGTGACTTTTCGATAAGAGAAACGTCACCGGAGCGTTTTTTGCTCTTTCCGAGCCATCAGACCACGGTCTTATAAAATCTTATTGCAAAAACCGCACCGCCGTTTGCACCGTTCGATGCGGTAACGGTACCGTTTTGCGCCGTTATAACGGTGCGTGCAAGCGCCAGCCCGATACCGACGCTTGAAGCCTCGGCATTTTTCCCCCGATAAAAGCGTTCAAAAAGATGCGGAATATCCTCCGACGCAAAGCCGTCTCCGCTGTCGGAAACGGTTATGGCGGTATAAAGAGCGGTCTCCGAGGCTGATATCTCGATTCGCCCGCCCTCGGGCGTGTGCTCAACGCAGTTTTTAATTATGTTCCCTATCGCCTCAATGCTCCACTGCATATCTCCGGTATAGCTCTCGTTATCCGCACGTATGACAAGCTCCTGCCCGCGCAGCTCGATCGGGATCATAAGCGGTGCGACGGCACGCTGCAAAAGCTCTTTAACAGACACGCGCTCTGTTTTGAATTCCACCGTACCGGCATCGATCTTTGAGATCTTAAGCAGCGCGTCGATCAGCCAGTCGATGCGTCTGAGAGACCTCGAAAGATCGCGCGTAAGCCTTTGACGCCGCTCGTCCGAAAGTCCCTCCTCCGAAAGCAACGACACGGTAAGGTTCATCGATGTGAGCGGAGTGCGCAACTGATGCGAAATATCCGCAATGGCATCCGTCAGGCGCAATTTATCAGCCGCGAGCGCGTCAGCCTGCTCGCGCAGTCTCACCGTCATTTTCGTTATCTCGCTCGCAAGGATAGAAAGCTCCCCTTCACGGCTGTCGGCAAAAAGTATATCGTCCCGACCGTGCAATATGCGGTCGATGCTGCGACTGAGCCGCGCTATTTCACGATAACGGATCGCCGTCATGATGACATATATCACCGTAAACACCACCGATACCGTCACTGCCGCAATCGCCGCGGCGATGTCGAACACCGCACAGAGCGCTGTAAGCACTGCCCCCGCGATCACATGGACCAGTATTCCGCGCCGCATATCCGGATCGTTGAAAACACTCATCATTCACTCCGTCAGTCAACGCGGTAGCCGAGCCCTCGCACGGTTTTTATTATATGAGGATCCTGCGGATCGTCCTCGATCTTTTCGCGCAGCCGTTTGATATACACGGTAAGGGTATTGTCGTTAACAAAGTCGCCGCCGACATCCCATATCTCCTCAAGCAGACGCGAACGCGAAAGCAAACGCCCGCGGTTGCCTATAAACACAAGCAGAATGCGGTATTCGAGCGCGGAAAGCGCTATTTCGGCGCCGTTTTTGGTGACCGTTCCTTTATCCGTGTCCACCGTAACATTTTCAAGCTGCACGATATTGCGCGTACATGTGCTGCGCCTGAGAACGCTGCGGATCCTTGAAACAAGCTCACGCGCGCGAAAGGGCTTTGCGATGTAATCCTCCGCACCGAGCTCAAGCCCGCGGCACACGCTCTCCTCGTCGCCGGAAGCGGTAAGAAATATCGTCGGCACGCCGTATTTTTCCCTTACCGTGCAAAAAAGCGAAAAGCCGTTGCCGTCGGCAAGCGAAAGGTCAAGCAAGATCACATCCGGCAGACTGCCGCCCTCAAGGTATCGCTTGGCTTCAGTCTCTCCGCTGACCGCGCAAACCTCAAAGCCCTCGCCGCGAAGCACCTCGTTTAGCGCCCATACTATTCCCCCGTCATCCTCGACCAATAATATACGCTGATCTTTCTGCATATTTCCCACACTTTTTTCTTTTAGTATATCACAAAAACACGCGAATGTAAAGAAAAGAATGCCGACCCGCTTACGCGAGCCGACATTCTTTATTATATTGCTGCGCAGTGATCAGTTGAGCTCTGCGAAGTACTTGATGGTGCGGACCATCTGGCTGGTGTAGCTGTTCTCGTTGTCGTACCATGAAACGACCTGTACCTGATAGGTGTTGTCGTCGATCTTGGAGACCATGGTCTGGGTGGCATCGAAGAGTGAGCCGTAACGCATACCGATAACATCGGAGGATACGATCTCGTCGGTGTTGTAACCGAAGGACTCGTTGGAAGCAGCCTTCATAGCGGCGTTGATGGACTCCTTGGTAACGTCCTTACCGTTGACAACAGCAACCAGAATGGTGGTGGAGCCTGTGGGGGTAGGAACGCGCTGAGCGGAACCGATGAGCTTGCCGTTCAGTTCGGGGATGACAAGACCGATAGCCTTGGCAGCGCCGGTGGAGTTGGGGACGATGTTCTGCGCGCCCGCGCGGGATCTTCTGAGGTCGCCCTTTCTCTGAGGACCGTCGAGGATCATCTGGTCGCCGGTGTATGCATGAACGGTGGTCATGATACCGGAAACGATCGGGTAAGTGTCGTTAAGAGCCTTAGCCATGGGAGCGAGGCAGTTGGTGGTGCAGGATGCAGCGGAAATGATCTGATCGTCCTTGGTCAGAGTCTCGTTGTTGACGTTGAAAACGATGGTCTTGAGGTCGTTGCCCGCAGGAGCGGAGATAACGACTTTCTTGGCGCCGGCGTTGATGTGAGCCATGGACTTCTCCTTGGAGGTGTAGAAGCCGGTGCACTCAAGAACGACGTCAACATCAAGCCTGCCCCAAGGGCAGTTATTGGCATCCTTTTCGGCGTAGATCTTGATCTCTTTGCCGTCAACGATGATGGAATCATCGGTAGCTTCAACGGTGTGTTTGCCCTCACCGATGTGACCGAGGAAAGAACCCTGGGCAGTGTCGTACTTCAGAAGGTGAGCAAGCATTTTGGGGCTGGTGAGGTCGTTGATAGCGACAACTTCATAACCCTCAGCGTCAAACATCTGACGGAAAGCAAGACGACCGATGCGGCCGAAACCGTTAATAGCAACTTTAACTGACATAATTAAATATCCTCCGTTTTTAGTTGGTCAGCCGTTTTCAGCGGACCACTTATTGCCACTATATATTTTAGCTTATTTCCGTCGATTATACAAGTGGTTTGTTGAAAAATTATCATTTTCGTTACATATGACGAACATTTCGGGCGTCCGAAGTCCGTTTTTTTCGGTTTTGACAATAAAAAACTATGCGCTGCGGTTTTATGCCGCACTTGACTATTGCATGCGGGTAATGTATAATATAAATCAAGTAAATAATGGAGAAAGGGGCAGCGGAATGGGCACTGTATTTCTCGGATATACGACAAAAGACGTGACGCACGCCACGAAAGACGATATTTCGGCAGCATTCGGCGAAGAATACGCAGCGTCGCTGATGAAGAATGATGCATCGGCGCGCAGCGACTCTCTCTGCGGCGCGGCGCTGCTGCTTTCGATGCTCGGGCGCGCCGGCATAACACCTTGCGGCGACACAGCGATAAAAAGGAACGAAAACGGAAAGCCGTACTTCCCCGCTCTCCCGAAACACGGCTTTTCGATAGCCCACAGCGGCGGCACTGCCGTGTGTGTGCTCTCCGACTGCGGCTCGGTGGGGATAGACATTGAATTTGCATCTCTGCCCGAGACAGACAAAAAAAAAGCCGCGCGGGATCACCTCGCCGCGCGCTGGCTCGCTCCGCGCGGTATAAATACCGACGGGACGCTGCAAGGATTTCTAGCAGGCTGGACGGAATTTGAAGCAGCATCAAAATACATCGGCAGGAGGCTTGCGGACAGCGCCGTAACTCCCGCCGGGACGATAACCGATAAATTTATAATAGAGAACGACGACCGCGTGGGCGTTATTTCCGTATGCCGACCGTCGGATAGCACGCTTTGCATCCTGCCGGAGCTTGCGGCGGCGGGTGCCGTGCCGCTTCTCCCGCAGAAAATAAACATCGCCGGCGTTGATTTTGACTCGGTCACGCTCGAAACCGCCGTTATGCTTGCGGAACGCGCCATGCACTGCGCCTCCTGCGGCGTAATGACCGTTTTTACTCCCAACCCGGTCATTTCGATGAACTGCCGCAGCGACCCCGAGCTTCTTGAGATCATAAACTCCGCATCTCTTTCGCTCCCCGACGGGCGCGGTGTCATCGACGCCGCAAAAAGGCTTTCAAAACCGCTTCATGAACGCGTCGCTGGGATCGACTTCGGATATGCACTGCTCGGCTGCGCGGTAAAAAGCGGAGACGGCGTTTTTCTTCTCGGCGGAAGGCCGGGAGTGGCTGAAAGGGCAGCAGAACGGCTGAGGGATCAGCTCCCGGGGCTGAGGATATGCGGCGTTCTCGACGGATTCGGAGATGCAGCAGACGAGCACAGGACAGCCGATATGATAAGTCGCTCAGGCGCCGCGCTGCTTATAGTATGCCTCGGCTCTCCGCGGCAGGAGAAGTGGATCTACAGCCACAGACAACTTCTCGATGCGTCGGGCATAAAGGTCGCCGTCGCGCTCGGCGGCGCTCTCGACGTATGGTCGGGAGATGTGCGACGCGCACCGGGACCGTTCATCCGACTGCGGCTTGAATGGCTCTGGCGCTGCATACGTGAACCGAGACGTCTCCGCGTCATTCCGACACTTGTGCGATACCGCATACTTACACGTAAGCACAGGTGAGGTGAATGTTGTACGACCTATAAGCAGGTCTGACGAGAATATATTGGTTGAGGCAACGAATAGGAGGGTTAACTCAACACTTGTTATACATTGTTGAAAACAATAGTTTAATATAATGGAATAATATTGCAAACCGAAGCGCGTAGCATTGTAATTTCGATTATTATTTAAGGAGTTTTTTCATCTGCGCTCTTATGCAGTATTTAAATGATCATTAATAAACATATTAAAGTGTAAGGAGTTTTTTTATGTTAAAACAGCGTATCGATAAATTTAAGCAAAATATTTTAAAGACGTTGAAAAATTTTGGATTTATTATAAACATGCTTTGGAAAAACTCTCCATGGCAGTGCGTGTTTATAATAATAATTGAAACGCTCTCCTCATTCATTCCACTTGCTTATGTTTACATAAGTAAAAAGATCATTGATTCTATCTTGCTTGAATATACGAATAAAGCTATCGGGACTCTCATTTTGTGGTGCGTGCTTTTGGTGATAATCAACATTTCGGGTAAAGTACTGGCGAATATAAGAACGATAATATGCACCCAATCCGGAGCAAAAATAAATAAACGCATAAATGAACTGATTATCCAAAAATGCTTGGAGTTTGATGTTTCGTTTTATGACGATAAGGAGTCGTATACAGCCATAAAGGAGGCTTATCAGACACTGGGACGCGGATGGGAAAATATGATAGGTTCCGTGTTTTCCATTTTCGGGCAACTAATGACCGTTGTAAGCTTGGCATCAACCTTGCTCATAGCAAATGCCGGCTTAGGTCTTTTGCTACTTATTTCTTTGATCCCATTTTTGATATTTGAGGTCAAGTCAAGAAAGGCTCGACATAATTTTCAGAAAAATCAGATACCCGAAAACAAAAAAACAGGATATCTGAGCGGAATACTGACAGGGCGTGGATATGCCAAAGAAGTCAGACTGTTCGGATACGGCAGCGCGCTGAAAGAAGAGTTTTCGAGGATATTTGATAAGAAAATAGACGATCAGTCGAGATTGTTGAAAAGAGATTATTCTATCAGAGCTGTGCTTTCAACAGTTGTCATGATAGTTTTGGGGTGTATAAATGTATTTTTTGCCTTTCTCGCTTTGAGAGGCGACATAACGATCGGTGATTTTCAGCTTTATTACGGCAGTGCTACAGCGCTTAATACCAATATAAGCGGTATGTTTATAATGATCGCAAATTATTTTGAGTATGACTTGTATTCGGATATTCTCGGCAACTTTCTCAAGCTTAAACCGAAACTGTTGCTTGACAACGGCGCTGATCTTCATCTGGACAGCGCACCTAAAATAGAATTTAAAAATCTTTGTTTCAGGTACCCGAACACAGATAATTATGCTGTGTCAGATGTTTCATTGACCATCAATCCCGGAGAAAGCGTTGCTCTAGTCGGATATAACGGAGCGGGAAAGTCAACACTTGCCAAACTTTTATTAAGACTATACCCCCAGACATCCGGAGAAATTTTTATCAATGACAACAGGATAGAGATGTATTCTCCCAACAGTATATATAAAAATTACAGCGCGGTTTTTCAGGACTTTTGCAGATATGGCTTTACGGTAGGAGAGAATATTTCGATCTCTGATTGGGATAAAAGATCGGACAAAGCAATGATCGAAAATGCCGCGAAAGTCGGCGAAGCGTATGATTTACTGTCACGTCTCGGAAGTGATACATATATCACAAAAAATTATGACACTTCCGGTATTGCCGATCTGTCGGGTGGCGAATGGCAAAGAATTGCTATCGCGCGTGGCGTGTTCAAAAATTCATATTTGATCGTATTGGATGAACCAACATCGGCACTTGATCCTAAAGCCGAATATTTGCTGTATCAAAAATTCTTGGAGATCATGCGCGGAAAAACGGTTCTTTTGGTTACGCACAGACTGTCGAGCGCTCGTTTGACAGACAAAATAGTATACATGGAAAACGGTAGAATATCTGAAGTCGGAACTCACGAAGAATTGATGGATCTGAACGGGAAATATGCTGCGCTGTTTCGTATGCAGTCGGAAAATTATCGTGATGACGGGGATAAAAAATTCTGAATGTTTTTATTGCATTTATTGTTGTTCGCATAAACATAAAGAAATAATATAAAATCCGCGGAGCAGCCGCGCAAACGCG
>CAJLZE010000012.1 GCA_905210995.1 uncultured Anaerotruncus sp.
TTTGCATTCGTATAGAATGTTGATCCCGGCTGATATGCCGCATAGGAAGCGGAAGAACTCGTTCCCCAGCCCTTGAAGGTGTATCCTGTGCGAGAAGGCGTTGCAGTTGGCAAGGTTGCATTGGTAAAGTGCTTCTTGGTGATACCCGACGGCGCACCCGAACCGCCATTCGCATTGAACGAGATGGTATAAGTGCTTTCGTAGTAATACACCGTTGCGGAGCTGCTTTCCGATGAAAAGCTGCCCGAAACCGATGATTTAGACGGCGTATATCCGCTGATCGTCGGAGAGTAGATGGTGTAGCTTGAACCGCGCTTTCCGTAAGCGGTTTTGTCCACTGTCGCTGTTCTGCGCGATACGCCGTACACATAGTGGACGACCATTTTGCAGGCTTTTTCGTAATATACGGTATAGCTTCCCGTTCCGTGACGGACATAGTTGGATGCGGGAAAGTTCCAGGAAATCATAGAGCCGGTCACAACGGCATCACTGTCGTTTTTCAGAACATAGCCGTCAAAAGAAGGCGAGGTGATCCGAAGCGCATTTCTTGTGTCAGCTGCAGCGTCAACCGTTCCGCTTTTCGTATCCAACACTTTGCCTTCCGAGGTTTTATAGGTTATCGTGTAGTTCATCGGGTAACTGTACGCCGATACCGGAAGCGAAATCGCCCCGACAAGCGTCATGACCACAAGGAACAGCGACAGAATTCTGATTGCGTTTTTCTTCATTCGGCATCCTCCTTAACGCCAGGAATGACCGCGACATCGCCGTCAATGCCGGGCTTGTCATCCCGGCTCCCGTCAACGGGCTGTTCGACATCGATGTGGACATCCCCGGTACCGGGCTTGCTGTCATCCGGCTTGTCCGTTTCCGTTCCACTGTCCGAATCAATCGGAGGGATTACGGGATCGGGATCATCTGGCTTTTCCGTGGAAGAGGTGATATCAGTCGAAGGTTCCACGGGTTCCTCCGGCTGTTTGCCGTTTTTAACGGCAAAGAGGATAACCGTCGCAACGATTGCCAGCGTGACAAGTGCGACGATCACCATTGTAATCGTAGTTGTTTTCTTGTTCATAAGGCTCCTTTCACTTGAATTTGTAATAACTCGAGACCGTTATCGGCACTTCGAGGCTTTTGTAGGTGTTGCCGTTCCATTTTATCGGAAAGACAACCGTGTATCTGACGGTTATGCCGAAGCCGTCACCACGCAAAACCTTTACTTCCGGTTCGACCAGGGTGCAATTTCCGTTATCATAACGGTATACCGAGTCCGACTGTGTAAAGCCGAGAGATGGCAGACAACCGTTTGCAAGGTTTTCATAGTCTACATAGACCTCATACGCTTCGCCCTGCTTAACGGCATTGAAAGCGACGGTTGCATAATCCGAAATATAGCCGTCCAGCTTATGCTTCATATCCCGTTTCTGTATCTGCACCTGTGACAGAAGCCCCATGTACAGGATCAGAACCGAGAGCAGCATGGAAATGAAAACGACGATGACGCACAACCAGATGTACGCATCGCCGTTTTTGTCTTTCAGAGCTTCTTTGATGTGATTCAAGCACCTCACCTCATTTCCAATAGACCTGCGACAGTCCGCTTGACGACGCCTTGAGGCTGATGGGGAGAACAAAATCCCCGAAGCCGGGCATCCGAAGCTGATAGGTGACGGTACAGATGATCCGGTCGCCAAGCTGTACTTTGCCGTTTGCATCGTATAGCTGACTTCCGTCAAAGGAATATCCGAAATCGATTCCGGTCTGCTTCTTCAGCTCGGCAGCATAACTGTCTACCGCGACCGTTCCGTTCAGTGTCGCATAGTCGGTTATCTGATCGGACACGGTCTTGAGATTTTGGTTCAGAGCCACCAGAGAAACAACATTGACGGCAAAGACAAGGACAAAGGCGACAATCATGACTGTGACTGCCACATCGACATAGCCCTCGCCGCTCTTGTTGTTAAGGAAAGTAAAAGCGCGCTTTTGCTTTCGGGCTTGCACCGGATGTCTTTTGCTTTTTGATTTCTTAATATTCAAGTCTTTCATCCGAACAGCCCTCCGAGTGACGACAGCAGTGTCTGCCCGATCACCACCACATAGATCAGCATAAAGCATACGAGAAGCACCATCGAAAGCCGTTTGACACGCTTGGGGGCTTTGCTCGCCTCCGCTTTCAGTGCGGTGCGCTGCGCTTCGGCAAACTTGATATTGAGAAGTGCCCAATAGACTGCTGTATTGTCACCGTTCAGCGTGCTTTTCAGCCCCATCACGATGTCGGGCATCATGGAGCCGCCGACTCTTGCGGCAAGACGGGAGAGGGCGACTTCCGCCGTTCCCGAACGCATATCCGCAACCGTGATTTCCAGCTCGCGGCGGAGTTCCGGTCCGGCATTTTCTTTGAAGTTATCAAGAATGGTGATGATGTCCCGGCTTCGTTCCAGCGACTTTTCTATGGTGGAGGACAGCATCGGGAGATCCGCCTCGATTTTGCGACGGCGTTCTTTGATCCGGTTGCTGACCTTGCGCGATTCGTTGACATACATCAGCACCGACGCGCCGAGCGCAATCAGCGCAAGCAGCTTGGACACGAAAAACAGGGGGATGGCAAACAGTGCGACAAAACCGGATTTTACAATGCAGTTCGCAATGTACTGTTCCGGGGTCGTCGGCATGTCCGCCGTTCGCAGGTCGGCTTCCAGCTGCAGTCGTTTGTATTCGTTGATTTTCAGCTTGCCGGCAAGGGTTCCCGCAATCTCCTTCAGCCAAAGCTCTATCGGATTGGTTTTCTTATTCTGCCTTTTCCCGAGATTGTGCGTGGATTTGGAAACTGCGAAGGACGGAACACGGAGCAGATCCGACAGGATCAGTCCGAGTCCCAGAGAGGCAACGGTTGCCACAAGAATGGGTATGATCATCGGCTGTCACCTCACTTTCTGTATTCGATGGGCTTCGTGTATCGGAACATGAGAAGCCCCGTTATAATAATGGCGAATCCGCAGACCGCAAGCACGAGCTTGCCCGCAACCGTGTGCATGAGCGCATTGTACCAATCCTGATTCAACGCGTACAGAAGCGGAATGTTGACAAGCACAAGCCCCGCCATCATGAAATATTCGGTGCGCGCGGCATTCAGCACGACCTTGACCTCGGCATTTGCCTGGCGGACATCAGACAGGGCTTCCACCGTGGACATGAGCGACTTTTTCAGCGTGCGGTCATCCTGACACATGATCAGCGTGTCGCACCATCGCTCAAAAGCAGAGTTTTTCACCCGTTCCTTCAGATGGCGAAGCGCCTGCTTGGTGTTGGAGGAGATCATCGTACTTTCCGCCACAAAATCCGCAAAGATTTCGCGGATCGGAGGACGCAGGTTCGGGACGGTTTCCCGTACCGCCGTGATAATGTCATCGGTGCGCAGATAGGCGGTTGTGGTCAGCGAGAGTGCGTTTTCGAGATCCTGCTGAATGTGATTGTTGTAGTAGCTGATTGTCCTTTTGGCATAGGCAAACGGAATCAGCGCAAAGGCAATGGCAAGAACGGGGATCAGAAACGCATTTCCGATGGCAATTGCCACGATGCATCCGATCAGCATCAATAAAAGCGAAGACGCACACGCAATGGTGAACTGTCCGCCTTTGCCCGTTGTAATCAGTGCATCGCGGATTCGGTTCAGCTCGACGGTCAGTTTTCTGGATTTCTTTCTTCCTTTCTGTGCCAACACCTTGTCGCGGAGTGTTTGTTTGGGAGAGACAAACTTCATGAGATCTGTCGTGATTCTCTCGGGAGTCAGTCCGAGCAGACAGATGACGGCAATGACAGAGAGAAGAAAACAGATAAGATAGACATAGGTCATTCGGCTTCTGCCTCCTTTCTGACGGTACAAAAACGCCCGAGCAGCTCCTGCGGCACTCCCGATCTTGTCAGGATGGTGCAGAGATGCCCGGACGGCGGGTTGACTTTTTCAAAGTCGCCTTTGATGGTGAAATGCCCGTTTTTATATTCGTTTTCCGTGATGTTGTAGCGGTAGAGACAACGGTATTCCGCCTGTCCGCCGGGCGCGACATACACCTCGGAGATGTCCATGACCTTACGACTGTTGTCCTCGCATTTGTGAGCAAAGACCACAAGCGGAAACGCCTGACGCGCCTGACTGAGCGATACTTCCATGCCAAGCTCAAATCTGCGCTGGCACAGGAGTGCGATTCTGCCGTGCGCCGCTTCACCGGGACCGGAGTGAACGGTTGTCACAACGGTATGTCCCGTAAGCGAGGCTTCCACGGTGGAGTTTGCCTCGGCATCGCGGATTTCTCCGACCGCCACAATGTCGGGATCGAATCGGAGTGCCGCAACCACCAGTTCTTCCTGCGAGATGTTGTAAGCGCCGTTGTCGCTCGGTCGGGAGAGCGTATGCACGACATTATTCTGTACCTCTCCGAAGCGGTTCCGTTTGATGAGAAACAGCTCGCGTGCGCCGGATTCGATGGTGTAGATACGCTTGTCATCGGGAATGCTCCCGAGCAGTGCGTTAAGAAGCGTTGTTTTACCCGAGGAGGTTCGACCCGCGACCACAAGGCTGACGCCGTATCGGACGCACATTTCGAGGAATTCCATGATTTCCTCAGTTGCCATTCCGCTGTCAATGAGGCACTTGCGATCCACACGCTGCGGGTGCAAAAGACGAATGGAAACGGAAATGCCGCAGTCCTCATCCACAACGGGACTCTTGATCGCCGTAATACGGGTATTGCCGGGCAGGTGTCCCTGTGCAATGGGCATGGCGTTGTCGATAATCATACCACTGTGATGCAGAAGGCGTTTGACAATATCGACCGCATGACCGGGCGAATGGAAGTGTTCCTCGGTTTTGACCATTCTGCCGTCCGAGTAGGTCAGCACCACATCGTCCCATGCGTTGACATTGATCTCATCGATGTCGGATGCGCCGAGATAGGGTGTCAGAATCGAATATTCGACCATTTCGGAGTAGAGACGGTTGACCAGCTCTTCATCGGTGAAGCTGTCCACCAGGTAGCCGTTGTCCAGCACGAATTTTTCAATATACGCCTTGAGCTGATCGTGTTTGTCCTCGTCCGTGAGCGCGGTGGCGTAGTATTTTGAGATATAGAGTTGTGTTTCTTCGAGTGCTTTCCAAAGGTCAGTCCGCGTCATACTCTACCACCTTCCTTGCAATCTCGGTGATACGGCTCTGGAACTTCTTGTCGGTGGTTTTCTCATATAGCGTCCCTTTCTGCGCCTGTTCCTTGACCTGCCGACTGTACGGAAGCGTAAACGCAAGATCCTTCAGATGGGATTTGGCTTCTTCAATCGGCATAAAAACATCTGCGTTCGGGGTGTTCAGTCCCTGTATCTGCTTTTCCGACTGATACTTGCTGTCCACATACAGCGGGAGCTGTGAGAGGTAGTAGCTGATGCTCCGCAGGTCGGGGGAAGCGAGACGGATGATCTGATCGGCAAGCTCCACGGCAGTGGAAGCAAGCGGATTGGATTCAAGGCTGCTCACGCAGTCCACAATCACATAATCCGCAAGCTCCGAAAGACGCGCAAGCAGTTCTTCGGCTTTGGCGCGACCGAAACGCGGATAGGTGAATTTGTTCTCACCGTCCTTGTAGCCGATAAAGCCGAAATTCTGACGGCTCTTGACAGTCACAAGGTTTTTGATGATTTCCTCCTTCTCAATATCCGTCTTTGAGAGAGGAACACCGACCGAGCCGTTGTCCTCCGGCTTATCGTTCGGGAAGATGACAGGAATCATCGGGGTTTCAATGTCTGTAAACAGGACGATGACCGTAGATTCGAAGTTGTCATAGATGGCGGTCGCCAGCTTGACCGCAAAGGTGGACTTGCCGGAGGCGGGAGAACCCCACACGGCAATGATTTTTCCTTTTTCTGCTTTCATATCAGCCACCCGCCTTCAGTACCTTGTCCTGCTCGGCAAGATATTTTGCGGCGGTTTCGCTGTCCCCGCGATATTCCAGTGCCACATGGAGAGAGCCGGTTTTATCGTAGAGCGAGAGCAGCTCCGCCTGTTCCGCATTCACAAGGAAGGTGATGGTGACGGGCTGTGTGCCGTCCTCCACATCCTCGTGATCCACACCCTGCGAGGTCGTGGTCGTAATAACCTTGACATACTGCAGTTCCTTCGGCGTAAACGCGCGGTTTTCGGTGTTGTCATAGACAATGATGCTGACGATATCGCCCGTGCGGAGCTTGCCGGAAAAGCCGTTGCCGAAGGACGGAATGGTGACGCTGATGGCTTTCTTGCCGCTGCCGAGGTTTCCAAGCAGGTCTTTTGCTGTCTTTTCGGTTCCGGTCAGCTTTTCTTTCAGAATATAGTCCCCGGCATAGAGATCACTCTTGGCACACTTGCCGATGACATCCTCGGTCTTTGTGACAAGCCCTCCGGGAAGGTTATGCCTGCCGACCTCCACCACTGCGACATCATCCGCACCGATCACAGCACCGGCGTCCACCTGCCGTATCACACGCACGATTGCCACCTTGCCGTCCGAAATGCGGTTGACGACCGGAGCAACACCGAAGCAGATCAGCAGTGCCGCAACAATGCAGATAATGCCGATGACCGTGCGGTTGCCGATCCCGTGAGAGCCGGTACCTTTGTTTTCTTTCTTTTTCATGGTTTGTTTCCTTTCTGCCAACAGAAAAAAGCACCGTGATGCTTCACGATGCTTTTGTTGGCTGATATTCGATTGTTTTAGTCTTCCTCGGGTTCTCCGAACAGAAGCTGCATGAAATTCCGCCGCCCGTACAGCACGCGGATGATGAATACCTCGTTGTTTTCATAAATGAAAAATTCAAGATTTTTCAGATGCAAATATTCGCTTTGTACTTCAAAGTGACAACGATCCGCAGACGGAATGTCTGCTTATATAAAGAATGCCGCCATCACACCGACCGCAAGAAACGGGATCAGGGGATAAGAGTCCTTGTTGCTTCTGCCTTTTGCTTTGTTGTAGATCAGCGTAAAAATGACCGAGGCAAGAAGTCCGACAAGGTATCCGCCCACGCCGCGAACCGCACCGAGCAGAAATGCCGAAGCGGTTGAGAGCTTGATGTCAGCCCCTCCGAGTGTTTTGTGCGGGGGTAAGACCGCCATGGCAAGCTGCGGAAGGAAGACGATGCCGGCTCCGAGGAGCATAGAGAGAATGCCGATGCGCGGAATGCTGCAGAGGGCAAGCGGAATCATGGCGATCCAAGCCCAATCTTCCGCCTTTCTCGTGCGGATGTCCGAAACCGAGGCATACAGCAAGAGATCGTAGAGGAGCAGTCCCTGCAATGCAACAAGGCTTGCGCCGTAGCGGATAAACAAAAGCACCGCAACCGCCATGGCAATACTTCCGCCGATTTCGGAGTACAGTCCTGTTTTGGTTTTCGCAAGACAGCGGACGGTCAGTACCGAGCTGACTATCGCAAAGGCGATGAAGCCTAACAGAAACAGCACGGCTTTGACGGCTTCCGTGTTGGCGGAAACCAACTCATAGACTCTTGTCGGATCAATCGGCATCACCGGTGTTACCGGAGGTAAAATCATCATACGCACTCCTTTCTTTTTGAGGTTGTGCGGGGACGGAAATCCGTCCCCGCAGTCGGTACTTAGCCCTTATAATCGAACAGTCCCGAAATCTTCTGCGTGAGTGTCGGGAAGATGGTCGTGTTGAAGAGCGCATAGAGACCGGCAAGGATAACACCGCCGATGACAACACCGATGATGATTTTGACTCCGGTGTCGATGTAGCCTTCACCGGAGGTGGAGGCGAGAGCGGTTTTGGCGGAGATGACTGCCTTGTTCTTCATGGAAGCGAACTTGGACTTAATGTTGGCAAAAAACTTTTTCATACTGAAATACCTCTTTCTTTTTCTTTTGATTTTTTGTTTGTTAATTGCAGATTACATCTGCTGCATGGTTTGTGCGGGAGCTTCTGTCTGCTCCGTGGTCTGTTCGGTTGCAAGTTCCTGATTGTAGGCTGCAACAATGGCTTTGCCGAGTTCGCCGCGTGCTTCCGCCGTAATGGGGTGGAAGATGTCGTTGTACTTGGTTTCGCCGTTTGCGTCCTTATACGGAATCGCGGGCATGGATACGAAGGTGCCGTTTTCGTTCTGGAAGAGCTTGATGCCGTGAACCGCGAAATCGCCGATGGTCATGCTTGCCACCGCGCGAAGACTCTTGCCCGGATCATCAAAGGTCTTGTCGATGTGGACCTCGTATGCGGGCTTTTTCTGCTTCTGCTCACCTGCGGGAGCAGAGCTGCCTTTCTTTCCTGTTGCCATGGGTGTCCTCCTTTCTTTTTGAGATATCTATATAAAAAGCCGGAGGCGGTTTCCCGTCATCCGGCTTGATTCCGTTCACCATGGGGAGAACGAGAATCGGATGCTTGCTTCGACTTCCTCGGGGCTGATATCCTCGGGTTCTGCAAACATTTCTTTGTATTTTTGTACCTGCTTTTCGGTCAGACCGCAAAATCCGCCGTCTGTGTCCTCGCCGACAATGTACATCGGTCCGGCAATAACATCGCCGTAAAGAGTGCGGTTGCCCTCCATGCCTTTCAGTTTGGCTTCCTGATTGCACACGATGACTGCACTGTCATCGAAGAGAGCAACGACCTGCATCAGTGCGTCTTCGCCGCACCTGCTGACCGCACGCTGCCAATGGCTCAGATCATCGATGATTCTTGTTTCAACGGGTGTCTTGCCGGGAAGGATCATCAAGGCACGCAAGCCGTCCATGTCCTCACACTCGGAGGTGTCAAAGTTTTCGCACTTCACCCAGCCGAACGAATCACAGAAGTGACAGCCGGGTTCGAGCAGCGTGATGTGCTGT
The DNA here is from genome assembly GCA_905210995.1 of uncultured Anaerotruncus sp. Taxonomy (GTDB): domain Bacteria; phylum Bacillota; class Clostridia; order Oscillospirales; family CAG-272; genus CAG-390. The sequence continues at coordinate 8,858 of CAJLZE010000012.1, forward strand.
CCTTCGAGGATGTGCGGCGTGAACGGTCTGCCACAGTCGATGCTGTCATAGACCTCACGGTCATAGGCTTCTTTTGTGGCAATCCAATATTCCTCTCCGACCTCACCGTTTGAGCCGAGATAATCGACCCGCCCATACATTTCGGGAATGTCGCCGAGGACCTCGACCACATCCGACACCGACAGAGAATGCCCCTGAAAGGTACCGATGTACGGCTCGCGGTATCCGTTGAAAATGTGATAGACATCATCAAGATCTCTTGCCTCCACATCACCGTGGAAAACGCACTTGTATTCGGAAGCGTGAACACCGCCGTGCCGTTCGGTCTGCTCGTAATTTTCGAACTTGACACGGCGCGTATCCTTATCCGAATCCAATTGATAGATTCTGATCCTCATGACAGCACCATACCTTCGTCTTCGCCCGCACGGATTTCCTCCAGCTTCTGTGTTGCCCATTCGGGGAGCTTGCTTTCATCGGCAATACCGAGAAATTCGTCCCGATAGAAGTGGGTATGCTCGTCATCCTTGAGAAATCTTCCGAACACCTTCCGTCCGATGTTGGATTCATCGCAGCCGTTGCCCGAGGTGGCATAGAACAGCTGATAGTCCCCGTGTTTGTAATCCTCATGGAGGAGAAACGGATTGAGGATCAGCAGCTGATGCTCGTAATTGTCGTGATTGCTTCCGGGCAGGCAGTCGCCGACACCGTATTGATGAAGCACATCGGAGAGATACTGCCTGTAATCCGTAATCAGCCCGTTGACGATTTCGGGATGGCTGCCCACCGAGAACTCATAGTTGCGCCGATCCTTCGGGATATAGATTCCGTCAGCCCACTCCTTGTTTGCGGGGCGGAATCTGCCGTCGTCCATGTGTTCCTTTACCGTGTTGGCAAGTACCCATGTGAGGCGGTCGGTGCCGTATTCCTCTGCAAGAGGCGGGATGATACCGTCTTTGAGATGCATGCCGTCAAAATTCTCGGCAAGCGCTTTTTCAATGGCATTCTTACAGCGGATATTCTCCTTGAAGGAGTTCCGCCACAACATGACATCATCTTGTCGGCGGGCGGTGTCAAGCGAATCATAGTAGAGCGGAAGCGGCATTACTCCACCTCCGCTTCACGGAGCAGTTTTCTTGTGAGGAAATTGAATGCCGCACGCTGTTCGGCGGGTTTGAGGCTTTCAAGGACATCAAAGAGTGAGGTTTCATGCGTTCTGTTATTTTTGCCGCAATCGCAGATGGATTCCTTGCGCAAAAGCAGAGCGCCGTCCTTCTGCTTTTCAATCGAGACAAGCGTTCCGGTGTTCCAGCCTTCTCGGATGCGGATATCGAACGGAATGGTGACACTGCCTTTGGTGGTGACAAATCTGTATGTTTTCATTTTGGATTCCTTCTTTCTGTGTTTTTTGATTTGGATTACATTGTTAGATCAAGAGCTTGGCTCGGAAAATCTCCGCCCATAAAAGCGGCAAGGGTGCGGGTGTCCCCCATAAAATTCGGGTAGTTTTCATCGTTCAGGGCAATATATCCGTCCTCACCGAGCGCAATCGGCTCGTTTGTGATGACAGAGCCGCCGTGATTGACCCTTACCTTTGACTCCAGAGAGGCAAAGCCGTTACCGTCATCACGCTCCCGCAGGTGATAAAGGTACATTCCTTCGGGAATCTCATCCTCGGTCAGGCGTTCGTCGATAAAGAGCGCCGGCTTGCCGCAGATTTCGATGCATTCGTATTCATCGTAGTCGGTGTGGATATACCGTGTCCCGGTCTTGTTCTTTGCCATACCGAGATCGCAGAAGTCATAGTTCCACACGGAGGCGGCGTATTCAACGGATTCCACCTCGCCTTTGGGGTAGTATTCCTCGATTTCGTCACCGTTTTCGTAAACGCAGCGACCGCACCCCTCGCCGAGATCTTCATTTGCCCATTCGTGTTCGATGGTAATGTCGGGATACCTGCGGGCAAGCGCTTCTATGACGGGCTTGGGTTCCGCCCATGCGGTCTGAAACCAGATACAATCATCCGGCATGGAGGCAGGTTCGTATCCGTCATACCCGTAAGCATTCCATTTGGTACCCCAATTTGCATAGCACCAGTCGTACCAGGTGGCTGCGCCATATTGCCGCAGGTTATTCCACGCCTGCTTGCCAAGCGCGAAATCCTCATGATTGATGTCTGTCCGCACTTTGAGAAAGCGCTGCTCGCTTGCAACCGGAATATCCGACAGATGTTCCGTGTTGATCGTTCCGCCGAGCGTATACACATCGATGAAGTCCTTATAAGCCGCAAGTCCCGCCTGTGTGCGACTGCTTGCTTCCAAGTCAAGGCTCGGCGGCATCGGAATAATCTTATTGAAATCCACCGAGTGAAGACCGTATTCATCGTCCTTGATGTCCTCAAGCATCTGACGGATTTTTGTTTTGTCGCCCTCAAAAGAGAGGATATTGATCACATGATTCGGCATAGACCACCTCCGTCAGTCCCGCGTGCAGATGCCGTGCCGTTTGCAATAGAGGCGGCACTGCTCGCAGGGAGTAACGCAGACGGTATCGTGCATTTCTTCTTCCGGCATCTCGTCCTCATCCTCGATCAGAATGTGGATAGCGCCGTCCTCGAAGTAGGACAGCACACCGGTGTCCTCATCGATGTCATACTTTTCGATGACCTCCTCCGGCAGAAGCACTTTGATATTCAGTTTCCTTTCCATACAATTTTCCTTTCTTTCAGTATTTTTTCGCTGATGGAGTCATCGTCGAACAGCGTGAGCTGCTTGGCGTTCCATCCTTCTTCATAGGTGTCATAATTGGAGATAAACAGTTCGGGATACTGTTTTCCCGCGTCGTAACGCTGCGCGATATTCGAGAGTCTTGTGGTGCTCTCGATCATGATGCCGTCCCGCGAATACAGCTCACGGATTTCCGGGCAGTCGTTGTAGGAAAGCAAAAACCTGCCCTGAATCTGCATGAGTGCATCCCGCAGCCTGACATGATCCGCTTTGGTGAAGCCCACTTCTTCGTAATAGTCCTCCGTTTCAAAGTAAGGAGGATCAAGATAGAAGATCGTGTTCGGGCGGTCATATTGGGCAATGAGCTTTTCAAAGTCCTTGTTTTCGATGACAACCGTCTGCAGTCGTTCCGACGCTTTGTGAATGATGGGAAAGTTGTTCCAGATGTTGTGAGGCTGACCTCCGAAGGAGTCAAGCCCCGAAGCGTAACTCTCCCGAATAACCTGATAAAAGAATGCGGCGCGTTTGATATCCGGTATCCTGGTATCGCTGTGGAGCAGATCGCGGATATAGTCAAAGTCCCTGCGGGAATTAAGCGAATACCGCAGTTCCTCGCAAAGCTCGTCGGGGTGGTCGCGCACACAGCGGTAAAGGTTCACAAGCGTTCCGTTGAAATCGTTGTAAACCTCAAATTTGCTCGGGCGCTTATGAAACAGTACCCATCCGCCACCGCCGAACACCTCGACATACCGGTCGCACCGCTCGTCAAGCCGGGCGACAATGGCATCCCGAAGTGCCTTCTTGCCGCCAACCCATGACATAAAGCTGTTCATGTTTCCTCGTTTCCGAGGCTGTACACAAAAAGAGGGCTGTAATGCCTTTTTGCATAACAGCCCCAAAGTTTCGTTATTTATTGATTTGAAAGAGACACATGACGACCATTCCGACCGTTCCTCCGAGCATCAGCCCGAGCAGAAATAGCCACCACATCTGCGTCACTTCCATCTGCCGGTGCGGTTGTACTTGTTGTAGAAGTGGCAACCCTCGGCAATCGTTTCGTAGTCGGCATGAAGCAGATCCAGCTCGCGGATGATCCCTGCGGGGGTGAGATCGTAGGTGTTTGCCACATAGTCAAACAGCTCCATGTCGGCATCGTTGCGGATGGAGAGTGAGACAGGCTGACTCATACCGATGGCATAGCCGATCTGAATCTCGCACCATTCAAGGTCGAATTTTTCAAGCAGGTCACAGGCGATTTTATGTGCCATATACGATGCCGAACGGTCAACCTTGCTCGGGTCCTTTCCCGAAAACGCGCCGCCTCCGACACGGCAGAATCCGCCGTACTGGTCACAGACGATCTTTCGCCCGGTCAGCCCGCAATCGGCTTCCGCACCGCCGACCGTCCATGTTCCCGCAGGGTTGATGATCCAGTCGTCACAGATACATTCATCGCCGACAAGCGCAAGGACATAGTGCTGAACTTCATCAAGATCGCATCCTTCCTTGTGGCAGACACTGACCACCACCGTGACGATCTCTCCGGTGTCAAGGTCAATGGTGACCTGCGTTTTGGCATCACCCTTCAGAATGGTGTCGGGATTGTTGTCCGCATCGTCCTCCAGGGCGGCAATAATGCGGTTTGCCACATCAAAGGCATAGGGGAGGCGGCTTGCGGTTTCTCTTGTGGCGTAGCCGAACATGATACCCTGATCTCCGGCACCGATGTCCTCATCCGAGAGAACCGCACGGTTGATCTCGGGCGATTGCTCACTGATCAGGTTGATGATCTTATCTGCCCGATAGCCGAGTTTCTTTGCCACACGGCGAACGATCTGATCGTAGTTGATGTCCGCTTTCGAGGTAATCTCGCCGCCAAGGACGACGGTATTGCCCTTGACCATGGTTTCGATCCCGCAGTGACTCTGTCTGTCCTGCTTTAAGCACTCGGTCAGAATGGCATCGCTGATCTGATCGGCATACTTGTCCGGGTGGTACTTGCTGACTGCCTCGGTACTGAATAATCTCATGTTGTTTCCTCCGTTTCATTTGGTAATTGATTGATTTCCCAAGCGAGCTTTTGTGCAATCGCCGTTACGACATTGGTGGTAACCGAGTTGCCCGCCATTTTGTAGAGCTGAGAGTCGCTGATCCCGTTGTCGGCAAGAGTCTGAAACTGATTGTCGGCAAAGCCCTGCAAGCGGAAGCATTCTATCGGCATCAGCCGTCGGATGATGCCGTTCAGCAGAATAACGCCGTGTACATCCTGTGTCGTCAGCGCATACATCGGCTCATCGGGACCTTTGAACCGTCTGCCGCATTGCCTGACTTTGAGTCTTGCAGGTGTCAGGATGGCTCTTGCGCCGGTGATGAGAACGCCGGAATGCTCGCCTTTGCGATTGCTTATACCCGAATCCTGTCTTGCGGTGATACATCGGGCGAGAGGCGTGAGCTTCGGGTTTTCGTTCATATCGATAAGATACAGCCCGGTCTTCGCCCCTTGTCCGCCGCCATGACTCATTAAACATACGGCGGCTCCATCGGGGGAATATACACGCTGACCTTGGCGTCCGGGAATAAGCTGCTTAAGATTTGAATATGTGCTTTCTCGGACAGGATATATTTTGCCGGACAGTCTGCTATCAAGATATCCGACAATGTACACTCGCTTCCGATCTTGGGGGACACCGAAGTTTGCGCTGTTAACAACACACCATTCAAGAGAATACCCCAGTTGCCCAAGCGCGGTGAGGATAGCGAGGAAAGTTTGCCCCCCTTCGTGAGTGAGTAGCCCCGGCACGTTCTCAAGCAGAAGATATTTAGGGTGCCGGGCTTCATGCCAATAGCTTTGCTTTCGCAAAGCGCAGATTTCATGAAAGAGCGTGCCTCTTTCGTCAGCAAATCCAAGTCGTTGCCCTGCGACAGAAAAAGTGCTGACATGTCCGGCAAGCCGGACGGGAAGCCGCCGCAGATAAGGTCGAAGTCGGGCAGGTCTGCGGGGTTGATGATTCGGAATGCCGCATCGCGGCATTTGTCATCTGCAAAAGTATTCTCCTTCCGTTCCGTAGAGTAACCGATAGGCTTTCTGCGCGTGTTTGTCTTTTTCGCACCAGCCGACCGGCATAAAAAAATCGCCGGCATTCGTGAGTCCCGTGCGGAACCCACCGATACCGGCGAACATATCCAGATATTTGATTTTCAAATGATTTTACATCACATACCTCCCATTCCGAAATCCTCAGAGAAGGTGAGGACATAATCGGAGGCTGTATCGCGCAAGGCGTTCCAGTCTTTTGTCTGCGGAGGCGGACCGTACCATTCGTGCTTTCCGCTGTCGCACCGGATATAGGGAGTCTGACCGCGTGAATTCCGGGAGAAGTAATCTCCGAAGCGGAGGAGAGTTTTATCAATGACGCCGTCCGCACGGTTGATGACCGACATCTGCAGGGCGACATATTCCTCATGGACGCCTTGCGTGACGAATTCCGCTTTGACGAGATTTCCGTCATCTGCGGGAATGAAGCAGCATCGTCCGATGAATCGGGCATCCTCCGTGTCCCCGAACAGCCGCCTCAGTTGGCTCTCAAAAAAGTTCATGTGATTTTCCTTTCTTTCTGAATTTATAGATTCCGGTTTGTTTCAGTTGCACATGGCAATCACCTCCTTCAGGGGATAGAAAAAGCCCCTTGATCCTTTTCGAATCAAGGGGCTGTATGGCGTTATTCATTTGTTTTGTCCGCAAGCGCCGCGCACGCCAACCGCAGGGCGATTCTGAATTCCGAAGCAAAGGCTTCGCGCTCGGATTCGGAGTTCATTTCAAGCGTGGTGTCGCAGTATTTTTCGAGCTTTTCCTTCTGTTCCTCCGATAGGCTTTCAAGCAGTTCTGATTTGTTGCGGGATTGCAGGTGCTGCAGTTCCTTATAGTGTGGATTGTTGTCGACCAGTGTGTCCTGTGGGTTTATTTCGCCGTTCCATAGTTCTTCGATAATGTTTTTCATTTTATCGCCTCCTTGTAACCACACACAATACCATGCAGGAGGCAACAAGTCCAGAAAACTTTCTGATAACAAAAGCCACCCGGCTTTTTGCGGTCGGGTGGTTGTGTTTATGATGTCAAATCGACAAACTTGAATTTATTAGGCAAACAGAATAAGTGCAACACCTGTGATAAGCAGAACTATACCAACAACAAACTCTATCATTCCCACTTTCTTTGCGTATTCTTCTTTCTTCCGACCGGCTTTGAAGTCCGCCTCAAAACCGTTGATAAGATTGTATTTCTTTTTAAAGTAAATGAAGTATCCAAACAGAAGGAAGGCCAATCCCAGAACTACAGCCAATACCTTTAGGAATATCATATAAACACCTCCACAAAAAATTCCGATTTATCGATATCTTATTATATCATAAATCTTCCCATATTTCAACCCCTTCCGCTTACATTCCGCCCATGCCCTGGTCGGCGTCCTGCAGGACATCCTCCAGGGTATAGCCTTCTTCCATACAGACGAAGCCGAGACCTTCCACAAATTCGCCGTCATTGTTTTCGGCTATTGATTCGCCATAGCCCGCGTAATCGAAAAACTCGTCAATTTCATAGGGCAAAGAACAGTCCAGCTTGTTTTCCAGCCACCATGCGCCGAGGTTGTTTGTGTCCCGCACACCCGGAGCATACTCGAAAAGTTCCAGCGATTCTGCGATCCGGCACACTTCGCAGGAGGTGTCTGCGTTTGCGTACAGTACGGCTGCCGTGAATTTGTCCAGATCTCGGTCAGGTATTTTTGCGGCAGCATGGCATACCTCGTTGAATGCCTCCAAGCCCTCGTCATTCAGAATGCGATCCATCACTTCGGAGAGCGGTTTTCCGAATCGGCTACAGCTCATTTGAATGTGGCAATCGTCGATGCTGTCTGCTCCCAACCGTTCCAATGCAAATTCGATGGAGGATTGCTCACACGGGGGATAGACGAATTCCGTTCTTCCTCCGTGACAGATTGCCACACTGGATTCCTCGGGACCGCCACAGAGGTATTCGGGGAAGGTAATGCCGTTGTAGACTTCCTCCCACGGCACTTCGTCGTTGATGAACATCAGTCCGTAATCGGTCCAGATGCCGCGCTTGCTGTTCAGCAGGGCGCGACCTTCTTCGGCTCGTTTGGGATCGCGGTATTCCTCGTTGGAACAGCACCCGCCGTGGATATCCATGTAGTGCTCAACTCCTACCGTTTGCATATCCGAGATGTTCTGAATCAGTGTAATCCTGCCGAGATTGAAGGTATAATTGATCAGTTGCCTGAGATCCCGTGTATCAAAGCGGGATGCCGCCGCAAGCAGTTTTCCCATCTCGGTTCCGTCGAAGCTGTCCATCCGTTTGGCGAGGTAGTTCAGCTCATGAATATTGGCGTAAGTGCCTTCCATGGATTTCAGCCCCTTGGGACCAATGAGGTTATTGATGAAAACCGTAGCTTTGTGTCCGATCTCGTTCTGTTCCGTCAGTCGCATGATTTCATCATCGGAGCATGGGAAAGACACGGTTTCAATATGGTTGCCGCCTGTCAAAAGGGTTGCTTTGATCTGTGTCATTTACATTCCTCCCATCGTCATGCCGTGGGTATGCGGCATTTCACTGAATTCATCCGAATTGCGGACAAAGTAGTTGTCGCCACTGTTCCAGAAGTGGACATTCATAATGCCGTCAGGGATTCTGATATCCTGCTGTTCGGCTCCTTCGCCAAGCCCGTCCGAATTCTGACCGGTGATGAATTCCTTGAGTTCCGCTTCTTCATCTTCTGTCAGCGGCTCGGTCAGCGTTGCACGCACTCTGCCGAAGAGGACTCCGTCAAAGCTCTCAAAATCCCATTTCAGCGACTTGATCTTTGCGACCGCCGAATTGCTCCCGTCAAAGTATTCCGCCATGTCGGTGTCGTCACTTGCGGTGTAGGCATCAAACATGGCTTTGATTTCATCGGCATAGTTGTCCGCAAATTTTCCGTCAAGCTCGCAGTCGGAATCGTAGTCAAGGTCGCCGTATTCGTTGTATTCATAGACCGAGACCGTCAGAGGAAAATAGTAATCCTCGGTCACATACTTTGGTTGAAAGTCCATGATCTTTTGGCAGAGAGAGGAGAGACTATCCGGGGGATTCTGCGACAGCTCCGCATTCAGTTTTTCCTTCTGCGTTTGAGGCAGCTCCCGATAGAGATCGAGAGTTGTGTTGACGCTACCAAGGCTGTCTTTGGGAGTAACCAGTGCCGTGAGTTCATTTTCAAAGTCACTCTCGCCGAAGAGCTTCACTTTGATATAGTCTTCTTCCTCGTCCGAGCAGGGGATGATGTATGCCGGAGTTCTGATGCCGATCCGGCTCAAAGAGCCTGCAAGCTCCATCCGGGAGGTCGGCAGTTCAAGGACGGCGGTCTGATCGTTTCTTGTGATGATTGCTTTCATGTTCGTTTTTTCCTTTCGTATAGAATTCATAGATTTCTTTGTCGTTTTCATTGAGGACGGGGGAGCGCGTGCGAATCTTATCTTCCAGGCAGCAGCACCGGACGGCACGGCATTTCCTGCGCCGGCAGTACAGGCAGTAGCTGCAGTCGCAATCTTCTTTTTTATAAATGTAACCGATGACGAACCTCCTTTCATGCAGACACAAATATTTAACAAATAAAAATACGAAAAAAGGGCAGAAGGTGCGTAAAATCAGCGCACTTTCTGTCCTTAAAAACGGGTACTACAGGGTTCAAATCCTGTCCGAAGTCGTTTTTTTGAAATGATATCTTTTTTTCTGCACTCTGTATCCGCAAACCTCATGATTGCGAAAAAGCGAGGAAACGCGAGAAAAACCCCCGAAATCGTGAGATTTCGGGGGTTCGAAGCCATGATATCTTTTTTGGCTTCACAATATGGCAGCGGTACTAGGATTCGAACCTAGGTAATGACGGAGTCAGAGTCCGTTGCCTTACCGCTTGGCGATACCGCTACGCTGCTTTTTTTAACGGGTATATTATAGCAGAATACGCCGCCGTTGTCAATACTATTTCCCGAAAAAAACAATTTTATTCCGAAAAAAACGTCCTTCCCGTTTCATCGGGCATGGCGTTGCCCGCAGAGGCGTCCTTTTTTTCTTCAAGCATACGGCAAAGCTCCCGGTCGGGCTGAAATCTTATCGCCGCAAGCTCCTCTCTGCGTGCGGGCAGGATATCGCTCTCCTCACGCATTGCCGCGGCGGGTATAAATATATACGACTCGGACGGGAACATATCGACGCAGCGATTGACGGTCACTATCCCGCGTGCGCGCAGCGCGCGCCGCGTCTCACGCGTGTATTTTTCCGTTTTTCCGCCGTTCAGCGACACGACCGACTCCACGCGCCCGCGGCGCTTTGCCTTTCCGCCGCGCAGCGCGGTTATAACGAGCTCGGCGCCGGCGTCGGTCAGTCTCACGGCATACGAATAGCCGAAAAAGACGAACCTCGACGCAAGCATGAGCGCGAGCAGCGCCGCAAGCACTCCGACGGCTCTCAGCGGAGCCGCAAGCGCCTGCGACGACGGCATGAGCAGCGCGATCGCCGCCGCCATTATGAGCAGCATAGTGATATTCAGCGCGGGGCGGCGATCGGGGGTGGGGATATATTCGTATGAATACATCATCTCAGCTCGGCGATATCGAGTATGAGCCTTTCGGTCTTTTCCCAGCCGAGGCAGGGGTCGGTTATCGACTTTCCGTAAACGCCTTCCTCTATCTTCTGGCATCCGTCCTCGATATAGGATTCGATCATAAGTCCCTTCACGATCTTTGCTATATCCTCCGAATGGCGCATGCTGTGCAGTATCTCCTTGGCTATGCGGACCTGCTCAAGGTATTTTTTGCCCGAGTTCGAATGGTTCGTATCAACGATAACGGCGGGGTCCTTGAGCCCGCTGCCGGCATATATCTCGGCAAGCTGAGCAAGATCCTCATAATGATAGTTGGGGAAGGATTTGCCCTGCTGATTGACCCAGCCGCGCATAACGGCGTGAGCGAGCGGGTTGCCGCGGCTTTCGACCTCCCAGCCGCCGTAGCTGAACACGTGTCCAGTCTGTGCCGCCTTTATCGCGTTGACCATGACCGACAGGTCGCCGCTCGTCGGGTTTTTCATGCCCACGGGCAGATCGAGTCCGCTTGCGGTGAGCCTGTGCTGCTGATTTTCGACCGACCGCGCGCCCACTGCGACATACGAAAGCACATCGGCAAGGTAGCGGTGATTTTCGGGATAGAGCATCTCGTCGGCTGCGGAGAATCCGGTCTCCGCAAGCGACTTTACGTGCAGACGGCGTATCGCCATAAGTCCGCGCAGCATATCCGGCGAGGCGTGCGGGTCGCTCTGGTGGAGCATCCCTTTATAGCCGACGCCCGTCGTGCGCGGCTTGTTGGTGTAAATGCGGGGGATTATCAGGATCTTGTCCTTCACCTTCTCCTGCACTCCGCGAAGGCGCGAGATATAATCGAGCACCGCATCCTCGCGGTCTGCCGAGCAGGGACCTATAACAAGCACAAAGCGGTCGTCCTCACCGGTGAACACACGGCGTATCTCGGCGTCGTTTTCGGCTTTTTTCTTTTTCATCTCCTCTGTCAGAGGGTACATATTCATAACTTCCTCGGGTGCGGGAAGTCTGCGTCTGAACTCCATATTCATGATATCACATTCCTTTCATTTGTCAAAATAACGTCTGCGCTCTGTCGAAAGGCGCATCATCTGTTTCATTGTATCCGCATCGCCCGCGGCAAGCGCGCGGCGCAGGAGAGCGAAATGGTCGAGAAAAGTATCCATCTGCGAGAGCAGCTCATCGCGGTTCATAAGGAACAGCTCGCTCCACATATCCTCGTTTATTTTGGCTATGCGGGTGAGATCGCGGAAGGAATCTCCCGTGTAATCCACAAGATGGTGCGACTCCTTGCAGGTCATCAGCACCACGGCAATGCAGTGCGTGAGCTGCGAGAGAAAGCCCACCATTTCGTCATGTTCTGCGGGCGAAAGGCGGCTGATCCTGCGCGCACCGAGCGTGCGCCCGAGCTCGCAGCAAAGCTCCACCGCCGCCTCGGTGTTTTTCTCTGTCGGCGTTACGATATAGTTCGCGCCTGTGAAAAGATCGGCTCGCGCGTTTTCGACTCCGCTGACCTCGCGCCCTGCCATCGGGTGTGCGCCGACGAATTCAACGCCCTCGGGCATCATTGCCTGCATGGGCGCGACGATGCCGGATTTCACTCCGGTCACATCGGTAACGAGCGCGCCGCGCTTTATATATTTTGCGCTTTTTGCGGCAAAATCGAGCATCGTGTGCGGATAGAGCGCAAAGACCACGATGTCCGCACTGCCGATATACGCGCCGTCGGGCTCTGTCATGCCGTGGCGGATGAAGCCGTGCTCAAGCGCATAACCGATCGCATCGGCGCGGCAGTCAATGGCGCCGACCTCATACCCCGCACCCGAAAGCGCCGCGGCATAGCTGCCGCCGATGAGTCCCAGTCCTATTATAAGAACTTTTTTGTTTTTGTCAAGCATTTTTCAGTACCTTATATCTGCGCCGAGCGCAGCCATATCCGAGAAAAAAGCGGGATAGCTTTTTCTCACGGCTTCGGCGCCGTCTATTACGCCTCCGACACGGACGGCACAGGCGGCAAGCGCCATAACTATCCGGTGGTCGCCGTGCGACGAAAGCACGGAGTCGGGCGTGCGGATGTCTCCCGGAGCAACGTCAACGCTGTCGTCGCCCACGGTGAGCCGCGCACCGAATTTTGCAAGCTCCTCAGCCATTGCGTCGGCACGGCGGCTCTCCTTTATCGCAAGGCGGCGCGTGCCGCAAAAATGCGCTCCGTGACCCGATATTGCCGCCGCCGCAAAGAGTGCGGGCGCAAGGTCGGGACAGTCGGAAAGCTCTGCCTCGGTGTATCCGTTTGCAATGCGGCGCAAAAGCGACAGGCATACGCGGTCTCCCTGAAGGCTCTCGGAATCAAGGCCGGTAACGTTCACACCGTCACCGAGCGCATAGAGAAACGCCGCCTGCGACCAGTCGCCCTCCGCCTCGGCGGATATCGGACGGTATTCCTGCCCGCCGGGAATGAAAAACTCCCTCTCCCCACGGCGTTCGACGGTCACGCCGGCGCATTTCAGCGCCGCGACCGTCATATCGACGTATGCACGGCTCTCGAAGGGCGGGATGACGGTGATGCTGCTGTCGCCGCCGACGAGCGGCAGCGCAAAGAGCATTCCCGAGATGAACTGACTGCTCACTCCTCCGGGGATCTCAAAATCGCCCGCGCGGAGCTGCCCGTGTGCGCTTACCGTGCCGCTGCCGACCGCAAAGCTCACACCGCGCGGCTCAAGCAGGTCGCGGTAGACTCCCACGCCGCGCTCGATGAGACGTTCGCTGCCCGAAAAAACTCCTCCGCCGCCCGCGAGCGCAACGGGAATAAGAAAGCGCAGCGTGCTTCCGCTTTCGCGACAGGGGAGGATATCACCTCCCGCGTGCGGCGCACCGCCGCAGCCGTGCACCGAAAACGCATTGCCCGCGACCGACACCGACGCGCCGAGCGCGCCGAGGCAATCGACCGTTGCCAGTATATCCTCGCTCTCCGCCGCGCCGGTTATGCGGCTCTCGCCGCGGGCAAGCGCCGCGGCTATCAAAAGACGATGAACATGACTTTTCGACGGCGGCGCGGCAACAGAACCGCGCAGCACCGACGGTCTTATCTCAACCTTCATTTTTACCGTAATTAGCGACGAGGAAGTCAATGGCTTCGATATACCCCGCAAGCCCCCTGCCGGTTATCGTTTTTACCGCGATATCGCGCACATAGCTTATCTGCCTGAACGCCTCGCGCGTTTCGACAGCCGAAATATGCACCTCGACCGCAGGTATCCTCACCGCCTTCAACGCGTCGGCTATCGCAACGCTCGTGTGCGTGTATGCGGCGGGATTTATCACTATCCCGTCGATACCGTCAAAATACGCCGCCTGTATCTTGTCCACTATCGCGCCCTCGTGGTTTGACTGAAAATTTTCGACCGCGATCCCCAACTCCGCCGCGTGCGCGTTTATCAGGCGGATGAGCTCCGCATAGCTCTCGGTGCCGTAGATATCCGGCTCGCGTATGCCGAGCATATTTATGTTCGGCCCGTTTATGACAAGAAGCTTCATGATATGTCCTCTTTGTACTTTTGTATTACCGCCCGCGCAACGTCGTCGATGCTGCCCGCGCCGTCTATGTGCGCATCGGCAGCCGACATATAAAGGGGCAGCCGCTCCTCATATCTTTTGCGCAGCGACTCTCTGTCGCGCGCAAGCGGGCGGTCGTCGGTCGCCGTCAAAAGCTCTGTCGGGCGGTCAAGGAAGAAAAGCTCTCCGTTCTGCTTCAGCGCCGCAACATTTGCGGGGTCAAGCACCGCGCCGCCGCCAGTGGCAATGACGGCACCGCTGCCCGCCGCAGCCGAGGCGACAGCCTCTCTTTCAAGCGCGCGGAACGCCGCCTCGCCCTCCCCGGCGAATATCTCGGGTATCGAACGTCCCGCCACCGATTCGACGAGCGCGTCGGTATCGACGAGCCTTCTGCCGAGAAGCCCGGCTATGCGCGCGCCGACCGTGCTTTTGCCGCACGACGGCATGCCGATGAGCACGATATTCCGCTTTTCGGCAAGCACCGCGCGGTAAACGCGGTCGATGTCGGCGGTATCGGCGGGAATATCACGGAAAAGCGCCGAGGCATACACTGCCTGAGCCGCCAGCATATAAAGACCTCCCTCCGCGGGTATGCCGCGCGCCCGCGCCGCAGACACAAGGCGCGTCGAGAGCGGGTTGTAAACGACATCGACCACGCCGCAGAGCTGCGGGAACGCTCCCGGATCTATCGGGCAGCCGTCGCCGTGCGGGAACATCCCGACCGGCGTTGTGTTGACTATCACACCGGCGTCGGTATGATGCGCGAGCGCCTCGGCGTATGTCACGCGTCCCTCTCCCGCCGTGCGCGAAACGGTGACGATCTCACCGGCTCCCATATCCTCCGCAACGGCGTGAAGCGTTTTTGACGTTCCGCCCGTGCCGAGGATGAGCACCTTTTTGCCCTTTACCGGCATTCCCACGCGGCGCACGAGCACCGCCGCACCCGAATAATCTGTGTTGTAGCCGTAAAGCCTGCCGCCGCGGTTCACTACCGTGTTTACGGCGCCTATGCGCCGCGCCTCGGTCGATATTTCGTCAAGCATGGGTATGACGGTCTCCTTGTATGGTATCGTCACGTTTATCGCGCGGAAGCTGCGTTCGCGCATGAGCTTTTCCACACCCTCGGGCGTCAGCTCGCAAAGCTCGTATCTGTAATCGGCGATCTTTTTGTGTATCTCGGGCGAAAAGCTGTGCCCGAGCCGTGCACCGATAAGTCCGTATTCCATCAGAATGCCTCTCTTCCGCGTGTGAATATATCCCCTCCGTACCTTACCGCGAGCATATCGCAGAGCACGAAGGCCGTCACGGCGTCGATAACGGGGCAGATGCGCCGCACTATCGCGGGGTCGTGCCTGCCGGGTATCTCGAGCACGGTCTCCTTTTTTTCTGTATAGCTGACGCTTGCCTGCGCGCGGCCAATCGACGGCGTGGGCTTCACGGCGCAGCGGAACACTATCGGCATTCCGTTTGTGATGCCGCCGTTCACACCGCCGCTGTTGTTTTTGAGGGTGACTATCCTCCCCCCACGCACGGCAAACGGGTCATTCGCCTCGCTGCCGCGCATTCCGGCAAGGGCAAAGCCCGCGCCGAATTCTATTCCCTTCACACCGCCGAGCGAAAACAGCGCGTGCGAGAGCTGCCCCTCAACACTGTCGAACCACGGCTCGCCCACGCCTGCGGGCATACCGGTGACCGCTGTCTCGTTCACGCCGCCGACGCTGTCGCGGTCGGCTTTTGCCGCAAGCACGGCAGCGACCATCTCCTCGCCGCGCGCAGCGTCGAGCGCCGGAAAATCCGACTCCGCGAGCGCCGCGATATCGGCTGAAATATCCGAAAATTCGCGGTCGGACACATCTGCGCAGGTCTTTATATGCGTGCCGAGTTTAATGCCCAGCGCCCCGAGTGCCGGCAGGAATATCCCGCCCGCCGCCACGAGAGCCGCCGTGAGCCTGCCCGAAAAATGCCCGCCGCCGCGCGCGTCCTCAAAGCCGCCGTACCGGCAATGCGCGGCAAAGTCCGCATGAGACGGACGCGCCACTCCCGCCATGGCTTTATAATCTCCCGAGCGGCGGTCAACGTTGGGAATTAGTATGCAAAGCGGCGTTCCGGTGGTCTTGCCGTTGTATACGCCGCTTACTATGCGAAAGTCGTCGGGCTCGCGCCGCGCCGTCGCATCGGCTCCCGACGGACGACGGCGTGAAAGCAGACGGGCGATCTCCGCCTCATCGACCGGCAGCCCGGAGCAGAGCCCGTCTGCCACAACGCCTATCCCCTCGCCGTGACTTTCGCCGAATATCGTAAGGGTAATGCTGTTTCCGAATGTGTTTTTCATATCGTCACCGCTCTCCCGGCTATTTCCTCCGGGGTCATTTTCGTAAATTCAAAGCTGCCGATCTCACCGACGGTCACGACATTTATGCCGCCCGCGGCAGCTTTTTTGTCGTGCCGCATGAAATCGCAGAGCCGCACTGCGTCTGCCTCCCGGGGCAGCTCTGTCGGCAGACCGTATTTTTCAAGCACCGCGCAAAGCCTTTTGCGCGCCGCGCCGCCGCACATCGGCAGCATTCCCACGGCAACGCACTCGCCGTGCAGCCACGCGCCGTTCATTATGCCCTCGACCGCGTGCCCGACGGTGTGACCGAAGTTGAGCACGCGCCGCAGCCCGCGCTCCCCGGGGTCATTTTCTACGACCCCGCGCTTTATCATGAGCGCACCGTGTATCACGCGGTCAAGGTCGGCGTCGATATCACGGCTGTCCTCGATAAGGCCGAACAGCACCGCGTCACAGGTCGCAGCCATTTTTATCGCCTCGCAAAGCCCGGCGGCGAACTGGCGGCGGTCAAGCGTCGCAAGCACGTCGGGGTCGATCATGACCTCGCGCGGCTGATAAAACGCGCCGACGATGTTTTTTATGCCGTCCATATCGACGGCGACCTTGCCGCCGATGGAGGAATCCACCTGCGAGAGCAGTGTGGTCGGGATATTGTAAAAGCCTATGCCGCGCATATAAGTCGCGGCGGCAAAGCCCGAAAGATCGCCCACCACGCCGCCGCCGACGGCTATCACGCAATCGCTACGGGTGAGCGACGCCTCAGCCATGCGCGAAAGCAGGATGCGATATGAATCAAGGCTTTTTGTTGCCTCTCCCGCAGGCAGCGTTACGACCGCGGCGCAGTCTGTCGCACCTGCGGCGGCGCGGGCATACTTCGCAGGCACACCCGTGTCGGTAACAACGAAGGTGCGGCAGCCGTGCGGCAGATATTTTTCGGCATTCCCGAGCGCGCCGCGCTCAAGGATTATATCATACTCCCCGCCCGGGTGCTTTACCGGGATCCTCATGCCTCGTATGTCCCCGCCAAACGCAGCTCGGCGCAGACAGCCGAAAGCTCACGCAGCATGTTCTTCCCGTCGTCGGTGCTGATATTGCCGTCTGCCTCGACAAAGAAGTAATAATTCCAGATGAGGTCCTTCATCGGGCGGCTGCGCAGCCCGCGCATATTGAAATTGTGCGCTCCGATGATGTTGAGCGGCTGAGCCAGCGCACCCGCCTCGTTTTTGGTGGTGAAAACAAGGATGAAATGCTCGCGCCCCGTGCGGCTCTCGGGCGACGGCAGATGCTGCGCACGGCTGAGAACGGCAAAGCGCGTTGTGTTCGACCGTGCCGAGTTAATGCGGTGAGCCAGAGCGCAAAGACCGTAAAGCACTGCGGTCTCGTCGGACGCGATGGCGGCAATATGCTTATCGCCCGCCGCCGCAACATATTTTGCGGCAAGAGCGGTGTTTGAATACGACACAGTCTTCCAACCGTGCGCACGGATGAAGTCGGCGCACTGCTCAAGTGCCTGCGGGTGGCTGACGACGGTCTCGATATCCTCTATCGCCGTGCCAGGCACACCGAGCAGACTGTGCTCGACCTCAAGGTCGATCATGCGATTGATATAAAGGCTGCCGGAGAAGATGAGATCCATGACCGCGCCGACGTCGCCCGCATAGCTGTTTTCGATGGGGAGCACGGCGCAGTCGAAGCTGCCCTCCTCAACGGCGTGATAGGCGTCGGCAAAGTCGGCGCACGCCTCGAGCGACGCACCGGGGAAGGCGCGGCTTGCCGCGATATATCCGAACGCACCCTCGGCGCCACTGTATACCACGCGCATGCCATCGGTGAGGCGCGACTGATAAGCGCGCGAGGTCTTCATGACGTCTTTGACAAAGGAGGTGTAATATTCGCGCATGGTGGGGTCGGCAACGCGCTCCGATGCTGCGGCGACCACCGCCGCCTCGCGTGCGGGATCGCATATCGGCAGCGCGTGTGCACGCTTGTATTCGGCAATGCCGCGGCAGGCTTCCATGCGGCGCTCGAAAAGGCGCGCCATTTCCTTGTCGATGGCATCGATCTCGATTCTTTTTTCTTCAAGCTGATTCATTTTTATGACCTCTTTATTTTTATTGACGGAAAATAAAAAAGCGATTCCCCGCAAAAGGAAACCGCACATTTTTATTGCGATATATTACGCCGCCGGGGCGTTTACCTTCTGCGTGTATTTACCTGACGTAAAGTAATAATAAAAGTAAAAAAAGCAGCCCGCAAAAAAGCGCACTGCATACATAAACGCAAAAGAAGCCGCACCTGTGGCAGAAAGAGAGCGTGCGGTACGATTATTTGCAAGACAGTTTACCGAGTTATTCATTCCGCGCGTCCTCCGTTAAAAGATAATGCTATTATAGCAGTGTCGCGGCGGTTTGTCAAGCACGCCACGGCAATTTTTTTATTTTATTTATAAAAAATCGCCTCTGCGGCAGAGAATATGCCCGCCGCAGAGAACGGATATTACTTTTTGAGCCTTATCGCGTTGTGTATAACGCTTATCTCAACACTGCCGCTGCAATCGGCGCGCTCGCCGTCGAGCGTCCACGGAGTCCCCTCGGGAAGATGGAACTTCACGCTCGACGCGCGGAAGAAGTCGATCATGTCGCAGTTGAGATTTGAGGTGATGAGCGCCTGAAGGATGCGGTTGAAATCGTCGATATTTTTAGGGCGTTTGATGAGGATGACTTCAAATATCCCGTCGTCGAGCCCCACCATGTCGCTGCTCAGTTTTACGAGTCCTCCGACAGAGGTGGAGTTGGTAACGCCGCCGAAAACATAATCGCCGCGGTAGACCTTTTCGCCGTCGTCGCAGACTACCTTGATGGGTTTTATCTTGAAGAACTCCTTTACGCCCTCAAAAACATACGCAAGATGCCCCATATTGTTTTTGACGTTCTGCGGCGCGGAATATGATGCTGCGGTAAAAGCTCCGAACGAGGCGATGTAAGTAAAATACCTGTCCTCGCCGAACCTTCCTATATCGAGTGTGAGCGACGAGCCGTGCACGGCTGTTTTTGCGGCGGCGGCAAGGTCGGTCGGAATGCCGAGGCTCGACGCAAAATCGTTCGTGCTGCCCGCGGGGATATACCCTATCGGCAGCCTGCTGCCCGACGAAATGACGCCGGATATCACCTCGTTTAGCGTTCCGTCGCCGCCGCAGCATACGATGCGCGAAAAGCCGTGCTCCTCAGCCGTTGACGCAAGCTCGCGGGCATGACCGCGGTATTTTGTCATCATCACGGTGGGAACATACCCCGCGTCGGTGATTATTTCGATTATATCAAATGCCGATGCGCGCGCCTTGAGCTTGCCCGACACCGGATTTATTATGAGCAGCAGTCTTTTTGCGTCCGCAAACGATCTGCACACCGGCGCCACTGCCTTTGACTTCTTTTTTCCGAAGAGCTTCATACGGATCCTCCACTCACAGCTTTTGTTACATATTACCGTATTTCATTATAAACTTATCCGCCGGAAAAGTCAAGAGAGGTCCGAAAATATGCGGAATATATTGATATACTTTCGATATTTGCGGTTTAATCCGCACGATATCGGGTAAAATAATTCCGCACGATAAGCTTCAATATTCGAAAAAGGAAGGATCTCGGAATGAAAGATCGCATTTCCTCCAAAACAGGATACACACTCATATTCACCTCGGCGGCACTTTTGCTGGCGCTTGCGCTCGGCGTGCTGGCGCTCACCTGCTCGGCGATGGGAAGCAGCGATGCTGCCGACAGCGTACCGGACGGCGCCGTCACCCCCGCACCGCCTGCCGAAAGCACTCCCGCGGAGAGCGGCAGCGCCGCCTCCGACACATCGGCTCCCGCCGGCACCGACGCGCCTCAGAACACGGGGAGCGACGTGCTCCCGCCGCAGAACACCGGCGCGGGAACAGGTGTGGGAACACCATCCGGCAGCGGCACAAAGCAGCCCGGTACCGACACCGCCGCGGCGCCCGAAACGGGCAATTCCGTCGTCGGCGCCATTATAGCCGTGATAGTAGTGGTGGCGATAATCCTTGTCATAATCGCCCTCATGCCGCGCAAAACCGGCAAAGCGGACTAAACTCCGCAGGTAAAAAGCGCAGTGCGACGTTATGCCGCACTGCGCTGCCGTTTATTCAGTTCTTTTTCGGGTTGAAATCAACGTAGACCGGGCAATGGTCGGTGGCTGTGAACACCTGCGACTCGCGCACGATGTTGTGTACGACGAAATCGACGCTGTTGTATCCGAAAATATGGTCTATGCTCCCACCCGACTCGACCGACGTCGAACCGAACGGGAAATATGTCTTGTATCCCGTTACTTTTGAAATGCGCGCGGTGAATTCGGCATCCTGCATCCCGCCGGCAGTGAGTATCTTATACGCCTCGGAGGATGAATTGAAGTTGCAGTCGCCGTTTATCATAACGGGTATCGCACCGTATTTTCCGATAAGACGGTCGCGAACCTCAAGGAGCTGACGTGCGTTGCCCTTGCGCCACTCGTTTACCTGCGCGGAAAGCTGCGCCTTGGTGTAATTTTCAAAGCCCTTGTATGTGTTGAAGCATACGGCACCGTGGAAGTTTATGAGCGCAAATGTCTCGCCGTTTTTATCCTCAAACACCGCCCACTCAATGGATTTTGTGTTTGTCTGGGTATAACGGTCACGCAGCCACTCGACGCCCGCATCCTTCAGCGTCAGCACCTTCGTGTTATAAACTATCGGTGTGTATACATACGTCGAACCGTCGCTGTGCAGCTTTACGGCTGTTGCAAAGTACTCGGGCAGCTTTGCTATGATATCGGTGTGTATCTTTTTATTGCACTCCTGAAGCGACAGGATATCCGGCAGATAGCGCAGCATGATATCGAGCACATCATCGGCGTTTCCGATACCGCCGCCGAGGTTCCAGCTCATGAGCCGGTATTTTGCCTCGCCGTTTATCGGTATTTTACGCAGCGACGCCGTGCCGCTCACGTTGAGCGAGCCGGAGACGGAAAGCGTTTTGCCGTCCGATTTAACGATATAATCCGAGGTGAAGGCTGCCACCGCCTGCACTGTCGCATAATCGTCGCTGCCGATTATGACGAGCTTTTTGCCTACGGTGCGGACGGTATACTCATTTTCTCCGAGGGTATCGTAAACGGTATGGCTTTCGCGGCGGTTGGTGAGACCGATAAGTATTTCGGCATTGTCGTTATCCACGATATCGTCTTTGCCGACGCCCTGCTCCCAGTCCTCGGTTATAATGCCCTGCCACACGTCGCCGAACTGTGTGGTAAGCGTTTTGCGAAGTCCCTTTACGGCATCAAGCACAGCCTCGTTGGCATACGAGCCGCGGATGATGTTGTAGGTTTCGCCGCCGCCTATGAGCACGAGCTCGGCGGGCGCGGGCTCAGTGTCGGTGCCGGACGAGGTGCCGCCGTCGGGTGCATCCGGCTTTTTGCACGCCGTGAATGCCGCCGTGAGCAGCATGAGCGCCGCAAGAAGCAGCGCTGCGTAACGCAGATGGAACTTTTTCATTTTATCTTTCCCCCTTAAGGCTTTTTGGGGTTGAAATCAACGTATACGGGGCAGTGGTCGGAGGCTGTGAGCACCTCGGTGTCGCGCACTATATAATGCTCGACGAAGTCGATGCCGCTTATGCCGAAGATGTGGTCGATGCTGGGGCCCTTCTTTATGGGCGTGCCGTAGTCAAAGTAGGTCTTGTAGCCGGTGACCGTGCCGAGGCGCGCCGTGAATTCCGCATCGTACATACCCTTTTCTTCTGTAAGGTACTTGTACTGGCTGTGCGAGGTCGTAAAGTTGCAGTCGCCGTTGACCATGAGCGGGATATCGCCGTATTTTTCAACTATGCGATCGCGTATCTCCATAACCTGCTTCACGTTGCCGGTGCGCCATGCATCGGACTGCGCATTGAGCTGCTCTTTTGTGAGGTTCTCATACCCCTTGTAGGCATTGGAGCAGACCGCACCGTGAAAGTCGATAACGGCAAAGGGCGTGCCGCCGTTCTTGCCCTCGAACACCGCCCACGCGACCGATTTGGTGTTGGTACCGGTATATCTGTCGCGCAGCCACTCGGCGCCCGCCTCCTTGAGGTCAAGCGTTTCGGTATTGTAGATTATGGGCGTGTAGACATATGTCGTTCCGTTTGCGTGGAAACGCGTGGTGACGGAATAGAACTTGGGCAGCTTGTTTATCAGCTTTGTATGTATCGCCTTGTTGCATTCCTGGAGCGAGAGGATGTCGGGAAGGTATTTCATCATGACGGTATACGCATCCTCGACCTTGCCGACCTCGCAGCCGAGGTTCCATGTCATTATGCGATACTGCGCCTCGCTGTTTACGGGCACCTTTTGCAGCGATGCCTCGCCCTTTACGTCAAGCGTTGCGGAAACGGCAACGCGCTTGTCCGCGGGTATGTTTTTAAGATACTGTTCGATGAACGCCTCGACCGCCTGTGCCGTTGCGTATTCGTCGCTGCCTATAATGACGAGCTTTTTGCCAACTGCGCGGATGACATATTCATCCTTGCCGAGCGTTTCGGACACGGTGTGGCTCTCGCGGCGGTTGGTAAGACCGATGAGTATCTCGGCGTTGTCGTTATCGACGATATCGCCCTTGGCTACGCCCTGTATCCAGTCCTCGGTCACCATGCCCTGCCATGTATCGCCGAACACACCGTTTACCGCATTGCGCAGCTCCTTGACCGCTTTCAGCACGGTCTCGGTCTCGCTTTCGCTTCTGATTATGTTGTATGTATCGCTGCCGCCGAAGAGACACAGCTCTGCCGGCGATTGCTCGGTCGTAGTGTCGCCTGAGATCTGCGTGTCGTCGCCCCCGGACGGATCCTTTTTGCAGGACGCAAGCACCGTAAGTGCCGCAAGGAGCGCAAGCACAAACGCGATCCATTGTCTGTGCTGTTTTTTCAGTTGGTTTTTCATAAAAACGGTTTCCCTCCCGGATAAAAATAGCCGCTTCGCGGATAGACTGTTTTTTATTATATCACATTGATAATATAATGTCAATGTAGAAAAGGTGAATTTGAACAAACAAAAACGCAAAGGACTGCCCGTGGGCAGTCCTCTGCGGATCGATCGGATCGGATCACTGCTGCTGTTTATTTCTGAAGCAGTCGCTGCAGTATACGGGACGGTCGGTGCGCGGCTCGAAGGGAACCTTGCAGGGCTTTCCGCACTCTGCGCAGACAGCGTCGAACATCTGGCGTGTGCCGTTGTGGGCAGCGTTTTTACGCTTTGCGCGGCATTCCTTGCAGCGCTGGGGCTCGTTGGTGAAGCCCTTCTCGGCATAAAATTCCTGCTCGCTGGCAGTGAAAGTGAATTCTTGTCCGCATTCCTTGCAGACCAGGGTCTTGTCAGTGTACATGAGATACCTCTTTCCGTAATTACGCGAAGTCCTTTTTGGCTCGCGGGTATATTATACAGCGAAAATGGCATCTTGTCAATAGAATATGTTAAAATTAAATTTACATTTTTGATTATTTTCAATAATTCCGGGGCTGGAATGATGCCGCGGAATATACGAATCACTCAATATGGTCGAATCTACCACAAAAATCCATTGTCGAGCATTCTCCGAGCGGGAGGCTGACGGGCCGTCCCTCTGCCGCAGACTTGTATATGGCAAGCACGGTCTCGAGCGCCCGCATACCGTCGCGCGCGGTGACGTAAGGCTCGCGCCCGGTCTTTATCGCGTCGATAACATCGGCGTAGAGCGCGGTATGTCCCTTGCCGTAAACGCCGGGGATCTCGGTTTCGGGCTCACCGGATATCGCCGCCGCGTCGCGGCTGTCGCCCGCGACATGCCAGAAGCCGACCTTGTTTGCGGCTTTGCCGTTGAGCTTTACCGTGCCGTCGGTGCCGAACAGATAAAGCGTTTCCTCCATATCGGCATCGTACACATTCGTTGTTCCTTCTATCATTCCGAGCGCGCCGCTTTTGAACTTAACGAGCGCCATTCCGATGTCCTCGGCTTCGATATAAGGATGATTCATGCGCGCAGTGAGCGCCGTGACCTCCGAAATATCGCCGCCCATCAGCCAGCCGAGCAGGTCGATGCCGTGGATGCACTGATTCATCAGCGTTCCGCCGTCCTCAGCCCATGTGCCGCGCCAGTCGCCCGAGGCGTAATATTTTTCGTCGCGCCCCCACAGCACGTGAACGCTGCCGTGCAGCAGTCTGCCGAGCCTGCCGTCGTCGATCGCGCCGCGCGCGAGCTGCACCGAACGGTTGAAGCGGTTCTGGTGGTTCGTGCTCACCGTAACGCCGGCGGCATCGGCGGCGGAGACTATGCGCCGCGCGTCTGCCATCGAGAGCGCTATCGGCTTTTCGATTATCACATTGCAGCCCGCCGCGATGCAGTCAAGAGCCACGGCGGCATGAGAACCGCTCTCCGTCGCAACGGCAACGAGCCCGGGGGCGACGTCGGCAAGCATTTTTTTGTAGTCGGTATATCGCGGAACATCGCCGAGCTCGAAGCGCTCTGCAAGCGCCTCCGCCTTTTCGGGTACGATGTCGCATATCGCGGCGATCTCGAGCCCACGGTCGGCTGCCGCAAGCGCGGCTTT
The DNA here is from genome assembly GCA_905210995.1 of uncultured Anaerotruncus sp. GTDB lineage: Bacteria > Bacillota > Clostridia > Oscillospirales > CAG-272 > CAG-390. Next base: position 33,717 of record CAJLZE010000012.1, read on the forward strand.
TATGTGATTCGGTGCGATCCTGCCGCAGCCTATAAGTGCATATTTCATTTCTGACGCTCCTTAGCCGTTCGGAAATACCTTGCGGTAATAGTCCTTGTCAAGAATATACTTCGAATATTTCTGCAGCGAATTTATTGCCGCATTGGTGGATTTGATATAGCTCTGAAGCTGGTCGCCGCTGACCGTTACGCCCGGTGCGGGGGTGAATTTGCGGGTCTTGGTGTTGTAGGAGCCGTAATCGGTTATCCAGTGCCACGAGCCGCCCTGACCGTTGCAGTTGAGGGGAACGAGCCCGGGGGTGTCCGAAAGGATATCCTGTCCGGTGATAAGGCGTGAATCGTAGTCGAGACCGAAGAGGTTGTAGACCGTCGGCATGATGTCGATGGCGGAGCATACCTTGCTCACCTTTACGGGCTTCTTCATCGACGCCGACCAGATGATGAGCGGCGCGCGGTAGAGATCGAAGTTGCCCTCGATATCCGAGGGATTGGAGGTGAGCGGGATGCCGTAAAGCTCGGAGAGCGCCGCGTAGGTCTGGTTTGCGTCCTCCGTTATCTGATAAGGATAGTGATCGGGCGCCATCACGAACACGGTATCCTCGAGAATACCCTTACGGTCAAGATCCTCGACGAGGGTCTTTACCATAAGCTCCACCTCATACTGCGCGGCGATATAGGAGAGCGCGTTCTCGTTGGTGTAGCCGAGGCCGGCGGCAAGGACTTCGGCGCGGTGCTTGCGGGCGTTGGCATTACCGCCCCATGTCATGTTAGCGTGACCGCTGACCGTCATGTAATAAATATGAAAGGGCTTGTCGGCTGTGATATAGTCGAGCGTGTTGACGGCAAGCTCACGGTCGGACATCGGCCACTGATCGGTGAACAGAGAGGATTTATCCCAGTTGCCGATGCCGAACCACTTGTAGCCCATGTTGGGGTGCGACTTGTCTCTGCTGTAATAAGTGTAAGTGTGGTTATGGAAGCCGTAGCATTCATAACCCGCCGCACCGAACATATTGCCGGGCGCAAATTTCATCAGCGTGTCGGCGCTGTACGCAAGGCACTTTGTAGAGGTGTAGAAGTTGCCGGACATAACGGCATATTCGCCGGTCGCGGTGCTTCCGCCCCAGCAGGAGCAGTAATAGTTTTCAAAAACGAAGCCCTCGTTCTTCATCTTCCAGAGCGTGGGGGTGAGCTTTTCGTTTATCGCTGCCGGCGCCCATGCCTCAACGGTCATGATTATGACATTTTTGCCCTCAAAAAGGCCGGTATAGGCGTTTTTCTTGGAGGGCGTGCGGTTCTGAAAGTACTTATGCGCGTTCTGCAGCTCTTTGTTCGTAGTGCCGGCAATGAGCGCGTCAAAGTCGATATCGAGCACGTTGGGGCTCGTGTCTACCGGCTTCGGCGGCTCGGTATCCACAGAGTCGCCCGACGTGCCCGGCGTCGGCGCGTCGGTGGCGGGGGTCGTCGTCTGGAATATCTCATTCGGGTCTACCGTGGTGCCGTCGGGCGTGTGGATGGGATCGTCTCCGGACGGGACGCCGAAAAGGGTATACTGCGTGTCGAGCCTGAAGGCGGTCAGAAGCCCGAAGCGCTGAACAGCCTCTGAGATGCTGTAGCCCGAGCCGTAGTAGTATTTGTCGTCGAATTCCTCGTTGTGGTATGAGATAAAGCTGTTGCCGCCCAGTATGAGCACGCAGGCGACTGCGAGGGCAATGCCGCGCAGGCTCCAGTCATACGGCTCGGCGGGCATATACTTTCTGCCGAATATGCAATAGAGCACGAACGGCATAAGGAGCAGCAGCACACCGTACCAGTTTGAGATGATGGTGCTGAGGGTCTCGCGCCAGAATGCTGTGGCATTGCCCGCCTCGGCAAGCTGATCCCAATAGAAAAAGGTATGAAAGAACTTGTAATAGATGAGCTGAACGTTGAAATATACGCTGAAGAAGCCGGATATGACAAGCGTCAGTATGAAATTGACCTTTTTGCTGAAGAAGGACGTCAGCACGGCACAGATCAGCCCCGTGCCGAACGAAAACAGCACGGCGTAGGCAAACTGTCTGCCGGTGAGCTTTCCGAACAGCAGAAAGCGAAGAACAAGCTCAAGATAGAGCACAAAAAGCGGCCACACCATGACCGACAATATGTTGTGATAGCCGCGCTCGGAGGGATCCTTATCCGCCGGTGTGCGGCGCGGTGCCGTGCGGCGGCGTGCGGCGTTTTCTATTCTGCCGAAATCGTCTCGCGTCACGGCGTTATCGGGATTGTAATTCATTCGTACTTCCTTTCCATGTTCTGATGCTGTCCGGCGTAGGCGGACAGATGCGCCTGACATTCCGCAAGCGCTGCCGACTGCATTTATTTTACCACTTTATGCGCCTGTATTCAATCATAATCTGAAATCAGTTGTAAATTATTTGTTATCCCCGGCGCCGCGTTGCCCCGGCGCGGGTGTTCACACGATCTTTGCGGCGAAAAGTTATACTATATTGTGAACATTCCCGCTTTTGCCTTGACAGCGCGTTTTGTCGATGGTAAAATTATAATGTGAATTTATTGCCATACTCGCCGCTGTCGGTCGGGGCGGATCACATGAAGTCATAAACAGTCGGAAAGGCAGTGTCAAAATGAAGAGATCGCACCGTAACGCCGGTATATACATAAACAGAATGCTCAGATGCGCCGTTTCTCTCATCGCGGCGCTGTCGGTGCTTTTATGCAATCCCATGCTCCTCTCCGCGGTGTCGGAGACATCGAACGGGTATGAAATGCCCGATCTCGACGCCACCGACGCTGAATTCGTGACCGCCATCAGCACCCTGCGCTCGCGTGCGCTCGTTTACGCCGGTGTGCGCTCCTTCAACGGCTATTGCGCATGGTATGTGAACATCCAGCTTTTGCTGCTCGGCATAAACCGCACATATGTGGGCGGCAACGGCAACGACGAATTCGGAAATTACTGCAACCTCACAAAAACGACCGGCGGATACCGCGTACGGGCATACCCCGAGGACGACTACACGCTGAAGAGCGCGCTCGAGGCGATAGTCGCCGCAGCGGACGGCAAGCCGGTGCGCAATGTGCTTGCGGGCTTCTCAAAAGCCGGCGGCGCCGGAGAAAAATACGGTCACACCTTCTTTATCCACCTCATCCGCGACGGCAGCGTTTTCTTTTCCGACAGCTACGGCATAAGAGTCGGCGGAAAATACTATCCCGAGGGCAGTGTGATAAAATGCACGATAGACGAGCTTTTTGCCTGCTACAACCCGCGCTCGTTTGTGTTTGACGGAGTTATCCTGTTTGAAGAGGACGACGGTCAGACGCCCGAGCCCGCTGTGGGGGTAGATGCTCCCGCCGTCTGCCGCGTAGATGCCGAGGGCGGTCTGCGCGTAAGATCGGGGCCCGGCACGGGATATGCCCACCTTGCGCTCATCCCCGACGGCAGCACCGTATGGGTGACCGAAATAAGCGCCGACGGGCGTTGGGGACGCGTTTTCTACGGCGGTAAGGATGGCTGGTCGTCTCTCGAATACATGAAAAAGACCGGTGAGCTGCCGGCGGTGATATACGACATATACAACGGCGGCGAGCACACCGAGCGCGCGGGCTTTGAGACGCTCGACGAGGCTGCGGGCGAGGCGGCAAGGCGGCTTGCCGCGGGCGATGACGGCACCGAGGTACGCCTTCTGCTGACCGACACACTGGGCGGCGGAGACGTCACCCTGCCCGCGGGCGTGGTGCTCGACTGCGGCGCATTCGGTGCGGGCGGGACAACGCTGCGCGTTGATGGCGGCGCGGTCATATCGGATAAAGCGCTGCAGGCTCTTGAGGACGATCCCTTTGTAGCCTCCGAAAATATCGGCGGCAGGATATCATACACCTCTGCGTTTGATATTTCGGTGCGTTCGGCAAGCCTTGTCATCGCCGACAATGTCGCCATACGCTTCGGCGCCGACGCCTCCGACCGCACGGGCTCCGGCAACGGGATAGAATATTCGCTCGTTTACACCGTGGGCGACGGCGAGACAGAGGAAAGCCCGCTCTCCTCCGTCGGCGACAACGGTTATCTTTACTTCATGACCGAGGGACTGCCGCCAAAAAAGATGGCTGACACAGTTCGCGCCTACGTGCGTGCCACCGCGATGTCGGGCGGCGTTACATACGAAAGATTCTCTGGCGAGGTGAGCTACTCCGTCACGCAGTACGCCGCGAATATGTACGGCGGCGGCGAGGGCGAGGAGAGGCGAAAGCTTGACCGCCTGCTCAGCGCGATGCTGAACTACGGCTCCGAAGCGCAGAGCTATTTTGATTACAACACGGAAAATCCCGCAAAGCTTGCGCTGCCCGAGGACGGACAGGCGCTGCCCGAATTCCCCGAGGACGAGCTGTGGCGGCGCGCAGCGGAGGCGCCGGATGTTGATTATTCAAGCCGTGCGCACATCACCTCGGCAAGCCTTGACCTGAAGGATAAGGTCGGCATACGCATGCGTGCTACCGGACTTGAGGACGGCAGCAGCTACCGTCTGCTCGTGTGGAGCGGTGCGGAATATGCCGCTCTCGTCTCGGGCGGCGACGCGGGCGCTCTTCTCACGATGGACAACTGCAAAACGGTGCTCACCCATACCGACGGTGTGTTTGAGCTTGACGGTATACCCGCCAAAAAGTTAGCCGACACATACTATTTCCGGCTTTGCGAGACTGATGCCGATGGCAGCGTGAGCTATGACCGCGTGCTCTCTTACAGTGTGACGACATACTGCGCGAACAAGGCGTCGGGCAACGACGGACTTGCGGCGCTCTGCCGCTCCATTGCCGTTTACTCCGCAGCGGCAAGAGAATATTTCGACTATACGATCGACGGGCAGTAAAAAAAGCCGCGACGCATAACCGGCGCCCGGCACCGGAGCGCTGCCGTGACCGTGCAATATATTTCCGGATAAAAGGCTGCCGCGCTAACG